>JBFYSP010000011.1:0-2651 GCA_041301395.1 Anaerolineae bacterium
TTGGGCGCCGAGACTAAAGTGATCGCTACGGGGGGATTGGCGGAATTGATTGCCAGGGAGACTGATATCATCGAGATCATCGCGCCCTGGCTGACCCTGGATGGTCTGCGGATCATCTGGGCGATGAATCAAACACCTTGATTTTTAGTGTCACAAATCCATGCCGACCGGTGTTTTCTATATGAAATCACCGGTCGATGAGTGAAACCACCTTCAGGATGAACTTTTACAAGCGCAGACCAGCTGCCAACCGGCGGGCTGACGACCCGTCTGCTGCGCAAACCGGGCTCGATTTTGATGCCGTCTTCCAGCAATATTGGGAGCCGGTGTGTGCCGTCATCTACCGGATTGTGGGCGACTGGTCGGAGGCGGAAGACATTGCTCTGGAGGTATTCCTTCAGCTGCACAATCGCCCGCCGGCCCAGACAGGTACACAATTGGGCGGGTGGTTGTACCGGGTGGGGACAAACCTGGGGTTGAACGCACTGCGATCCCGAAAGCGGCGCACTTACTACGAGACCCAGGCCGTCATCCAGGATGCCCTGGAACGCCAGATTGACGACGCGGCAGGGGCGCTGGAGCGCAGCCAGGAGATGCAGCAGGTGCAGGCGATCCTGGCGGAGATGAAGCCCCGATCGGCGCAGCTGTTGATCCTGCGCCAGTCTGGGCTGTCCTACGCCGAGGTTGCTCAGGCCCTATCGGTTGCGCCTGGATCGGTAGGTACTTTGTTGGCCAGGGCAGAAGCGGATTTTGCCCGGCGCTATCGACGGAAGAACCAGGGTTGATCCGCCAAATTGGCGGGCGGGAAGCGAGGAGATTATGCACCTGAAAGATGGAGAAATCCGGGCCTACCAGGACCAGGAGCTGCAAGTAGACCGCTCCTCCCAGGTAGAAGCACACCTGGCGAGCTGCGCAGCCTGTCGTGAAAGGGCCGATAACCTGGCAAAACTCAGCCGGGAAGTAGGCCTGCAGCTGGCTGCAACCCAGGCCGACTCGCGTAGCAGCCCTGTCCATGCGGATGCCGGACGAAAGCGCTTTGCATCCGCCATACAAGCACAACAGGAGAAACAAATGATGACAAACAAAATCTTTTCCAGGGGACTTCGTCCAGTATGGGTGGGACTGACGCTGGTGGTACTGCTGGCCATCTCGCTGGCTTTCCCGCAGGTGCGGGCAGCGGCGAACAGCTTCCTGGCTCTATTCCGTGTCCAGCAGATTGCCGTGGTGCAATTTAACCCCCAGACAATGGGCATGAGTGACCAAGCGGCGGCTCAGATTGAATCCTTGCTCTCCGAAGACGTCCAGTTCGAGCAATTTGGCGAATTCCAGATGGCAGGCAGCGCAGCAGAGGCCGGCGGTATTGCCGGCTTTAACGTACGCATGCCAGAACAGGCGCCGGATGGCGACTTCGATGTACAGCCCGGCGGCCGGGCAACCTTCCTGGTCGATCTGCCGCGGCTAAAGGCTATATTCGATGCCATCGGCAAGCCTGAGATTGATCTGCCGGAATCGCTGCAGGGACAACCGGTGACGCTGGAGATCCCCAGGCAGGTGACGGCATACTTTGGTGAATGCAAACCGGAAGACGCACCCCTGGTTGAAGGTCAGGATCCGGACATGCCGCAGACAAAGCCATGGATGCAGGATGCCTGCATTACTTTTACCCAGCTGCCCAGCCCGTCCATCAGCGCGCCGGATGGCCTGGATATCGCCCAGCTCGGCCAGGCATACCTGCAGCTGCTGGGCTTGAGCGAGGAGGACGCCGCCCGCTATGCTAGCACGGTGGATTGGACGACTACGTTTGTCCTGCCGGTACCCTACAATGATATGACCTATCAGGATGTGGTTGTGGATGGTGTGAACGGTACGCTGATTCAGCAAGCCTACGACCCAACTTATGGATCGTACATTCTGTTGTGGGTCAAAGATGGGATCATCTACAGTCTAAACGGCTATGGCAGCCCGGATGGCGGGTTGCAGATCGCGAATGGGCTGCGCTAGATGGCGGATCCCGTGGGAGTTCGCCACGGGACTTCGCCGCTGACGGCTGACGGCTGACCGACGACGGAAGACTGAAGACGGATGACGGCAGATGGCTGATGATGTGGGGGATCACCACTCCGAAGAAGATCGTTTCGATTTCTCGGTCGGGGACTTCGCTACCGGCAGCATAACGTTAGGAGCCTATTGTATACTGATAGAGATTGAGTATTATGGGGAGGCTGGGGAGTAATCCGGCCTCCTCGTTGTGTTATCCCCAATGATTTGAGACGAGATTTGAATTTACCGGTATACTTCGCATATTATGGCTGATGCAACCACCCCCGCGATTGAAACTCGCAGCCTGAGGAAAGTTTTCGGCGAAAAAGTAGCCGTAGGCGACCTGACTCTGACAGTAGAGCAGGGGGAGGTGTTCGGCTTCCTGGGCCCGAATGGCGCCGGCAAGACGACCTCGATCAAAATGCTGCTCAGCCTGATTGCGCCCACCAGCGGTGAGGCCTTGCTGTTTGGGCTGCCCTTTGGAAACCCACAGGTGCGCAGCCGGATCGGCTTCCTGCCGGAGCATTTCCGCTTCCATGATTGGCTGACCGCGCAGGAGTTCCTGGCGCTGCATGCCGACCTGTACCGCATCCCACGCCAGGACGGCCTCC
>JBFYSP010000024.1:0-17604 GCA_041301395.1 Anaerolineae bacterium
GGTGTGTTGTTATTTGGATAGGACCGGTATGCATCATTCGATAGAAATCAACCAACTCTCTTTTTCATATCCCGACGGCCACGCGGCATTGAACTCGGTCTCCTTGAGCATCCAACCATGCGAAAAGGTAGCCCTGGTTGGGCCGAATGGGGCGGGAAAGTCTACCCTGATGTTGAATTTAAATGGTATCCTGCGCGGGCAAGGGCAGGTTTGTGTGGCGGGATTAGAGCTGAACGAGAAGAACCTGGGGCGGATACGTGCCCAGGTTGGGTTGGTTTTCCAATCGCCGGATGACCAGCTTTTTTCACCCACGGTCTATGAAGATGTAGCCTTCGGTCCGTTGTACCAGGGGTTGTCCGAAGCGGAAGTACGGCAAAGGGTGGAGCAGGCACTGGCGGTTGTCGGGATGAGCGATTATGCCCGGCGGGTTTCGCATCACCTGAGCATGGGGGAAAAGAAACGGATTGCGATTGCTACGGTGCTTTCTATGCAGCCCGAGCTGCTGGTGCTGGATGAGCCCACCGCCGGACTGGACCCGCGCGCCCGGCGCTCGTTAATCCATCTGCTGGGCGAATTGGAAATGACCATGTTGGTTTCCACGCACGACATGCTGATGGTGCGCGAGCTGTTCCCGCGTATGGTGATTATGGATGAAGGGCGGATCGTGGCGGACGGCGCAACCGCAGCATTGATGGCGGATGAGGTGCTGCTCAGCGTGCACGGGTTGGAAAAACCAATTTAGCCAAAGGATAGCGGATAAAATCGAAAAGCCCCGGGATATTCACCGGGGCCCTTTTTGTCTTTAATACTGAAAGTCAGTCTGCTGGGACCGCAACTGGGGGTAGTACGCTTTCGGCCAGGCTGGCGGCAGCGCGCAAATCGTCGGCTTTATTGGTTTGCTCCCAGGGCAGGTTGAGGTCATCACGACCGAAGTGACCATAGGCGGCTGTCTGGCGATAGATTGGGCGGCGCAGGTCCAGGTCGCGGATAATGGCCCCGGGTCGCAGGTCAAAATTATCCTGGATCAGGCGAGAGATTTCTTCATCCGGGATGCGCCCGGTGCCGAAAGTCTCGACGTTGATGCTGAGCGGGTGGGCGACGCCGATGGCGTAGGCTACCTGGATTTCGCAGCGCGTGGCAAGCCCGGCGGCGACGACATTTTTTGCTGCCCAACGGGCGGCGTAGGCGGCTGAACGGTCCACCTTGGTCGGATCTTTCCCGCTGAAAGCGCCACCACCGTGACGCCCCATCCCGCCGTAGGAATCGACGATGATCTTGCGCCCGGTCACGCCGGCATCACCCTGCGGGCCACCAATCACAAAGCGGCCGGTCGGATTAACATAGATTTTTAGCCCGTTTGTGGAAAGGCCGGCTTCGCGCAAAACCGGCGCGATGACATGCTTTTCTACCTCGGCTCGGATTTGCTCCTGGCTGATCTCTGGGGCGTGCTGCGTGCTGACTAACACTGTGTCGACGCGGAAAGGCCGCCCGTTGCGGTATTCCACCGTCACCTGGGATTTGCCATCAGGTCGCAGCCAGGGCAGGGTGCCGTCTTTGCGAACCTGTGACAGGCGGTGCGTCAGTTTGTGCGCCAGGTAGATCGGCATCGGCATGAGGGCGGGAGTCTCGTCACAGGCAAAGCCGAACATCATGCCCTGGTCGCCAGCGCCGATGGCTTCCACTTCGGCCTCGCTCATCTCGCCCGTTTTTGCCTCTAATGCCTTGTTGACGCCCATGGCAATATCGCCCGACTGCTTGGAAACGGCCACCAAAACACCACAGGTGTTTCCATCCATGCCTTTGTCACTGTCGTCATATCCAATCTCAGTGATTACCCGGCGGGCCAGCTCATCAAAGTTTACCTGGGCATGGGTGGTAATCTCGCCCAACAGCATCACAAAACCGGTCTTGGCGGCGGTCTCACAGGCGACGCGAGAAAAGGGGTCCTGTTCCAGGCAGGCATCCAGGACGGCATCACTGATCTGATCGCAGAGTTTATCCGGGTGACCTTCGGTGACAGACTCGGAAGTGAACAGGTGATTGTCCGAGTTCATAAATGTTGTTTTCATCTGGTTCTCCACATAAAAAATTTGCCCCTCTGGGAAGCACAGAGGGGAACGCGATAAACAACGGTTGCCCTCTCATCTTCCAGATTCTCCGTTCTTCCAGAACAAGTCTGCCGGAATTAGCACCTTCGGGAATTCCCGGGTTGCCGAGGCTTCATAGGGCCGGTCCCTCCGCCTCTCTGGATAAGAGTGCCACTTAGGGGCTATTAAATTGTCAAAAAAATATTACCACGTGGGCGCAGGCCTGTCAACCAGCGGCGCCGTGGATGAGAAAGAATTTAACTTTGAGGTGCTCAGGAATATTTAGCTGTAAACCAGCCAACTGACCAGGTAATAACCCAGGACGGCCGCCCACAGCCAGGAGTCGATGCGGTCAAAGGCGCCGCCGTGCCCGGGCAACAGACGGCCGGTGTCTTTGACGCCAACCTGTCGCTTGATCATGCTCTCACCTAGGTCGCCAAGAGTGGTCAGGGTGCTGAGAATAAAACCGAGCAGCAGGCCTATCCAGGGCGTAATGGCGGTATCTGGCCCCAGGTAACTTTGGAATAGCATGGCCAGCAGGGCAGTGCCCAGGGTGCCAAACACCACTCCGGCGATGTATCCTTCCCAGGATTTTTTGGGGCTGAGGCGAGGCGCCATTTTGTGCTTGCCGATGCGGCTGCCAACTATATAAGCGGCCGAGTCGGCGAACCAGACGGCAGGCAAGATGAGCAGCAGCCACCACTGGCCGTCCGGCAAATCCCGCACCGAGATCAAGTAGGCGCCAATCCAACCCAGGTACAGCGCGCCACCCAGGGTAACGCCGAAATCGGTGCCCGCCTGGTCGGAGCCGCGTTCAAAGGCTACCAGGTGGTAAGCCATGGCAGCCAGGATCACCAGGCTGAGCACGATAGGGCTGCTTTCAAAGCCATTCTGGGCGCGGCCTAGGCTGAACAGGATAATACCGCCGATGACGATCGCAGCGGCCGGTTTCAGGCCACCTACCCGGAAGACCTGGCAGTATTCCCAACCGGCCAGGGCAAGAACCAGGGTGATCAGCGCAGCAAAGGCCCAGCCGCCCAGCAAAATTAAAAATAGGCCGATGGGCAGCAGGACAAGTACGACCAGGGTGCGCTTAAGCATGGGAGGCGATATCCGTCTCTCCTTCGGATACTTTCCCGTAGCGGCGCTCGCGTTGACTGAATTCAAGCAGTGCGAGGCGGAACTGTTCCTTGTCAAAATCCGGCCAATAGGTGGGCGTGAAGTACCATTCGCTGTAAGCCCCCTGCCAGATCAAAAAATTGCTGCCGCGCAGCTCGCCCGATGTGCGAATGATCATATCCGGGTCGGGCACACCAGCGGTGAACAGGTAATGGCTGACCATCTCATCGGTAACGGCTTCGGGTTGGATGCCATCTTGTAGCATGTGTTGAATTGCATAGACGATTTCATCACGTCCACCGTAGTTGAAAGCAACATTCAGGACCAGGCGAGTGTTGTACCGCGTAAAGTTGACGGCATAGAGAACTTTCTGCTGGAGAGAGGGATCCAGGCGGTCCAGCCGACCAATATGGTGCAGCTGAACGCCTTGATCGTACAACTCCTGGAGCTCGCGATCGATGACATCTTCCAGGATGTGCATGAGACCTTGAACTTCTTCTTCTGGCCGGCCCCAATTTTCTGTTGAAAAAGCATAGATGGTGAGATAGCGGACGCCAAATTCGATGCACGCTTCTATGATGCGCCGCAGGTTTTCGGTGCCGGCGCGATGACCCGCCAGGCGCGGCAAATCGCGTGAGAGTGCCCAACGGCCATTTCCGTCCATGATTATGGCGACGTGGGTGGGAATATGCTCGGGCAACTCCGGTTTCGCTTGGGAATCCATGCGGTCAGTTCTCCAGGATTTCTTTCTCTTTGTGCTCACCGATGCTATTAATGTGCTCGATGTAGCGATCGGTTATTTTCTGGAGCTCTTCCTCGCCCTTTTTCAGGTCATCTTCAGAAATCATTTTTTCCTGCTCGAATTCGCGCAGGTCTTTGATGGCGTCACGGCGGATATTGCGCGCCGCCACGCGTGCTTCTTCGAGGCGATGATGGACGAGCTTGACCAGATCGCGCCGGCGTTGTTCGGTGAGCGGCGGCAGGACCAGGCGGATCGCTTTGCCATCATTGTTCGGATTTAAACCCAGGTCCGACGCCTGGATGCCGCGTTCAATTGCTTTAAGCGAGCTGGCGTCGAAGGGTTTGATGAGCAGAGAACGTGCATCGGGCACGGATATACTGGCTAACTGCATCAGCAGAGTTGGCGTCCCATAATATTCGATGGGGAGCCGTTCAACCAGTCCTGGATGTGCCCGGCCGGTACGGATTCCCGCCAGGTCTTCTTCCAGGGCCTGGATGGCGCTTTTCATTCGTGCTTCAGTTTCCGAGTAGACTTCTTTGAGCATCACTGCCTCCGTGGAGTTTACTACCAGGCTGGGAAACGCCGGAAGTACACGCCTATAGGATAACCTAAAAAGCGACGGGAGAAAAGGGTAAATTTTTGGTTTTGGGGGCTATCCGTATACCAGCGTTCCGACAGGATCGCCATACAGGGCGTCTTTCAGGTCAGTTGGGCTCCACAGGTTGAGTACCAGGATTGGCAGGTTGTTATCCATGCACAGTGAAATGGCGGTGCTATCCATGACTTGCAGCCGGCGATTGATGGTTTCCATAAAGGTCAGAGTTTCAAATCGAACGGCATCCGGATTCTTCATCGGGTCGGAATCGTATACCCCATCGACTTTGGTGGCTTTTATGAGTACGTCGGCGCTGATCTCCATGGCGCGCAGGGCAGCCGCGGTGTCGGTGGAGAAATAGGGATTGCCGGTACCACCCCCCAGGATGACCACGCGGCCTTTTTCCAGGTGGCGAATTGCCCGGCGGCGAATATACGGCTCGGCGACAGCGTGCATCTCCACGGCGGACTGGACGCGGGTATACAGCCCCGTGCGCTCCATGGCATCCATCAGAGCCATAGCGTTCATGACTGTTGCCAGCATTCCCATATAGTCTGCGGTGGCGCGATCCATGCCCCGGTCCAGACCCTGCTTGCCGCGCCACAGGTTGCCGCCACCGATGACGATGGCAATGTCGACGCCCAGTTCATGGACTTCTTTCACCCGCTCGGCGATATCCTCAGCCTGCTCGGGATCGATGCCATACCCGGAAGGCCCGGCCAGCGCTTCGCCGCTGAGTTTCAGCAAGATCCGTTTATAGATCAGTTCTCGACTCATCTCAAGTATCCTTTCCAGGGGTAGAAAAAAGGCCAACCGGGTGGTTGGCCTTGATGAGATTACTGTGCGGTGCTTTCCCCTAATTCCCAACGGGTAAAGCGCCGGATGATAACATTCTCGCCGGTGGCAGCGACATTTTGCAAGAGCAGTTGTTCGACGGTAATGCTCTCGTCGCGGATGTAAGCCTGGCGCAAGAGGCAGGCTTCGTCCTTAAATTTTTCCAGGCGGCCGGCGACGATCTTCTCCAGCATGGCTTCCGGTTTGCCTTCTTCACGCGCCCGGTTGCGGGCAATTTCGCTCTCGCGTTCCAGTACTTCGTCGGGAATGTTTTCGGGCCGCAGGAAGAGCGGGGCAGAGGCGGCGATTTGCAGAGCAATCTCGTGGGCAAAGGTGCGGAAAGCTTGCGAGCGGGCGACGAAATCGGTCTCGCAGTTCACTTCGACCATAACCCCAACACGGCCCCCGCCGTGAGAGTATAGCTCGACGGCGCCTTCGGAGGCATCTCGGTCGGCGCGCTTGGCAGCCGTTGCCAGGCCTTTCTCTCGCAGGAAATCCACGGCTTTTTCGTAGTCTCCATCTGACGATTCCAGGGCTTTGCGGCAGTCCAGGATTCCGGCTCCGGTAGCCTCGCGCAGTTCTTTGATTTGTGCAGTAGTGATCGCCATCGATTATTCCTCGCCTTCGTCGTCGGTAGCCACAATTTCTTCTTCGAACTCGATCTCCAGGTCTCCGCTATCGGTATCAACTTCCCAGGTTTCTTCCAGGTTCGGTTCTTCCTCAGCGACTTCCTCAATGGGTGTGGCGGTTGTGCGCACGGTGATCTTGGCCAGGGTAGCCTCGCCAAGCAGTTCTTCATCGGAGAGCTCGACTTCTTCGGCAGCTGTCATGACCATGCGGGTCGGCTTGGCCATAGGTTCTTCCTCTTTGCGCATGGCTTTGCCTTCGATGACGGCATCGGCCATTTTGCCAACCAGCAGCTTGATGGCACGGATGGCATCGTCATTGGATGGGATCACGTAATCAACATTGCTTGGGTCACAGTTCGTGTCGACCATGGCAATCACGGGGATGTTCAGCAAATTCGCCTCGTGAATGGCGGTAACTTCACGGCGTACGTCGACGATGAAGAGCAGGTCGGGCAGGCTGGCCAGCGTGCGCATACCACCGAACAGGATTTCCAGGCGTTCGATCTTGCGGCTGAGGATCAGGGCTTCCTTCTTGGTCAGGCGGTCGAAATCGCCCTTGTCCCGCATCCGTTCCAGGCGCTCCATTTCATTAATGCGCTGGCGGATGGTGCGCCAGTTTGTGAGCATACCGCCCAGCCAACGGGTGGTTACAGAGGGCATCCCTGCGCGCAGGGATTCTTCCTGGATTGTTTCCTGGGCCTGGCGCTTGGTGCCAACGAACAGCACAACGCCGCCGGCAGCCGTGGTATCACGCACCAGGCCATAGGCCTGTTCCAGGGCTTTGACGGTTTTTTGTAGATCGATAATGTGGATGCCGTTGCGCTCGGTGAAGATATAGGGCTTCATATTGGGTTCCCATTTATGGGTACGATGCCCAAAATGAACGCCGCTCTCTAACAGAGCTTTCATAGGTACAAGTGACATGGTAACGAACTCCTTCGCGTTATTCTTCCGCTTCCGTCACCCCTGGGCGGAACCGCAGGGTGCGGCACGCCCGTCCAGGTCGGGAAGCGTGTGAGATGATGAACTCCCAACTGGGAGTTGCCTGCAGGCGGCGAAAAACCTCCCGCCATAAGCGGGAGCCTGCTCAGTGCCCCCAGCGAGATTCGAACTCGCGTTTTAGCCTTGAAAGGGCTGCGTCCTGGTCCCCTAGACGATGGGGGCAAGCTGGTGGATTTTACCACCGGCACTATCACTGGTCAAGATTGCAATCCCGAATTTCCAGGGATTATTTCGGCAATATTGTTATTTTGCGGTACGGGTCTTCACCGACGCTCTCGGTGGCTACCTGTGGATTGTTGCGCAGCTCGATGTGGATAATGCGGCGCTCACCGGCAGGCATGGGTTCCAGGGTCTGGCGACGGCCAGTCTTGACGGCCTGGTCCGCCATGCGCCGGGCCAGCTGTTGCAGCTGCTGAACGCGCCGGACGCGGTAGCCCTCGACGTCGATGACGATTTGGGTATTGTGGCCAAGCTCTTTGCTAATGATCAGCGAGGCAATATACTGCAATGCGTTGAGCGTCTCAGCGCGCGGGCCGATCAGGATGCTAAGATCCTGGCCGATCACATCCACCCACAGGGTCGGCCGGCTGCGATCGTCTTCGGGCTCCTTGAGTACCGCAGAACAAGTAGCATTGATGTTCATTTTCTCCAGCAGCTCGCTGACTGTTTCCCGAGCGACATGCACCGCGATTTCTTTTTCGAGCTCAGTCCGTTCCGGCCGCACAGCGGCGGGGGTTGATATTGGTTCGGCTTCAATCGGAGTCGCCAGCAGGTCCATGAATTCGGTGGACATTTCTTCTTCGACTTCAGGCTCAACCTGAACCGGCTTTACCTGGGCCGGCTTTGCCTGCGCTGGCTTTGCCTGCGCTGGCTTGGCTTTCTGGGCCCCTGCGGATGGCTCGAGGACGGTCAGGCGAACGCGGGACTGGCGCGAGCCAATGCCAAACAATCCACGGGTGCCGGTATCCAGGATCTCCACCTCAACCTGGTCGCGATTCAGCCCCAGGTCGGACAGACCTTTGGCGATCGCCTCATCAACAGAGGGTGCAATAATTTCTAAGCTGGTGCGTGCCATCATGACTTCTTCTTGCCTCCCTTTTGACTGCTTCGCCGGGCGGTTTGGCCTGTATCTTTAACGGGCTCTTTCAAAGCAGGTTTTGGTGTGCTTTTATCCACTACCCGGGCGGATTTTTTGCCTGGTATGAGGTTGTTCCAGTTGAGTTTGCCCATGGCAGCATATTGTCCAATTGTGGCTACGTTGCTGGTTATGAAATAGAGTGACAGGCCGGATGCCAGGGTGAGGGCCAGGTAACCCATGAAGAGCGGCATATACAGGTTCATTGCCTGGGTCATCTGGGCGCCCTGCTCGCCGGGCTGGGAGGGCGGGGTCATCAGTCGTGACTGGACGAATGTGGTCGCCAGAACGATGATCGCCAGGACCGGGATACCGACAGCCAGGCCGAAGGGGTACCAACGCTCCGGCAGAGCCAGATCCATCCACAGGAACTGGTTGTTGATGGGCAGCATATTCGAGATCGGCAGGAAGGGGTAAACGTGGCGGGACAGGTCAACCATCTGGAAGGGCGTGATGGCCAGGGAGCGCGTGATCGCCTGGTACAGGCCGATAATGACCGGGAATTGAATCAGCAGGGGCAGGCACCCACTGAGGGGGTTGATCCCCTTTTCCTGATAGAGCTTCATCTGTTCTTGCTGAAGCGCCTGCTTGTCGTCCTTGTGTTTCTTTTGTATCTCCTGCCATTCCTTTGATTTTTGCATATCCTGCATGGCTGCCGTGCTCTTGATTTGCTTGGCTTGCAGCGGCCAGGTGACCAGGCGGATAAGGATGGTGAACAGGATGATGGCGATACCAAAATTAGCAATCAGGCTGTATATGAATAACAGCAGATTGACCATCGGGTCGATAATGAGCATGTTCCAAATATTAGGCATATCTATAACTCCCAAAGTTCAATCGGGCAGGTATTCAGTCATAACCCTATTTTGGGGGAACAAAATCGGCGACTACCCTGCCGGCGCTGTCCAACCCGAATAAATTCTGGCGTGCGCCATACGGTGCGACCAGGATCAGGTCCCCGGCGGCCTGTGGACTGGTGAACAGCCGGCTTCCGGAGAGGGTGAAGAAGGGAGCGGGGATGCCATTCTCCGGGTTGACGGCAAATATTGTTCCCAACTCGGAGCCAAAGTACAGCGTATCCCCTAACAGGAGCGGTCGCTCCGGGATGGAACGCAGGTCGGCCTTTTGGCCCTGTTGCGCAGGAGGCTGGTTGGGCTGCCACAGGTCGCTGCCATCTGCGGCGCTCTTGCCGTAAATATAGCCTTTCAAGTCGCCGAAGTACAAGGAGCCATCCTGCAGGTATGGGCCGCTCCAGCCCCAGCCCTGTAGCGGCTGTTCCCAGAGCATCTTTCCGGTGGCGGAATCGACGGCGACCAATTTGCTGTTGAAAGTAGCGACGTACAGGATGCCCTCCGGGCTGAGGGTCGGAGAACCGGCGATGGGTCCATCCAGGTCATCGGATTTCCAGACCAATTTGCCGGTTTTCGCATTCAAGGCGTAGATATGGTGATCCATGGATGGCTGGTAGATGATCTCACCGTCGCTTACCGGGGTCGTCCACAAGGCGTTTTCGGCCTTGTACTGCCAGACCAGGCTGCCTTTCATATCCAGGGCATACAGGTTGTAATCGCTGGAAGGCAAGTAAATCATCCCATCGCTGACCAGCGGGCTGGCCAGCAGGCGGTTGGTGGAGCCGTCAAACGCCCAGTTTTGGGCGCCGGTTTCCGGATTCAGGCTGTATAACAATTTGTCATAACTGGCGGCTAACAGCTGGCCGTCTTCGGTGAGCACCGGGGCGGCATAGAAGGTGGTCTTGTTGCTTGCGTCGATCGGAAAGCGCCACTTTTGTTGGAATTTAGGTGTGGGGTCTTTTTCATCGCCACTGGGGAGGGGATTGGCGAGGTCGATTGCATAGACGTGCGTGCCTTGGGACAGGTAGACGATCATGTTTTCGACATCTGTTGCGAAGCCGGGCCAACTGGTGGTGGTGGCTGCGCCTCCGGCACAGGCAGATAGCAGCACAGCGGCTGCCAGGATGGTCACAAAGATGGTAAGTTGTTTGCTTTTTTTCATTTCAGGGAACCGGATCATATCCGCCGCGGTTGAATGGATTGCAGCGCAGGACACGCCAGGTTGCCAGCCAACCGCCTTTGAGCACACCATACTTGTAGATGGACTGGTAGCCATAGTGTGAGCAGGTGGGATGAAAGCGGCAGGTATTGGCGGGCACGCCTTTGGAGAGTGTTTCCTGGTACAGGCGGACTAATAGTAACAGGAGGAGGCGGGGCATATTCCAGATGGTGCGCGGGAGCTCGCTCAATGGCGGGTCCTGGTCATGCTGCTGAGTGCGCGTCGGGGGTCGCCGGCTGGCCTGAGGTTTTTTATTGCTTTTTTTAGACTTGCTCATCCGTTGACACCTGTAGCAGGCTTGATCTGCGCAACAATTGGGTTACCGCAGCCTGGATTTGCGAAAAATCAGCGCTATCGATCAGTTGGCGTGCAATGAGTAGGGCGTCCCAGCCCGGTGCTATTTGCACCAGGTGTGGCTGCAAAGCAGCTCTTAAGCGGCGCTTGGCCCGGTTGCGTCGCACGGCATTACCGACAGTACGCCCGGCAGCAACGGCAAAGCGGGTATGCGAGGAGCTCTCATTTTTTTGTACTACCAAGACAACGAGCGGGTGAGCATAAGATTTGCCGAGTCGCCGTACTCGCTGAAAATCGGTAGAACTGGACAGGCGGTACCTGTGCTGCACACTTTATGGATCGTTAGCGGGTCGATTTTAGGCGTTCCAGTTGACTTTTTTGACGTGGTTATTTTTAATAACGGTCAGTCGATAGCGGCCTTTGGCGCGGCGGTTTTTCAGGACATTGCGGCCGTCGGCAGTCGCCATTCGGGCGCGGAAGCCGTGGACTCGCAGGCGGCGACGGATTTTCGGTTGGTAAGTACGCTTAGGCATATTGCTTGCTTCCTATTCTAACAATTTCAAAGATATGGCGCCCTACGGCGCCTGTATTCAATATAAAAATCCCGGTGACCAGACTCTGGTCACAGACGAAACTCGATTATACCTCAAGCCATGAATTTACGTAAGCTGCAAGAGGGAAAGAAGGTTAATGTTTTGTCAGAATTAATAAGGTGGGCGAATCTCCCGCCCACCCAATTCAGGTCAGAACTCCTGCCGATTACCCGTTGGCTATTTGTGCGGCACGCACGGTATTTTGCATCAGCATGGCAATCGTCATGGGGCCAACACCGCCCGGAACAGGGGTGATGGCGCCGGCTACTTCCCTGGCCTCGTTGAAGGCGACGTCGCCAACCAGGCGCGAGCCTTTGGGGTGCTCAGGATCATCGATGCGGTTGATGCCTACGTCGATCACTACTGCGCCCGGCTTGATCCAATTGCCGCGCACCATCTCTGCCCGACCAACCGCGGCAATCAAGATATCCGCCTGGCGGCAGATGCCCGGCAGGTCGCGCGAGCGAGAGTGGCAAATAGTGACGGTGGCATTGCGACGCACCAGGAGCAGTGCTACCGGCATGCCAACGATATTGGAGCGGCCCAGAACAACCGCATTGGCGCCATCCAGTTTAATGCCCAGCCGGTCCAATATCTCGATGCAACCAGCCGGTGTGCAGGGTACAAACAGCGGATCGCGACCTTTCTGGGCCAGGCGACCGATATTCAGCGGATGAAAGCCGTCAACATCCTTCTCGATGCTGATCTTCTGCAATACGCTCTCTTCATCCAGCCCGCTGGGTAAGGGCAGCTGCACCAGGATGCCGTTCACGCGTGGATCGGCATTGAGGTCCTTCACCAGCCCTTCCACTTCCGCCTGGGTGGCGCTGGAAGGCAGGGTAAAACCGAAGGATTCGATCCCCGCCTCGGCGCAGGCTTTTTGTTTCGAGCTGACATAGACTTTTGAAGCCGGGTTATCTCCAACCAGGACGGTTGCCAGGCCCGGACGCGGTTTGCCGGCGGCGATCATTTTTGCGACATCCGCAGCAGCCTCACTTCTGACTTGCAAGGCGAGTGCTTTGCCATCGATGATCTGCGAAGTTTGTGTGGCCATTTCCTTTTCCTTTTTCTTTCGATACTCTTCAAGATTATGCTGTATTGATATTACTGGGGCATCCCTATCCTATTAAACCGGATTTTTGGCGGCTTGACAAATGACATTTGTCACTTCCCAAGGTACTATCAGTCCTGGTTAACTGGTTACAGATTTCCGCGTCATAATTTTGGTGAAAGGCTATAATTAAAATAGTACGCGTCTCGTAAGAATTCAATAAACTGAAAAAGTAGTCCGACTCAATTCGAATCAGAAAGGATGGGAACCTATGAAGCGAGTTCTGTTTTTCATTAGCATTCTGTTAATTGCCGTAGTAGGACTTGCGGCCTGCGGCACTCAAGAAGCGCCGCTTGAAACGGTGGTGGTAACCCAAATCGTACAGGGGACACCCGAAACGGTGGTAGTGACGCAGATCGTGTCGGAGGTGGTGGTTGTAACGCCGACTCCGGAACCGCCCGCCGAGGGAGCCGTAACCGTCGTCCGCGTGGGGACTGGCGATAGCGGCGAGGGACTTGCACCGCATCAACAGATCATCCAGGCCTTTGAAGACGCCAATCCTGAAATCATCCTGCAGTTGGAACCGGTGGCCGGGCGTGACTATTACGCCCGCTTGCTGACCCAACTGGCAGCCAAGGCGGCGCCGGATATCATGCAAGTTGGCGATGATGCCGTGCCGTCCTTTGTTGAGAAAGGCGCCTTTTTACCTCTGGAAGAGGGCAGCTTCGATCCTTCCATTTACCTGCCTGGATTGCTGGAACCGGGCCAGGTGGATGGGGTACAGTACCTGCTGCCTAAGGACTATACACCGCTGGGGGTTTACTACAATAAGAAACTCTTCGACGCAGCCGGCGTAGCCTACCCCCAGGAGGGCTGGACCTGGGAGGATATGCTGGCGACCGCTCAGGCGCTCACTAAAGATGAGGACGGCGATGGAAACCCAGAGGTTTGGGGCATTCAGCTCCCGGCAAGCTGGACAACCGGATTTGAATACTGGGTGGCTGCCGCCGGCGGCAGGCTGATCAGCGAAGATGGTAAGTCGTTTGTTGGCTACATGGATTCACCCGAAGTAATCCGGGCTGTGCAGTTTTACGCCGATCTGTATAACAAGCACAAAGTGGCACCGCCTCCCGCCGACCTGAACCAATGGGGTGGTGGGAATGCCGAATTTGGCAACGGTCAGGCTGCCATGCGATTATTCGGCCGCTGGCCTCAGTCTGGCTTCAAGGATAACCCAAATATCGACCTGGGCGTGGCGCCTCCCCCGCAAGACGCAGTGCGGGCGAATGTGCTGTTCTGGGGCGGCTTTGGCGTGGCAAGCACTACCGAGGTGGCTGAGGAGACCTTCAAGTTCTTGAATTTTTACACCGGTGAGCCCGGCTCCCAGGTGTGGAAGGATTGGGCGCTGCCCCCGGTACAATCGGTAGCCGAATCATCCGGCCTGGCTGCGGATCCCATCGAGGGTGTTTGGATCAGCGAGCTGAATCACCTGGTACCGCGTGCCTACCTTTTCACCCCGTACTGGAATGAAACGGCCGATCCGGCCCTGCGAAAAGCGCTGGAGACGGTGCTGCTCGACCCCACTGCGGATGTGACGGCAGTCATGCAGCAGGCAGCCCAGGAGGCCCAGGCTGCCCTGGATAAGCTGCTTCAGTAGTCCAAAATTTATGACCCGGTGAATGCGGGACGTGAAATCCCGCATTCACCACTCATCCATCATGCGCTCGCCACGGAAGCGCCGGGAAGCCATCACCTTCTACCTGTTCATTTCGCCCTGGCTCCTGGGTTTTTTATTTTTCACCCTAGGGCCCATGCTGCTTTCGCTCTACTCCAGTTTTACAGATTGGGATCTGCTGACTTCCCCGGTGTGGGTCGGCTTACAAAACTATAGCGATGCCTTTGCCGATGCCCTCTTTTACCAGTCCCTTAAAGTAACAGCCATCTATACCCTGCTGTACGTGCCGCTCGATCTGTTGGGCGGCCTGATGCTGGCGCTGCTGGTGAACGCGCGGATGCGCGGGGTGCGCTTCTTCCGCACAGTTTTCTACCTGCCGACCGTGTTCTCTGGGGTGGTTTTTGTGGTGGTTTGGCTATGGATGCTGAACCCGCGCGGCGGGCTGATCAACCTGGCATTGAGCCAGATCGGCATCGAAGGACCGCGCTGGCTGATGGATCCGGACCTGGCGTTGTATTCGCTGGTGATGATGAGCTTCTGGGGTTGGGGGCGCTCGATGGTGATCTTCCTGGCGGGACTGCAAACCATCCCGGGCGAGCTTTACGAGGCGGCGGCAATTGACGGCGCTAACGGCTGGCAGCAGTTCTACAAGGTCACCCTGCCGCTGCTCACACCGACGATCTTTTTTAACCTGGTGCTGAGTGTGATCTTCACCTTCCAGACATTCACCAGCGCATTTGTGGCGACAGATGGCGGCCCCCTGGATTCGACGCTGTTCCTGGTACTGTACATCTACCGGCAGGCTTTCCAGTTCCTGAACATGGGATATGCCTCGGCCCTGGCGTGGATTTTATTCGCCATCATCCTGGTGCTCACCCTGATTGTGGTACGCAGCCAGCGTTTTTGGGTCTTTTACCTGGGAGAAAAGGCGCAATGAACCAGGTCGACAGCGAGCCCATGATTGTCCAGCCACGCGGCTGGCGCAAGGGCTTACGCTATGCATTGCTGATCTTCACGGCTCTACTCTTCATCGCGCCGGCTTTTTGGATGCTTTCCTCGGCGCTCAAGCCGAACTACGAGATTTTTGCCATTCCGCCGGTATGGTGGCCGAGCAGCCCGCGCTGGGAGAATTTCAGGGATGCACTGACGGCACTGCCCTTTGGTCGCTTTGCGTTGAACACGCTGTTGATTGCAGGCTTCTCGATCGTCGGTCACTTGATTTCTTGCACGCTTGTGGCCTATGCCTTCGCTCGTTTCGATGCTCCCGGGAAGGGCTTTTTCTTTGTGCTGCTGCTTTCTACCCTGATGCTGCCTTATCCGGTGACAATGGTGCCGCTCTACATTATTTACTCCCGCTTGGGGTGGGTGAACTCGTTTTTACCGCTGATCGTACCGGCTTTCTTTGCCAACGCTTTTTATGTCTTCTTGTTGCGCCAGTCATTCAAGCAAACTCCCCCAGACCTGGAGGAAGCGGCGCGCATCGATGGCGCCAACACGTTGCAGGTTCTGTGGCATATCGTGCTGCCGATCTCGACTCCGGCGCTGGCGACGGTGGCCATCTTTACTTTCCAGGCGACCTGGAACGATTTCCTGGGCCCGCTGATCTTCCTGCACGACCAGAGCAAATATACCCTGACGCTGGGCCTGAGCTTTTTCCGCAGCTCTTACGACGTCAACTGGGCTTACCTGATGGCCAGCTCGCTGGTGATCAGCCTGCCGGTGATCCTGGTCTTTTTCCTGGCGCAAAAGGCGTTTATCCAGGGGGTGGGGTATACGGGGAGCAAGATCTAAAGACGACAGCTGACCGCGGACCGACGACCGCTGGAACTTGACGGAGGACGGAAGACGGAGGACAGCAGACCGAAAGACGACCAACGACCGATGACAGCTGACCGCTTCCCTAGCTAGAACCGAAGATTCCGCGCGAGACCAGTGCCACGGAGAAGTTCATCCGGGGCAAACTCAGAGGCTTCGCTAGCCGTCAGCCGGGTATAGTAGTTTTTCGGGCCGGAATTCCGAATTTATAAGGGCAATGAAATGCCCAGGCCCTTGGCTTTGGCGCGGCGGTAGATTTCTGGGGCGACGGCCATGTCGTCCAGGGCCAGGCCCAGGTTGATCGCCAGGGTGCGTTCCAGGTTGTTCTCGCGGCCGGGTTTTAGCCCCGCAGCCAGCTCTCCCAGGTCTGCGTAGGGATCTGGAGTATGCGCAAAGTAACCTGCGCTACGGTAGTACTGGAACTGGGCGTGATCGTCTGTGGCGATGCGGGACATCTGGGCCAGGGCTTCAGGCTGCCAGTAGCTGTCGAAATCGACCGCCGAGCCGTAGGCTCCTGGTTTGAGCCAGTCTTTTTCTATGGTGGGGGTGGGGTGCTTGAGGATCGGACCGGAGGTAACCACCAGGTCGCTTTCCACCACGGCTTTCTTGGGTTGATCGACGCCGATGATCTCGATGCCTAATCTAGAGGACATCTCGGCAACGTAGCGCTGTTGGACGGGCAGCACGATGTCATAGGCATAAACGCGTTCCAGGGGGAAGAGGGCAGCCAGGGCTTCCAGGTTGGTGCGGCCCTGCACGCCGCAAGCCAGGATGCCGGCAACCCGGCTATCCGGCTGGGCCAGGTATTTGGCGGATAGGGCGCTGGCGGCGCCGGTGCGGTAAGCGGTGATCCAGGTGCAATCCATGATGCAGTACGGCAGACCGGTGTCATCATCGTTTAGGATGAGCAGGCCGCTGATATATGGCAGACCCTTGGATTGGTTATCCGGATAGCCGCTGACCCACTTGATCCCGGCAGAGTGCAGCGAGGGGATATATGCGGGCATGGCGTGGATGAAAGCATCCGGCCGGGTGTGGATGCCAGGCTTGGGGGGCATCTCGACCTTCCCGGCGCCTTTTTCCTTAAATGCCTGCTCCAACAAATCAATGATGGTGGGCATGTCCAGCGATACCGCTTCGACGTCTGCGCGGGATAAATAAAGGATTTGATCAGCCGCCATTTAGACCTCCAGGGGATAAATTTGACACCCCTATTTTAATCCAACCTGTCACTTTCGCAGCCGTTTTCTGCCCTGGATGAATACTCCAACGACCATCAGGACGGCGATCAACACCAGGCTGAGCCGGTCGCTGGTGTTAAGCAGCTGCACCAGCAGACCGGCTCCAAGCAGAGATGTCAGCAGGATGAGCGCCCAATCGAACAGGACGGCAACCAGCACCGCGCCGCAGGCAGCCCCGATCAGGAAGATCAGCCAAGTTGGGGCATCCAGATTCAAACTGATCAGCTCCACCAGCTTGATGGTCAGATAGCCGCCAACCAGAAAGCCGGCAATGCCAAGGACGATCCGGTTCATCAAGACGGCCGCCATGCCGGCCAAAAAGCCCACCACCAGCCCGACGAGCAGCAGGGTCCAGATCGAGCTGTCGCCAAAAAAATTTGACGCCAGGCTAAATCCGATGGCAAAACCAATGCCCCCGACAAACAGCCAGTACAACTTGCGTCCAAAGGCGAGCATCGCAATACCAAAAACAGCCTGGATGATTGTAATTGTTTGCATCATAATCCTTGATCTACCTGTATTTGACCGCCGGCGCCATAAGAAAGATGGCGGGTGGGGCACTTCTTGGTAAAATTACCACCGCACGGAGCCTGTTAATGATAGGGTTGAATTCAATGAAATACCGGTTGCAATATTTGATCCCACTGGTGGTGCTGGTACCTATGATCCTGGCCGCCTGCAGCTCAGGAAACGGCGCTCAGGAGGCTGCCGTGGTTGTGGAA
>JBFYSP010000083.1:0-7312 GCA_041301395.1 Anaerolineae bacterium
GTACCTGCCCACGACGCCTTTAGCCGTTTCTGCGACCGCTCTGGCAGGTCATTCACATCACTCAATAGTAGGGGTTGTTGCGTACGCTGGTTCTTTCGGTACATGTTGTGCCTCTCGCGAGAAGGATGCATCATTATATTAAATTTTTCCCTTCCCGTCACCCCTTTTTTCAGTACGCACATTCGTGTATTCGTGATCGGTTATTCGTGGACGGTTTTTGTATCCTTCCGGTCGCCAAATCTGCCGCGGTCCGCCGTTTACAATTGGCGATACAGCTAGCCTGATATGCTATACTAATTCTGTGGCGCCTTATTATACGGATACCGATCCGAAGATTGAAGCTTTGCAAATCGAGCTTCTGCGGACAGCACCTCCCTGGAGAAAAATGGAGATGCTGGCATCGCTGAATGCCTCGGCTAGATCAATAGCCATCGCAGGTCTGCGGTTACGGTACCCGGATGCAAACGATGCTGAGATGCATCGCTACCTGGCCGAGCTGCTTTTAGGGGTTGATCTGGCACGGAAAGTACTGGGGGAAAAGGATTAGGATGCTTGAACCTGTAGTTATTACAGCCAAAGTAACCAATGCCTTGGAATTGCTTCAGATACCGTATTTTATTGGTGGGTCTGTTGCAAGCACGCTTTATGGCATGGTGCGCACCACACAAGGCTCAGACATCATCGCGGAACTTCACCTGGAAGACGTCGCTGCATTCCATGACAAATTAGTTGAAGAATTCTATTTCGATGTCAGCATGATCTTTCAGGCTGTTACGCAAAATTCCAGCTTCAACATCATTCACCGAGAGAGTTTCTTTAAGGTTGATATTTTTATCCCTAAGTTCGACCCTTTTTATTCAATGCAGCTGTCACGAGCAATCAGCCAAACGCTATCTGTTGACCCGCCAATGATTGCCCAGGTGGCTTCGGCAGAAGACATAATCCTGGCGAAGCTAGTGTGGTATCGTTCAGGCGGAGAAGTCTCCGAGCGGCAGTGGAGAGATGTTATTGGGATATTGAATGTGCAGGCGGGAAAACTCGACTTTGATTATCTGGATGAATGGGCTCGGAAATTGACCGTAATCGATTTGCTTGAACGCGCTCTCCGAGAAAAATAAACTCCTCAGGTTGATATCTCTATGTATTCTCGCTCCCCATTCCGCCCGCGGCACCGCAGCCAGCCCGCTCAGGGTTTCCTGAGCGGCCTGATCGACCCCATCGACCGGCTCTCCGAGACGATCTTCAGCATCCTCATTCTGCTGACTTATACCCTGGCTTACCGTCTGCTGCGCCTGCCCGAAGATTCATCCGCGGACATGACTGCCGGTGGTGTCAACGAGCTGCTGTTAGGCGCGCTGGGCGCCATCCTGGCCTGGGGGGCGATCGATGGGGTGATGTACGCGCTGTTTTCCATGTTCGAGCGCGGCGAGAAGCACCGCCTGCTGGTGCGCATCCAGTCCGCCGAAGATGAAGCCGAAGCCGTAGCGGCTATCGCGGACGAGCTGGATTACGTCCTGGATCCCATCACCGCCCAGGAGCAGCGCCAGTTGTTATATGCCAGCATCCTGACTCACTTGAAAGACAGCCGGCCGCAAAAAGTCGGCTTCCGCCGCGAGGATCTGACCGGCGCACTGGGTCACGTGGTTGTGGCGCTGATGGCGGTAATTCCTTCCCTGCTGCCGCTGGTCATCTTTCGCAGCGACACCTTGTTCGCCATCCAGGTCTCGAACATCGTCTCATTTATCGTCTTGTTCATCGTCGGCTACCAGTGGGGCAAGTACACCTACGCCAATCCCTGGAAGACCGGCCTGCTGCTCACCGCCGTAGCGGTGGTAATGATGTTGGTTGCGATTCCGTTGGGGGGCTAAGCTCAGAAGGAAGCCAGCGCGAGTAGGATTGAGGAGACGAACTGCCGCACCAGCATGGTTGCCAGCACGGCCAGGATTAGCACCATACCGAATAATTAACCTCGCTGTCGGATCAGGCGATCGTTCATCGATTAGTGTCCATAATCACCTGCTTGGCAAGCTTTCGGATATCTTGCGCCGGGGCTTCCCGCTCAGGCATTTCCTCTCGGATACTCCTGATTGCGGGCAGCCCCGGCGCACTGGTTACCGCCTTACTTGATGGTGATAATGTGGGTAGTGGTGGCGGTCTTCTTGTTGCTGTCCGTGATGGTCAGGGTCACGATGTAGGTGCCGGCTTTGGTAAATTGATGGCTCGTCTTCACGTTGCTGCCCTTAGTGCCATCGCCGAAGTCCCAGGCGTACGCCGTGATGCTGCCTCCGGAGGTGGAGTAGCTGGCGTCAAACTGGATTTTCTGGGTGGTGTCTCCCTGGGTCGGCGCAGTGATCACCGCTACCGGTGCTACCGGCGCGGGGGTGTCCGTCGGCGCGGCAGTAGGCGTGTATTGAGCTGTGGGTGTTTCCGCCGGAACATCGGTTGGTGTTTCTGTCGGTTCTTCAGTCTCTACCGGCGGCAGCTCGGGTGTTGCGATCGGCTGCAGCGGCGCCGGTGAGTTATAGTACACCAGCCAGCCGTTGCGGGTATTAATCAACAACTGATTGTAGGCCAGGGTGAAGCTGTTGGCAACCTGCAAGGCCGCCAGGTACTGGCTTTCCTGGTCCATCAGTCCCGCAGGCTCGGCGCAAAATAACTTGGTGACTGCTGCCGGGCCGATCTGCAGCACGCCGGTGATCGGCGCGTTATAGGTGTTGCAGCCGGCGCTGCCCGAGATCGTGCCGGTCTGCCCGTCGGCGTTGATGGCGAACTGGGCGGTCGTTTCCGTACCGGCGATTACCGGCGTCCCGCTGATCATTGTCAGCCACCAGCTGGTGCCATTTAACGGGGTGAGCGGCCCACCGCTGGGGGGCGGGGTGACCTGCGGCACGAAGGCGGTGAAGGTCAGCGCCTGGCGGCCTTCGTCGTACGGGATTTGCAGCGTGTTGCCCAGGATGCGGTAGGTGGAGGCGGCGTTCAGCCCCAGGAAGAACTGCTGCTCCTGCTCCCAGAACGAAGCCGGGCAGCTGGCGTTGTTGGTCTTATTGGGCAGGTTGACCTTGAGCTCGTTCAGGTTGGCCAGGTAAGCGGCATTATAGTCGTTGCAGCCCGTCGAGCCGACCACCAGCCCGGAAGGTCCGCCTTCCGGTGGCAGGAATCGGGCGGTGAAATCTCCGCCCTGGGAGGGGACGGTGGGACTCTGGATATCGCCCATCGTGACCAGACGCCAGTTGGTGCCTTCCAGAGGTGTGCGGTTGGCGCTGAACGTCAGGATGCCTTTTTCGGAGGTGATCACCAGCGTCTCGCCGAACACCTGGTAGCTTTGGGCCGCCTCCATGATCTCCACATAGGTTGCTTCGGCTTGCATCACCGTTTCGGGGCAGCGCACCCAGCTCACTTCAATGCCCTCGATAGTCAGTGCCTGCTCGGCCAGGCTGTAGCTGCCGCGGTAGTCGTTGCACATGGCCGTGCCACCCACTGCGCCTTTACCCGGCTCGCTCCCGGGCTCAAACAGGGCAGTGGTGGCTACCAGGCCGATCCGGCTTACTTCACCGTTTATCGTCACCAGCGTCCACAGCACGTTTTCCAGCGGCAGGTGCCGGGAGGTGTAGCGCAGCACGCCCTGCCCGCCGTTATAGGTGATTTCCAGGGTCGTCCCGTTGATGGAGTAGCTCTCGGCCGCTGCCAGGGCCTCCAGGTAAGCGGCTTCCTGCTGCATGCCCTGGGTACATTCCCGCAGCGTGGAGGCCGGCATTTCCACTTCCAGCCGGCCGTCTTCAGCAGTAAACGAGGTGGTGTAGTTGTTGCAGCCGGCCATTCCGCTCAGAATGCCGTCCGGCGAGAACTGGGCGGTGATCATCGTACCGGCTTCCGGCGCTGCCGGATTGGCGGGGTTGCCGAAGGCTTCCAGCAGCCACAGGGTATTGGTCAGCGATTTCTGGCTTTGGGTATACACCAGCTTCTTTTCAAAAGCCGCATCGGCCTCGTAAAAGATTTCCAGGCGGCCCTGTTCCGTGAAGGCGACCTTGTAGGCGCTTTGCAGGGCGGCCAGGATAGCCGTTTCCTGGTCCATGCCTTTGTCGCAGGCCATCATGGTGGAGCCGAGCTGGCCGATGGCGATCTGGTCGCCGGTCAGCTCATATGAACCGAAGAAGTTATTGCACCCGCCGGAGCCGCTCAGGCTGCCATCGTCGGCGAACTCCAACGTCACGCTGGTGCCCGGCTCGACGACCGACGGGTTGCCGGCATCACCGTAACCGAGCAGCAGCCAAAGCGGGCCTACCAGCTCGGCTGCCAGCTCGTCTTGCGGCGCCGGCTCCTCAGCCGGCTCGGTAGCGGCGGGAGGTTCGGGGGTCTGGGTGGCAACCGGGGCGGCGGTCGGTTCTGCCGTCGGTTCTGCGGTTGGCGTGGCAGCTTGCTGGCAGGCAGATAGCAGAACCACACCGATGAGCATCAGGCTGATCCACAGCCTGATACGGTTGGCCCGTAGTTTGGTTGAATTGGTAGCAGTTGACATGTTGTGTTCTCCTTTGTGTTGAGTGGATATGTATCGGTTTCTACAACTGATAAGACCAGAATCGCTCACGATTACTTAAGCAGTCCGACGACACCTTGGATAAAGAAAAGCACGCCAAAAACCAGTGAGACCACCAGGACAATCGGGCGGCTGTTGCGTGTCAGCCAGACGGAGATGGCTTCCAAAACGGTCTTGGATTGGTTGGGGAGCAGGATGCGCACCAGGATGGCCAGCAAGAGCAGGGATTGAGCCAGGAGAATGTATAGCATGAAGGCGATACTGCTGGAAGGCTGCCCCAGCTGCGCCTCCTCAATCACACCGATCGCCGTCAGGGTAAACACCCAGATCTTGCCGTTAATCAACACCAGGCCGGCGCCTATTCCAAAGGCTTTCAGAATCGTCATGGAATCGAGCATCAACAGCCACTTGGGAGGCGGGCCGTCCGCATCGGGCTCGCTGCGCCACTGCTTGTAGGCCGTGATCAGCAGCAGGATGCCCAAAACGACCATCAGCAACGAAGCGATCGTCCCATTGCCGCCAGACTGCTCCGCTTCGGTAGAAAAGATCAGGCCGAAAACAATCCCCTGCAGCAGCCGGACCACTGTCATTCCGGCTACCAGGGCCATGGCTTTCCCCAAGCCCTGCCGCGGGTTATTCAGCAGCAGGATGATCATCATCATCTCCAGCGGTACCACCACGCTGCCGATGATGAATGGCAGTAATAATACGATAACCTCTCCCATCATTAACTTCTAATTTCACTCATTACACTCAGCCAACGTCCATGTTACCTGGCGACGAATGACAACAGTGCGTAGATGGATATACCGCCCACAAAAAGGATTCCGGCAAAACCGGGCTCGCCTTCCCGGTTTGCCTCCGGGATCATGCTCTGTGTCACCAGGGTGATCAGAAAACCGGAAGCCAGAGAAACCAGGATCAACCGTAGCTCAAGGGGTTGGTTGCGCAGAAATAAATACCCGATGATCGCGCCGCCGAGAATGCATAGGAAAAGTAAAGCAGCCAGCTGGCCGCGTTTTTTCTTCGGCATTCCCTGTCGTTTGGCGGTGGAAATTGTCACGAACGCCAACGGTACAGTACTGATCGACAGCCCTAAAGCCAGCAGCAGGCCGGTCTTCAGGGTCAGGGTGGAGCCGATGCCGATCAGGATCCCATCGATCACCAAGTCCACCAGGATGCCGATATACAGGCCCAGCGATCTTTGCCTGCCATCCGCTGCCGGACCGGTCTCCGTCAGGCGCGCAGTCAGTTTCTCCAGGATCACAAACAGCGTGCCGCCCAGGAAGAAAGCAAGCAAAATCCCAAGATACGGGCCGTAGCGGATTGCAGGAGGCATCAGGCTGATGGTCACCAGCGCCGTGATGATGCCAGCGGCAAATTGCAGGGCAGCACTCACGGCGCTGTGTGGCACATCGAACCTTTCGGCAGCCGGCGCACCCAGGTAGGTCAGGCTGGCCGCCACGCCGGCGACCGCCAGGACAAGCCAAAACTCGTTCATAGGACTCGTTGTACGGAAGGACCGTCACCTCTATCCTAAAAACTCACCGGATACCCAGGTCCCAACGGAATACCCAAAACGAACCACAGGACGAGAAAGAGCGTCCAGGCGATCAGAACGACAACGGCTACCGGCAACATCAGCGCCACCAGGGACCCGACGCCTGATTTCTTTTGATAGCGTTGGGCGAAGGCGACGATCACCGGGAAATACACCATCAGCGGCGTGAGCGTGTTGATCGGCGAGTCGCCAACGCGGTAGGCGGCGAACACGGTCTGCGCCGGCACGCCCAGTTGTATAAAGAGCGGTACGAATATGGGCGCGAAGATCGCCCACTTGGCCAGCGAGCCTGGTATGATGAAGTCGAGAACCACGATCACCAGGATAAAGCCGATCAACAGAGGCACCGCCGGAATGCCAGCGGATCCCAGCCAACCGGCCAGTGCGGTGGCGATGAGACTCGGCAGGTTGGAGTAGTTGAAGTAAGCGATGAACTGGCTGATCAACAGCAGCATGAAGATCAGGCCGCCCAGACCTGCAAAGGTCTTGACCACCGCGGCGATGACGTCGTTAGGCCCCTTATACTTGCCGACCGCCGAGCCGAAGGCAATGCCGGGGATGAAAAAGCACAGCATTACGATGAACAGCAGGCTGCTCATAAATGGCGTCTGACCGATGATCGAGCCTGTTTCAGGATCGCGCAGCGGCGCACCCGGTGGCAGGGTGGCGAGCAGCACGACGCCCAGCACGACCAGGAAGGCAATCCCGGCCCGGCGCAGCCCGCGCGCTTCGAGCACCGGATCGATTTCATCCGCCGCGGCGGCCTGGTCGGGATCGCCTGCTTCCGCCGGGTTGTACTTGCCCAGGCGCGGCTCGACCACGCGCACGATGACTATCCCGACGATCACGGTCATCAGCAGGGCTGAGGCGGCCTGGAAGAAGTAATCGGCCGTGATAGAGATCGGCGCGCCGCCGGTCAGCCCGATAGCTTCATTGGTGATCTCGAACAGCATGGCGTCAGATGGCGTCGGTATCAGGTTCGCCATGAAAACCGCGGCGACGCCGCCAAAGCCGGCCGCCAGGCCGGCGATCGGGTGCCGCCCCACGGCCAGGAAGGCTGCCGCGCCCAGAGGTATCAGGATCAAATAGCCCGCGTCCGAGGCGACGCTGGCCAGCACGCCGATGAAGACGATGATGTAGACGATCATGGCGCGCGGGGCGATCTTGACCAGCTTGCGGATCAGGGCGGCCATCAGCCCGGCGACTTCGGCCGCGCC
>JBFYSP010000089.1:0-15088 GCA_041301395.1 Anaerolineae bacterium
TGGCGTGCCAGGCCGCCACGCAGGTCCCCGCCAGCGTGGCCAGCATCAACCACAGGGAACGGTCTGACAGCGGGAAACGCCGCCAGCGGGAGAGCACCACCAGCGCCGTGGCGATCATCAGCGCAGCCGCCAGCGCCCAGGCAATCCATGACGGGAGGACCCGCCCCAGGTTGAAGGCCAGCCCCCTGGCGTTCATCATCTCCGGCAGCGAAGCGAAGGTTTCTCCAGCAAAAGAGCGCACCACTGCCATGCCGGCCTGCAGTCCGGAGGTTCCCACCAGCAGCAGGGATGCCAACAAGAGGGCAAATCCGCTCAACCCAAACCCCAGCAGCGTCTTCCAACGCCGGGCGATCAGCAGCCCAGGCAGCAGCAGGATCAATACATGCGGCTTGATCAGCAAAACCGCCAGCCAAAGGCCTGCAACGAAAGGCCTTCCCCGCCGGGAGGCCAGGAAGAACTCGCCCAGGGCAATCACCAGCAGGAAGTTGATCTGCCCCAGGAATACATTGGCCATCACCGGGAAGCACAGCGCCCATTGGGCCAGCCTGAGCGCCTCCACCCTGCCGGAGAGAGCCAGTGAAAAGCGGGCCAGATACAGCACGAAAACCAGCAGGCCAAGCAGGCTCCAGGCGGCATATGCGGTGGTGAAGCTCAGCGCCGGCAGCGGCAGGAACAGCAGGTTAAAGACAGGCAGGTAAGGCACCAGCACTTGCAGGCGCGGCGGGGTGGCACTGCCATCCGGGCAGTCCAGCAGTAGAGCGGCCTGGGTTTCCCCCTGCATTCGAGGATCATAAACCGCTGCCAGCCCTGCCTGCCGGGCGATCAAACCGGCGGCGTAGTAGCCGCGAAAGTCGGTGGCCAGGTAAGTGCAGGCCCGGCCCCCGGCAACCCACACACCGACAGCCAGCAGGATGCACAGCGCAAAGGCCAGCCAGGCCCGGTCGAGCCATACCCTGCCCCGCGTCTTCTCAATCGCGGCCTGTGGGAAGCTATCCATGGATGCTCAGCGGTTTCATCAGGTCCCTGTAACTGGCCGGAGGTCGGCCGGTCGGATCGATTATAGACGAAACCAACCCCTGCTGGCGGGCTGTCCTTGCCATAAGTTGCAAACTGAGGCAAAATACCCCCATGCAAATCAGCGTCATCATCCCGGTCTTGAACGAGGCCGATAGCATCGCACAGGTGTTGGGTGCCATCCCCAGCATGGAAGGCCTGGAGGTCCTGGTGGTGGATGGCGGCTCGACGGACGGCAGCGCCGACATCGCCCGCTCGGCAGGGGCGGTCGTCCTGCACGAGGCTCGTCCCGGCTACGGGCAGGCCTGCGCCAGCGGATCGGCGGCCGCTCTGGGGAAGATCCTGGTCTTCATGGATGGAGACGGCGCAGACAATCCCTCCTTTCTGCCCGACCTGGTGGCCCCCCTGGCAGGAGACCACGCTGACCTGGTGCTGGCCTCACGACTGGCAGGCCGTCTGCCGGCCGGGGCGATGCCCTGGCACCAGCGGGCAGGCAACCGGCTGGCAGCCGGCTGCATCAACCGGCTGTACCACCAATCCCTGACCGACCTGGGTCCCTTTCGCGCCTTGCGGCGTGACGACATCGATAAGTTAAACATGTCCGAGATGACCTATGGCTGGCCGGTCGAAATGATCGTCAAGGCCGCCCGCCTGGGATGGCGGATGGTGGAAGTGCCGGTTGACTACCGGCCCCGCCTCGGCGGTAAGTCGAAGATCAGCGGCACGCTGCGCGGCAGCCTGCTGGCGGCTTATTTCATCCTGCGGACCATCACCCGCTACTCCGGAAAGCCACTGTGACAAACAATGCTGCCCTGGCGATCATGGCCAAGCAGCCGGTCGTTGGGCGGACTAAAACCCGCCTGGTCCCCTTCCTGACCCCCGGCGAGGCGGCCCGGCTGTACCAGGCGCTGCTGCTGGATACAATTGCCCTGGCAGTGCAGCTAACTTCCCTCGCCGACCTCGCGATTGCCGTAACTCCGCCGGACGGATGTGCAGCCATCGCAGAGATTGCTCCGTCTGGCACACTGGTCTTTCCCGTCAACGGAGCCGACATCGGCGCCTGCCTGCAGCAGGCTCTGGGCTGCCTCCTGGAACAGGGATACCACAAGGCACTGGCCATCGCATCGGACGGGCCCAGCCTGCCGGCGGCCATCCTGCGGCAGGCCGTTACCGCGTTGGAAGACGCCGACCTTGTCCTGGGGCCGGGAGAGGATGGGGGCTATTACCTGGTTGGGATGAAGCGGCCTTACCGAGATATTTTCGAGCACATTGACTGGAGCACCGACCGGGTGCTGCGCCAGACCCTGGAAAAGGCCGCCGGCCTGGGCCTACACGTCAACTTGCTCCCACTCTGGTACGATGTCGACACTCCTGACGATCTGCTGCGCCTTCAGGCCGACCTCCGCCGCCTCGATGACGGATCCCTGGCCAATACGCGTGCTATCCTGGAGCTGCTGGCTCCAGAAGCCCGCCCTCGCTAGGCTGCTCCGCACGGGAGCCGCTTTACTTACTTCACTGGAAAGTTTGCAGCCCGGCCTGTGCCTCTTGCAGGCGCAGGTATTCAGCTTGCATCAAGTCCACCACCTGCGCCAGCGGGAAGATCTGCTCGCTGACCAGCATGTCGGGGTCGGTAGAGAGCGGGTGCCAGTATACACCGTCCACGTTGATCGTGGTCTCCGGCGACAGGTTGTGTTTGCCCACCTCGCAGCCTTCTTTTGAGAAACCGCGCCGGGCCAGCGGTCGGACGATGTGGTCCTCTTCCGGGATGCCCAGCGCCCGGCAGAAAGCGCACATCTCATCCAGGTGGCTGCTATTGGTGCTCGTCTGGGTGGTCGCCAGCCGGACCCGGAATCCCGCTTCCAACAGGGCCTGCACGCCGGCAACAGTTTTTGCCCAGCTTCCCTGGCCACGATAGCAGTCGTGCTGCTCCGGCGTGGCCCCATCCAGGCTGATCTGGACGATCAGGTTATCATGGCCCACGGCCTTGAGCTGCTCCAGGCGGGGCCCATACAGTAGCATTCCATTGGTGAGCACGGTGGTCTCGAAGCGCCGGCTGGAATAAGACAGCATGGGGTAGATCTCTGGGAGGATAAAAGGCTCGCCACCAGTAAAATAAACCTGCGTGAAGCCGAGAGCTGCGGCCTCATCGCACAGCCTCTGGACCATCGCCAGAGTGAGGCTGCGCCGGGAGGCCTGCGGCGTGGATTCAGCCACACAGTAGGAGCAGCTGAGGTTGCAGTCGTAGTTGGTATAAAGCCATAATTTCTTCAGCTCGCCGGTTGATTGTGCATTCAGGGAACTTGCCTCAGGCAGTACCATCGGAAACACCTCTACAATCGAATATAATCAGCACACCGCAACGAAACCAGGAACAATCCGGACCTGGCAGTCCACAATGGATTTTACTTCGAATTTCGTTTGTGCAAATAAAAAACTAATCTTGCGAGAGCGGATTGGGAGGTTTATTCGATGGAATCACCAAAAAAGAACGGCTCACGGCAAGTTTCCTTAACCTGGGTTGCCGGGCTGCGCATTCTGGTCGGGCTGATGTTTTTAACCACCTGGGGGAATAACTTGCTGAACGGTTATTACACCCCAGATGGACTGGAGCAATTCTTCACTGAATATTACCCCCCCGCGGAAAACCCGCTGCCCTTCTACGGGGCATTCATCAGCAATGTCATCCTGCCCATCCGGGGTGTCTTCGCCCCCTTCCAGCTGGTTGCCGAGGGCGTGCTGAGCATGGCTTTGCTTCTCGGTTTCTTCACACCGCTCGTCAGCCTAGCTGGAATTTTCTTTCTGCTAAACACCTTCCTCGCTTCGCTGGGGCACGATTGGCCCTGGTCCTACATCCTGCCCATCGGTATCCTGGTCGTCGTCTTTTTCACCCAGGCCGGCCGGGCGCTGGGCATTGATGCATTTTTGCTAAAGCGCTTCGGCGACCGCAGCCGCTGGCTGTGGTAAAAAAAATACCAGCCGGGGATGCTGCTATCCTCCTGGCTCAAGGATATAGCCCTGGTAAATTTCTGGTACGGTAGGGTCGGGATCTAATCGTTCACCCCACATACGCAGCTGCATCCCCTGATAACTTCCAAAACCAGAGCCGACAAAATGGAAGTAGGAGTAACCATATTCATCCCGCAAGCCGGTCCAATTACCTTCCCAGTATCCGCCTTCATTGGAAAGGACAAAAGTACCCCACATCTGCCCCGAGACAAAAACCGGCTCTGGCATCCATTTGAAATTCCAATTGATTGTTACCCGGTTTTCCGCATTGTCCAGGCGAGGGTCGTCAGCCGTGAAAGCAAAGGTATCCACCTCCCCACGCAGGTGATACCTGCCATCTGGAAAAGTCTCCACGCCGGGTAATATGACTGCCGTTGGGGTTTCGCTGCCATTAAAGTAAGTTTTTGACGCTCCGGCATTGGCTGACGAGATGACCAGCATCAGGAGCATCACTATGAGAAAACTTGAAGTCAGCAAACGTGCTCTGATATTCATCGGAGACTCCTTAAATTGTCGCCATTTGGGTGATTACCTGTTTGGTCTGGCCAGGACCTATGCATAGCCTCACACCTCTCCGGTTGAATTGATTTTCTGCTCCCGACTCCGGTAGAAACTGATCGCGACGCTATTTCTGGTAGATTCCCCAGGACAGATCCTCGAATTGTTTGACAAAATCCTCTGAGAAATACTCCAGGAAATCATCACGCCCTTGCAGGTGATAGCCAAAGAAAGCCGTCATGAAATGCTTTATGCGGATTGTCTGGTCGGGATCGGTCGCCCGCATATGGTCCTTGCCGATAAAGGAAATTAACGACTTTTCGGGGGCCCCCAGGTGCTCGAAGATAAATGCGGTTTCTAGAGTGTAAGGGATAAACTCATCATCCGTCGCCGCGATCAGCAGCGCAGGACGGTCGGCGGCTGCCAGGCCCCGTTCGCCGTACAGCCAGGTCCCTGCCGCCGCCATGGGCATCACGGCACGGATGCGCTCGTCGGTCACCGGCTGCCACAGCCCATCCTCGCTGGTGGTGATCTCCTCCCCGGCAAAGGCAGCAAACTCATCCCATTTTTTCGACAGGTTGCAGGTCCATTCTGTATACAGCTCGGCACCACCGTAGGCCGCGTCAAAAACCGGTGGATTTTTACAGTGATTCAGGAAATATTCAGGATCGATACGCACCCCGCTGAGCGTCAGCGTGATGTCGCCGCCGTAGGAATATCCGGTAGCGCCAACATTTTCGGTGTCCAGCACCCCTTCCAATCCTTCAGGCGATTTGGCAGCAATCTGGTCCAGGACAAACACAAAATCGCGCGGCCAATCAATCATGTTTTTATCCCAGTTGAAATAATCGTCATGATCCGGGATGGTGATCTGGACCGTCACAAAACCGTGGGTTGCCAGGTGGTCGTGGAGAATATAGCCGCCCGTACTGTTCTCGGTCAGGACAACCGGGTATGGAGCTCCGCTCATATCCGGAGCCGCATCGCGCCTTATCACATGACCTTTGGCATCCTTCTCCTTCAGGGCCGGATACCAGAAAACCACTTCGATCTCGCGGTTTCCCCGGCTTTGGTCCACTAACCTGATCGACCTGGACCCGGCGTAGTACGGCCCGGGTTCCGACAGTGGGAACAGGGCGGACAGCTCGGCTTCCGAGAGGGTGGCAGTCGCTGCAGGATGCGCGGTAGGTGAAGGTTCGGTCGTAGCTGTTTGTGTAGCGGCAGGCAAAGCGGTTGGCGGATTGGTCGCTGTGGGTTGGATTGGCGGCGGCGGGGATGCTGTCTCAGCGGCCGAGGCGCAGCCTGCCAGCAGCAGCCCAAGGCACAGCAGTGCGGATATAATGAAGAATTGGTTGTGCTTATCCATCGCTCCCTCCTGGAAAAAGGACCTGCACCCAATAGTGTTATAATATACTATAACAGTATAGCATAATTCGGTTTTTTATGGAAGAGCAATTCCCTCCCACAGCCCCTGTCATTTCCATCGACCCGGATTCCGGAGAGCCCCTGGTCGAGCAGCTGCGCCGCCAGTTCACCTGGCAGATAGCCGCCGGCCAGCTCAAACCCGGCGACCGCCTACCTTCTGTACGCGATCTGGCACAGCGTCTTTCGATCAACCTGCACACAGTGCGCAGCGCCTACCAGCGCCTGGAAGCGGATGGCCTGGTGCGCACCCGCCAGGGCTCCGGCACACGTGTGCTGCAGCTCGATCTCCAACGGTTGGTGGAGCTGGCTGGACGCAGCCGCAGCGGCACCATCGGGGTCATCCTGCCCGGCCTGTCCAACCCTTTCTATCACAGCTTCTTGCAGGGTGTGGAGCAGGGCATCCAGCGCGACCAGAGGCTGCTCTTCGTATGCGATGCCCACGAAGACCCGCAAATATTTATGCGTTACTTTGCCCAGCTCTCATCCCGCCAGGTGGATGGCATCATCGTCGCTTCCTTCGATCCCGATGTCCTGCTGGCAGGCGAGCTCTCCCCCGACCTGCCGGTCGTCTGGGTGGATTGGCCCGGCTGCCGGGGGCCGGTGGTCAACTTTGACCTGGAGGGAGCAGCCTATCAGGCTGTTCGCCATCTACTAGAGCACGCTCACCAACGTATCGGGCTGATCACCTTCCAGCGGGACAACGCCAATGTTGCGGCCATGAATGCCGGTTATTACCGTGCCCTCCAGGAAGCGGACATCGCCATCGACGAAGCATTGATCGCCCCTCAGCCGGATTTCTTGCTGCCCTCCGGTGAGCGCGGCGCCCGGCAGCTGATGGCGCTGCCGGAACCGCCCACCGCCATTTTTACCATTTCCGACACCCTGGCCCTGGGCGCCTTGGGCGCCCTCAAAGCGGATGGCTGGCAGGTGCCGCAGCAGGTGGCGCTCGCCGGCTTGAACGATATCCCCTTCGCCGGGTTGGTTAACCCACCGCTAACCAGCGTCGCCATGCCTGCCCAGCGTCTGGGAAAGGAGGCAGCTAAAATGCTGCTGAGCTTAATGAACGGCGAAGTTCCCCCCGAAACTCAGGTCAAGCTGCCGGTTGAGCTGGTCATCCGCCAGAGCTGCGGGTGTGGTGGTTAATTGAGGATTGCTCGCTGCCTGAAACCCCATCTAAACGAACGCCGGCGGGTCGGGAAAAATCCCTGACCCGCCGGCGCTTACTTTCGGGTGGTTAGACGGGCAATGCCTCAGCTCACGGGAAGCTGACGATGTTCGTCACCTGGTTGGTCGAGTTCACCGCCGCGCCGGTGTCATTGACCACATGGTCGATGCCGCCAAAAGCGTTAAGGAATACGGTCAGGAGACTGTGCAGTTTTACCCCAGGCGTAACCGGGACTTCAAAGGCGCGCGTGGCATGGATATCCGGGCCGACGTTGAAGTAGCAGTAGCTGCCCATCCCCCAGGCCTCATGCGTCATTACATGGTCGGCCACTTTGTATGCAGCGTAACCCAGTACGGCGCCGTCCCTCCACTCTGCCTGGCTCGGCGGGTCGTAGGGCATCTCATTCTGGAAGAAGATAGTCTTGCCGTTCTCACCGTTCCAGATGAGCTCGTATTTCTGGTAGTGCTCGACAAACAGGCCGTAGGCAGTGACGTGGTCGCCGTTGACGATCAGGCCGGTGTCGGCGGTATTGAGATCCCAGCCGACGCCATTGCCGTGGTCGGCGCGCCAGGCCCAGATGTGGTCCAGCAAGACATTGTCGCTGTTCACAATCAGGCTGGTCGTAGCTTTGCCCATCGCTGGGCCGCCGATGCGGAAGAAAACGTCCTGCAGCGAAGTCGGGTTGGCCGGGTCGCTCCACTGGTTGTGTTTGCGTGCCTGGCTATTTGCGGGAAGCTGCAATCCGACGTTCAGGAGCACCGGCGAATTAACCGGTCCGGCATCTATCATGAAGCCGGCCAGCTTGACACCCGGCACGTTGGCGACCGTCATCGCCACGATGCCGTTGTCCGGCACCAGTGTGGCCAGGCCCAGTCCGAGCACCACCGTGTCGGGGCGCTTGACCGCGACCGTTCGATCCAGGTGGTATACGCCGGGGGTTAAGAGCAGGTGTTTGCCCATGGCCAGCGCATTATTAATCGCCTGCACACTGTCCGTTGGTTTGGCGACGAAGAACTGCTCGATCGGAATGGACATCCCAGCAGCCGGGCCGCCAGCCCAGGTGGTGCCCGACGAATTGGTGCGCAGCGCAGGCACGAAGACAAAGTAGTCGCCGGCCGAGTCGATATATAGGAATGGCTTTTCCCGGGTCAGCGGGCTGGTGTCCAGCGTGGTGTACGGTGGGGGATCATAGGGAGTAGGGCCAAACGACTGCGGTGGGGCGCCCAGGACGCCGGAGAAGACCTGGTTCCACACGCCGTTCGACCAGCCGCCGATGCTGCTGTCGCGCACCAGGAACTGCTGCTGCGACCCATTGATGATGAAACCGGTCTGGGAGTCGGCGATGTAACCGCCGCTGGCGTACTGCGGACCGGCAGTGCAGTAGTCCATCAGGGTCAGGTTGCCACCGGTGATGTTGACCCGCCGCATCGGGGCTGCCTGCGAGACGGCCCAGAAGTTGCCCGAAGCCCGGCAGCCATCCAGCCCCGTGACATTAATCGTCAGGTTCGACAGCGAACGCCAGAAGTTGTTAAGGGCGATGCAGTTGTCGGGAGCCAGGCAGCGGTTGTAGACGTCGACGTGGCCATTGATGATCACATCGGTAGGCGAAGCGCCCAGGCCGGCTACCTCTGTGTAATAGCCCACCTGGATAATGAGCGGGGTGGCGACACTGCCGTAGATGCCGGGCTTGAACAGCAGAGCGTAGCGCTGCGAGCCCATCTCATTGTCGACCATCTGATTTTTGATCAGGTCGACCTGGGCCTGGATTTGACTCAGCGGCATGCCGGGGTCGAAGATGAACACGTTCGGACCAAAGTCCGGCTGAACTGATCCACCGGGCGGGCCGGCCAACACCGTTGTGCTGACCATCAGCGCAGCCAGTGATACCACCAGAAGCCTTAAGCCAATGGATTTAGACTTGATCATCGTAATTCTCCTTTTTCTCTGCAGTTGGGTCTTTTGCGTTGTTGTCGGTTATTTTCTGTGATAGCCGAATACAACATGGTGGAGTCTGCTTGGCGAAAATGTTGGTCTCTCTATTACCAGAGCAGCGTACGATCATATTTATTCTACCATATCGGTCATATTATGCCTGCCTGCCTCAATCTTAAGGAAAATGAGTATAATATTTTAATAGGACTGGATTTGGCCGAATATTCCACAGTCCTGCGGAAGTTGCACAGGCCCGGTTGCATTTGCTTTAAAGATCACCAGAAAAATGAGGGTATTGATTATGGAATCATTTCACGAGTATATCGATGAGTACCGGAAACAACTCGAGATAGGAGCGGTTAAAAAGGCCTATCAAGGATTGATGGAATACATCATGGAATTGAGAACGTATTTTAAAAACAAATATCCCGAATATTTCGTATCGGGCAGCATATATTATGGATATATGGATATGACATATTTTTCCTTCTTTCCAAAATCCTTAAAAGATCGGGGGTTGAAAATTGCGGTAGTTTTTCTACATGAACCGATTAGATTCGAAGCCTGGTTAGCAGGATATAACAAGCAGGCTCAAACAAAATACTGGAAAATGATTAAAGAAAGCGATTGGAATCAGTACCGCATCGTATCAAATACGCAAGGTGTTGATGCCATTATAGAACATGCTTTAGTTGACAATCCGGATTTTAGGGATTTAGCTACATTAACAAAACAAATCGAGAGAGAGACCCTGAAATTTATTGAGGATGTTGAGAACTTCTTGTTGACACATTAATAAGCGGGAGTACAACTCGGACCGCGCCGTCAAACCGCCCCATTATGCATCAGATACACAAGGAAGGAGAAGATTATGGAACTGGGCGCTTTCTCTGTTAGCCTGGCCGTAAAAGATATCGAGGCCTCCAAGCTTTTTTACCAAATGCTGGGTTTTTCAGTCTTCGCCGGAGATCAATCGCAAAATTGGCTGATCATGAAGAATGGCGACCACGCCATTGGCTTGTTCCAGGGTATGTTCGAAAAGAACATTCTCACTTTCAATCCGGGCTGGAGCAGCGAAGCCCAGCCGCTCAGCGAATTCACTGACATTCGTGAGCTGCAGCGCCGGCTAAAAGATGCTGGTGTCATCCTGCTTTCAGAAGCAGACGAAAGCACTACCGGCCCAGCCAGTTTGATGCTGGTAGACCCAGATGGAAACATGATCCTGTTAGACCAACACGTATAAGCGACGACAATCACTTTGGATATGAACACCATCCTAGAAAGGTTAAGTCCTTTTATTGTTGGATTCTATACCTGGATTGTCACCGTCATTTTGGGGCAGTCTTGCTGGATATTAGCTACACCAGGCTGGTTCCTGAAGCGACCGCAGCATTCTCGGAAATAGCTGACTTCTTGCTGCTAATCTACTGCGTGACTCTTGTTGCAGCAGTTGGTGCAATTGCCTTCTCGTGGAAAACGAGCGTGGCAAAAAAATGAAATGATCTTATCGTCTGTGGATGTATCTCGGCCTGGTCATCTTCTCGGGCGAAAGGATATCGTCCAATTCGGCCCGGCTCAGATAACCTTTCTCCAGCACGATCTCATACACAGACCGCCCGCTCCCGAGCGCCTCGTCGGCGACCTGTGTAGATTTTTCGTAGCCGATATACGGGTTTAATGCGGTCACCAAACCGATGCTATTTTCCACCATACGGCGGCAGACCTCTCGGTTAGCAGTGATGCCTGCCACGCAGCGGTCGGCCAGTGTGCGGCAGGCGCGCCCGAGCAGGTCAAGAGAGGAGAACAGGTTGTAGGCGATGACCGGCTCCATCACATTCAGCTCCAGTTGACCGGCCTCGGCAGCCAGCGTGACGGTGATGTCGTTTCCGATAACCTCGAAGGCCACCTGGTTGACAACTTCCGGGATGATTGGGTTGACCTTGCCGGGCATTATAGATGAACCCGGAGCCATGGCGGGCAGATTGATCTCATGCAATCCAGCCCGGGGTCCGGAAGAAAGCAGGCGCAGGTCGTTGCAGATCTTGGATAGTTTGGTCGCCACCCGCTTGAGCACGCCCGAGAGCTGGACGTAAGCCCCGGCATCTTGGGTGGCCTCCACCAGGTTCTCTGATCCGACCACGGGAATGCCGGTTAGCTCGCTCAGTTTCTCCGTTACCAGCTGGGCATAGTCGGGGTGGGCGTTGAGCCCGGTACCGATGGCAGTGGCGCCCATGTTGATCTCGTGGATGAGAGACTGGGCCTCCCGCACGCGTTGGATATCCTCAGTCACCATGATGGCCCAGGCTCCGAATTCTTGCCCGAGGGTCATCGGAACGGCATCCTGCAGCTGCGTACGACCCATTTTGATGACATCGCTGAATTCATCCGCTTTGTGAGCAAATGCATCGCGCAGGTGTACCATCTCGGCCTGCAAACCATCCAGTTTTTGACTGAGGGTCAAGCGCAAGGCAGTGGGGTAAACATCATTGGTGGATTGCGACATATTGACGTGGGTGAGCGGGTGCAGGATGTCGTAACGACCTTTATCATGTCCAAGCAGTTCCAGAGCGCGATTGGCGATCACCTCGTTGGCGTTCATATTGGTCGAGGTGCCCGCGCCGCCCTGGATCACATCTACTACAAACTCATTGAGCAGCTCCCCGGCCAGTATCTCGTCACAGGCGTGGGCAATGGCCTCGGCAAGGCGAGGCTCCAGCATACCAAGTTCCTGGTTCGTGAGGGCAGCGGCTTTCTTGATATAGGCTAGCGATTTTACCAGGCGCGGATAATGCGAGATCGGGATGCCGGTAATGGCAAAGTTTTCGATGGCTCGCAGAGTCTGGACCCCGAAGTATCGGTCAGACGGGACTTCCCGCTCTCCGAGCAGGTCATGTTCTAAACGGGTGTTCTTCATATTAGGGAGATCGAACAGTTATGCATTTTCATCAGGCGGGGCTAGCGCGTTAAACTCACTTGTGATGACCACTTCCGGGCGGAAGTCATCCCTTTAAAGGTCGTAATCTCCGGAAGCTTCCGGCTGGTAAAGAATCTTCTTAACCAGCAGGCGCCTTTTCCCGTCGGGGACCTCCCATTCGAAAATATCCCCAACTTTATACCCTAACAAGGCGGTCCCGATGGGAGCGAATACCGAAAGTTTTCCCTGGCTCAGATCGGCATTTTCCGGAAATACCAGGGTGAATAATTCATCTTCCCTGGTGTCCAGGTCCTCTAAGCTTACGGTGGAGTTCATTGTGACTACATCGCCAGGGATATCCTGCGGTGCAACGACGATGGCACGGTTGATTTCATGCAGGAGTTTATCCAGGTATTCGCTTTTCCGATAACTGGAATAATGGGCTTCCTGAAGGAGGGCCCTTAGTCGTACAAGATCGAACTCGGTAATATAAATTGGTTTTTCAGCCATAGCATTATTGTAACACGATGATTTCCTTCCCCAAATCCGCAGCCACAGGCAAGCAATGGCTTGGACAGATGATGCTGGAGTTGTTATTATGGTAAACTAGATAATATTGCGCTACTTCTAGTAAAAAACAAGTCAACTAGACAATTGAGCCAGCACGATCCAGGGGCACCACGACCAGGTCGGTTCATGACACAGACAAATGGGAGGTCTTTCAATGCTCTACCGCACATATACCCTGATAGCGACGCTCGCTTTTGTAATAGCCGGCATAAATCCTTCCCCAGCATATACAGCCCAATCTGAGACAGCATCACCAGATGCGCCTGTTTACCGCTTGAACAGCGAAGGTGATGAATGGATTCTGGTCGATCCGAACCAGGTAGAGCTAACACCGCCTGCGCCAGAAATTTTCGTTCAGAATGAGACGTTTGGCGACCAGGCAGGTTCAACACCCGTAAATTTGCCGTCTGCTGATGTCGCTCTCGAGCTGTCTCTGGACCGTGCCCGGGAGGCCGGACCGCAGGCTGTCCTGGCATTTGCCGCTTCTCAGTCAGATCCAAACCATCCCCTACTGCAGGCGGCCATCGCCGACGCGCAGCAGGAGCTGGCCGCCGGCAGCGGGCTGCCGCCTGAGGCGCCAAACGCACCGCGGGTAAGCATAAACAGTGGACCATGCACCTATGACACGATCCAGGCTGCCGTCACTGCTGCGACAAACGGCAGTACAATCCGCGTCTCTACCGGTTCTTACACAGAGACTCTCGATATCCTTGGAAAAACGATCGTCATCGAAGGCGGCTATGGCAATGGCTGCACAACCCTGAATGCCGGTTCACTGACCCAGGTGAATGCCAACAATGTTGGGGGCAGCGTGGTGGACGTAAGCAGTGGTTCTGTACTAACCCTCCGCAACCTCAAGCTAACAGGCGGCACCAGTTTTGGCGCCGGCGTTGACGTTCTCGGGAGTTCTCTAGTCACACTAAACAACACCGATGTCTTCGGCAATAATGGCTCGAGCGGTGCAGGTTTGTACATCGGCAGCACCAGCGTCCTGACTTATACGAACGACTCAGATATCTACAACAACATCTCTTCTTCCATTGGTGGCGGTGCGATTGTGTATGGTACATTGCGGGGATTTGATACCAGCTCTGATATCTATTCGAACAGCGCCATAAGTGGCGGGGGCATCGCCGCGAACGGTGGAACCGTACAACTGAACAACAGTGATGTGGTAGCGAATACTGCCACCGACATGGGCGGGGGTATTCATGCCGTCAATTCGTCGGTGACGCTGTCCAATTCAGTCTTTGTTGGCGAAACAGCGCCATGCTGCCAGAGCGCCGTGTCGGGAGGTGGCATCTATGCCAGCGGCGGGCAGATATCTTTAGTCGGCGCAAACAATGCGGTCATGAATAACACCGCTACTGGTAACGGCGGCGGGATTTATTTGGCCGACGGCGCCACTCTTAATGTTACCGGCAGCAGGGTGGGATATGACACGACTGCCGGCGCAGGGAATGATGCGACGCTGGGCGCGGGAATGTATGTCGTAAATAGTACGGTCAATTTTTCCGGTCATATTCTCAACAACATCGCCACAAATTCAGGTGGAGGTGTGTACAGCGATAACAGCAGCATTGCGATGAGCAATACCACCATTGGTGGCACAGGCGCGAATCAGCACAACCAGATCGGCGCAACGGGTTTAAATGGCGCAGGTTTGTATTTATTTAACAATACCCGTGCGACGATGGATCAAACCACGGTCATCAGCAATACGCTGTCCAATCCCAATACCGGTTATGCAGGCGGGATGTATGTACGCGCCGGGAGCATCATCACAATGACCAACAGCAGCATCCAGCAGCACAACCTGCCATCTGCCTTTGATGGCCGCGGCGCGGGGATGTATCTATACGACGCAACTGCGACTTTAATCAATACCCAGGTGATCAGCAATACGACCCAAAACCTGGGCGGTGGGTTGCGTATGTTCGGGACAAGCACCCTGAATTTGCTGAGCGGTTCTTCTCTTGTCAACAATAAGGCCTTCGGAGGGGTTGGCGGTGCGGTGGCTGCCACAAACACTGCCAAAATCCTGGTCAAAGATGCCTTCGTCAAGAACAACACCGCCAGCAGTCATGGCGGGGCCTTCTATCTCGACAGCGGCACACTTGATTTTGATGGCTTTTGGGATGTGCGCTTCAACTCTGCGGGCGGCAATGGCGGGGCAGTCGCTGTATCAGCCAGCGGTGACGTTGATTTCCGGGCAACCAATGGTCCTGGCGCCAGCTTACTGGCGGTCAACCACGCCAATGGCCATGGCGGTGGTTTACATATCGCCAACACCGACTCAGTTACCCTGCATGCCACCAGCGGTTATCCGATCTTTTTCAACACCAACTCCGCTGGAGGGAATGGCGGCGGGGCTTATTCGAATAGCGGCGCATTTTTCGATGTTTATGGGGATGTGCAGGCTTCCTCGAACAGCGCGGCTGGTAATGGAGGTGTCTTTTACCTGGGAGGCGGTTCTCGCCTGTGGTTGGACGACTACTTCAATACACCTATCCGAATCCAGACGAACACCGCGGATAATGGCGGGGCCATTTATGCATCCAACA
>JBFYSP010000129.1:0-3358 GCA_041301395.1 Anaerolineae bacterium
CTACCTCAGGCTGTGGATGAGACCAACACAAGTTGGGCCCACCTGGGTGGCGTTGTCGTTGGGAAATACAATTTCCTGCGTTCCTTAATGACGGGCTTTGGTGTCAACAAACCGATTATTCTGAATGAAGCTGGCCTGGTATGCGCAGAATGGTTCTCGGCGTGCATGCCTCCTCCAGCTAACTTTTATGAAGATCAAGCCGATTACCTGGTCAAGTTGTTTGTGCGGAACATGTCTTTAAATATTACCTCTACGATCTGGTTCACTCTGGAAGGTCCAGGCTGGCGTTATGCTGGTCTGTTCTACGACACACAAACTACCCCCAAGCCAGCGCATGATGCGATGACTTTCCTGACTACCGAATTGGCCGGTGCTGCATATGTTGCCCCAGTCAACCAATACACGGGGAAATGGGGATACGAACTCCGGTCGAGTACCAAGAAAATCTGGGTTCTGGGAGCGTCTGGCCCAACGGGGTCTACCATCACGCTGCCCCCCGGCTGGTTGAAAGTGTACAATAAGTACGGCGCCACTGTGAACCCCAGTGGCAACCAGGTGTTTGTCAAGAGCCCGATTTATGTGGAGTTTGCTCCCTAAGAGAACTTGACCGGTAAGATACCGGTGTAATTTTCTCAATCCCCATTCGAGTTCCAGTTTAAAATCTAATTACCTGGATAAGTCGGCGAGGTATCAATGCCGGCTTATCCAGGTAGGCTTTATTTCGACAGCTCGGTCACGCATGTTACAATAATTGCTAGTTGGTGCGTTATTGCTATCTTTATATCCCGAATAACGCACAAAGTATTGAAGATGCAGTTTATCCCAACGGAAATTCCCGATGTAATCTTGATCGAACCCAAGGTGTGGGGGGACGCGCGCGGCTTTTTTATGGAAACTTATCATTACGAGCGCTTCTCGGCTGCCGGGATCGCGACATCATTCTTGCAGGACAATCACTCCGGCTCCCAGCAGGGAACGCTGCGCGGTCTGCACTACCAGATACGGCAGCCGCAGGGTAAGCTGGTGCGGGTGATCGTTGGTAATGTGTTTGATGTCGCAGTAGATTTACGCCGCAGCTCGCCAACTTTTGGCAGGTCGGTTGGGGCGCTGCTTTCAGCCGAAAACAAGCGCATGATGTGGCTGCCGCCCGGGTTTGCCCACGGTTTTTATGTGCTGAGTGAGTGGGCCGAGGTGAACTACAAAACTACCGATTACTATGCCCCGGAATGGGAGCGGACCTTGCTGTGGAATGATCCGCTCCTGGGTATTGAATGGCCATTGTTGGCGGGCAAGCCGCTACTTCTTTCGCCAAAAGACCAGGACGGCGTGCCTCTGGCCGAGGCGGAATGTTACGCCTGATCAGTCGATGTATTCTCCATGAATTGAGTTGAAAATCAATGCGCAACGTATTAGTTACCGGCGGAGCCGGTTTCATCGGTTCTAATTTTGTCCATTATCTTCTCCGCACCGAGCCGGATGTGCACGTAATCAACCTGGATGTACTCTCGTACGCCGGCAGCCTGGAGAACCTTAATGATCTGCCGGATCCGAACCGGCATACCTTTGTTCACGGCAATATCTGCGACCGGGAGCTGGTCGAGCGCCTGGTGGAAGACCATGCGGTTGAGGCGATTATTCATTTTGCCGCCGAGACCCATGTGGATCGCTCGATCGTGGATCCTGAGCCGTTTATTGAGACCAACGTGCGGGGTACTTTTGTATTGCTGGATGTCGCCCGCAAATACTGGCTGGGTAAATTGGGTCTGAGCCGTTCCCAGGCCGCGCAGCGGGTGCGTTTTCACCACGTATCGACGGATGAGGTGTATGGGATGCTCCAACCGGGCGACCCGCCTTTCCATGAAAAGACGCCTTATGCGCCCAATTCGCCCTATGCCGCCTCGAAGGCAGCCAGCGACCATCTGGTGCGATCCTATGGGCATACTTATGGCCTGCCATACACGATCACGAACTGCACCAATAACTATGGGCCTTACCAGTTCCCCGAAAAACTGATCCCGTTGATGATCTCACATGCCCTGGAAGGGCGCCCCTTACCGGTGTATGGGGATGGCCAGCAAATCCGGGATTGGTTGTATGTTGGCGATCACTGTGAAGCCATCTGGACGGTTATTCGGGATGGTAAGCCGGGCGAGACCTATGGGATTGGGGGCGGGAACCAGCCGCCCAACCTGGAAGTGGTGCGCACGCTATGTGAAATCCTGGACGAATGCCGGCCTGCCTCGCCTTATGCCCCTCATGAGCAGTTGATCACCTACGTAGCCGATCGCCCCGGCCACGACCGGCGTTATGCCATGGACATATCCAAAATTGAGCATGAGTTGGGTTGGAAACCGAGCCATAACCTGACAACCGGCTTGCTGCATACGGTCGAATGGGTTCTGTCGCACCCCGAATGGATCGAGGCCATCCAACGCCAGAAGGATTTTCAAGGTTGGCTGGATAGGAATTATGACCAGAGGGGAGATAAGCGGTGAAAGGCATCATTTTGGCTGGCGGGCGGGGGACGCGCCTGTATCCCCTGACCATTGCGATCAGCAAGCAGCAGCTGCCGGTTTACGATAAACCGATGGTGTACTATCCGCTATCCATGCTGATGCTGGCCGGTATCCGCGATATCCTGGTGATCAGCTCGCCGGAGGCGATCCAGGGGTTCAGGGATCTCTTAATGGATGGCAGTCAATGGGGCTTGCATTTCGAGTATGCCGAGCAAGCCGAGCCGCGCGGCCTGGCAGATGCTTTTTTGGTTGGGGCGGATTTCATTCGTGGCGATCCGGTCTGCCTGATCCTGGGCGATAACATATTCTTTGGCCATGGGTTACCCGACCAACTTCGGACAGCCGCACAACTTAACCAGGGGGCGATGATCTTTGCCTACCCGGTGCGTGACCCTGAGCGTTATGGTGTGGTTGAATTCGACGAGCAAGGGCGTGCCTTAAGCATTGAAGAAAAACCTGACCACCCGCGCTCTCATTATGCCGTGCCCGGCTTGTATTTTTATGATCAACAGGTGACCGAGCTGACCAGATCGTTAGCGCCATCGCAGCGGGGCGAGCTGGAAATAACTGACCTGAACCGCAAATATCTGGAGCAAGACCAACTTAATGTCTCGGTGCTGGGGCGTGGCATCGCCTGGCTGGATGCCGGCACGCACGAGTCGCTGCTGCAAGCCGCAAATTTTATCCAGGCGGTGCAAGACCGACAGGGGATGATGATCTCCTGCCCGGAAGAAATCGCCTTCCGCATGGGCTACATCGATGGGGCTCAATTACACCGGCTGGGGAAGCAGATGGAGTATAACCAGTACGGCAAATACCTGCTGAGCTTGTTGGAAGACGAG
>JBFYSP010000145.1:0-3670 GCA_041301395.1 Anaerolineae bacterium
GTTTGAGCAAGACCGATCTGCTGGCCGAGACCCGCAAGCTGGCCGAAAGGCTGGCGAGCGGCGAAATCGCCCTGGCACAGGTGATCCAGCGCATCCTGGATGATTCACCCGGCATCCGCCAGGTACTGCTGGTGGCCGACCAGTTCGAGGAGCTCTACACGCTGTGTCCCGACTCCCAGCTGCAGACAGCCTTCATCGACCAGCTGCTGGATACCGTCGAAGCGGCCACAGCGACCAAGGACGGCCCCGCCAGGTACGGGCGGGGGAGTACCCTGGCGGTGATCCTGATCACCCTGCGCGCCGATTTCATGGGCCAGGCCCTGGCCCACCGCCCCTTTGCCGACGCCCTGCAGGAAGCCTCCCTGCTGATGGGACCGATGAACCGCCAGGAGCTGCACCTGGCCATCGAGAAGCCGGCCGAGATGCAAGGCGCAGCTTTCGAGCCGGGGCTGGTCGAGCGCATCCTGGACGATGTCGGCGAGAAGCCCGGCAACCTCCCACTGCTGGAGTTCACCCTCACCCAGTTGTGGGAGCGCCAGTCCGACGGCTGGCTGGCGCATGCCGATTACGAAGCCATGGGCTGCGTGGAAGGCGCCCTGGCAGCTTATGCCGACCAGGTGTACGCCGACTTATGCGAGAGCGAGCAAGAGCTAACCCGCCGCGCCCTGGTACAGCTGGTGCAGCCCGGCGAAGGTACCGAGGACACCCGCCGCATCGCAACTCGGGAAGAGATGGGCGATGAAAGCTGGGCACTGATCCAGCGCCTGGCCGACCGCCGGCTGGTAGTCACCGGGCGAGACGCCACCGGGCGCGAAACCGCCGAGGTGGTGCACGAAGCCCTGATCCAGAAGTGGGGGCGCTTCCGCGAGTGGATGAGCTCCGACCGCGCTTTCCGCCTGTGGCAGGAGCGTTTACGAAGTAACCTGCGCCAGTGGCTGGAGAGCGGCCGGGACGAAGGCGCCCTGCTGGCCGGCGCCCCCCTGGCGGTAGCCCAAAGCTGGCTGGCCGAGCGCGGCAGCGAGCTAAGCCCTCTTGAAACGGAGTATATCCAGGCCGGCGCGGCTTTGCAGATTAAGCACCAGAAGGAGCGCCAGCGACGGCGGCAGTGGACGGTTGTAGGGCTGGCGGCAGGTTTGGTAGTCGCACTCTTATTGTCCTTCGTTACCTACCAACAGCGCCAGGCAGCCAGAATGCAAGCCGGGATATTATTGGCCTCGCAAGCCGAATCCGAAGTTGAGAGTGGCAACACCGATCGGGCGGTGTTGTTAGCATTGGCAGCATTAGAGAATTACCCATATACCCCGCAGGCGGAGCATGCCCTGGGACAGGCGGTCACAAACAACCGGGCATTGGCGCTTTACCAGGGGCATACCGCCGCCGTCACGGGTGCTGCCTGGTCTTCTGACGGGAGACGCGTCGCAACCAGCAGCAACGATAACACTGTTCATATCTGGGACCCAGCAACAGGCAAACTCATCCGGCAGATCAGCCTGCCAGTGGGTATCTCGGCGAATATTTACGATTGGGCTCAGGCGGTTACCTGGTCTCCTGACGATCAGTACTTGCTCACCATCTCAGGCGACCGCTTTTTAACCGGCAGCCAGGATTACGACCTGATCCTGTGGAATGCACAGACCGGCGAGCAGCTTGCCACCCAGGAAGTGCAGAATTCAGCTCCACCATCTACCGGGGAGCTCGGGACAACAGCGGCGCTTCATTTTTCGACCGGGGCTGGGGCAGCTTTTGCAAGCGATGGCAGGCTGGCAACCCTGGGCGGAGACAATACCGCGCTCATTTGGAAACCCATGTTGGAAGGCCAGCCGCGCGTGCTCAGCGGGCATACCGAGGGGGTCAATGCCATCGCCTGGTCGCCCGACTCCACCCGGCTGGCGACGGCAAGTGAGGACGGCACAGCCCGGATTTGGGATGCGGACACCGGGCAGGAAATCATGCAGCTGGTTGGGCACAGCGCAGGAATAAACCAGGTAGCATGGTCGCCAGATGGAAGGCAGATTGCTACCGCTGGGAAGGACGGCAGTATATGGTTTTGGGACGGGATGAGCGGTGAAAAATTGACTTCCATTCAAATGGCTGATCAATCAATAAGCAGCCAGGCAAGCGACCTGGTTTTCTGGTCTCTCGCCTGGTCACCGGATGGGAGCTACCTGGCAGCCGGCAGCGGGGACGGAATAATTCGCGTGTGGGATGTGGATAGCCGTGAGAAGATTACTGAACTGAAGGGGCATGACCAGTATGTTACTTTCGTGGCCTGGGCGCCGCAAAAAGACCGCCTGGTCAGTGCAAGCTCCGATGGTACGGCGCGAGTCTGGAACATTGCCCACGATAATATGGTGCTCAGCCTGCCATACTATGCTGTCCAAGCAGATTGGTCTCCAGATGGAAAACACATCGCAGTGGGTTCTTCACTATCTATTCCGGACAAAAATTACGAGGGATTGGTCTCGGTCTGGAATATTGACACAGGCAAGCCTCTTTTTGAAACTCATGCTGATAAGGATGAAAAATGGAGTTGGTTGCAAGCCACCTATACACCGGATGGCAAGTATTTTATAGCCAGGACCATGTTACAGTGGCCGGATACGACCGACGCCAATAAGTACTATATGTTCGACAGCCTGAGTGGTGAGATCGTGCGTATATTTGAAACAGGAAGGGATGTCATTGTACTAATGCCTGATATCTCACCGGATGGGCAGTTCATTGGAGCAGGGGATATCGAAGGGACGATCTATTTCTGGGAATCCAACACCGGAAAGCTTGTCAGAACGATGAACTGTTTAACCTGGGGACACGAAATCCAGTGGTCGCCGGATGGCAGTAAGATCGCGATGCTGTGTATTGATTTCAATAAAGGAATTAATGCGATCCAGGTGTTTGATGCTAAGACTTATGAGCTCCTGTTGACGATCGAAGAGGACCTTCAAACAACATCCTTCAGTTTTATTCGCTGGTCACCGGATAGCACTCATATCGCTGCACCCACCGGCAGTGACGAAATCGGCAGCGTCATTAACCCAATATATATCTACGATGCCAGCAGCGGGGAAGAGTTGCTCAAAATCGTCAGGCATACAGGGATGGTTTGGGATACAAGCTGGTCCCCCGATGGGAAGCGTTTGGCCAGCGGCAGCACAGATGATACAACCCGTATCTGGGATGCAATGACGGGAGCCGAATTACTGACTTTATCTACGCCGAATGATTGGGCAGCTAGCCCAATGTGGTCCCCGGATGGTCAGTACCTGCTTGTATCAATCTATAATATGAATAGCCCCGGACGGTCAGGCATGTGGCGTGTTTGGCAAACCACGCAGGAGCTTATCGACTATGCCAAAGAGTGCTGTGTTTTCCGTGAACTGACCGTTGCCGAGCGCCAGCAGTTCGGGCTGCCGTAGGGCTCTGTAATCACGGTAAATTGGCAGACAATCAAGGCCTAAAGAAGCCCCAGGTTATTGATTGGCTCTTATTCTTCGACCGGAGGGATTAAGGGCTTCAACAGTTGAATTAATTTGACCACTTCCCTGGTAACAATCAGCCAGATGCGTCCGCTTTAATTTCACCGTATTCGTGCGCCAGGACGTTTCTCAATCCAATGATCGGCCGCCAGGGGATTTCCGTGTGTTCGTCTTGCTAGGCCGTTGAAACCCGC
>JBFYSP010000189.1:0-6042 GCA_041301395.1 Anaerolineae bacterium
TTGATGCATACTGGCCGCGCTACCTGCGCTTCATGCAATCGCCGCTCTACCCGATCGGACAGGACCTGATGATTGAGAATTCCGACGGCAGAGTGGCAGCCTTCTGCATCTGCTGGCTGGACCCCATCAACTGCGTCGGTTCCTTCGAGCCGCTTGGCGTGCACCCAGATTTTCAACGGCGCGGATTCGGCAAAGCCATACTGCAGGCCGGGATGCGCCTCATGCAAGTCGCTGGGATGACCAGTGCCATAGTCGGCACCGGCTGGGATAACACACCGGCAGTCAACCTGTATCAGGCCGCCAGGTTCAATCTCAGCCTGCGCCTGCTGACTTACGAAAAAGAAATCCTGGAGACAACCAAATGACCACCAACTCGTCTGCCCTGGTTTACCAGATGGGCGCCACACCGGATGTACCCGGACTGCGCCTGCGCGGCTTCCAGGGCGATTCTGATTATCCCAAAATGGTCGCCGTGATCCAATCCACCATCGCCGCGGATCAAGTCGAGCGAAACGACACAGTGGAATCGATGGCCAACCTGTATGCCCACCTGCACAACTGCGATCTCAGCCAGGACCTGCTCCTGGCGGAAGTTGACGACCAGGTAGTGGGTTACATTCGCGTCTGGTGGGATGTCGAAGCAGAAGGCAACTGGCTCGGCTGGCACGTCGATTTCCTGCACCCAGATTGGCGCGGCAAAGGCATCGGGAATTCTATGTTCGCTTATGCCGATACCCGCCTGCGTACCATCGCCGGCCAGCTGCGCGGCTCCGAGCACCTGCCGGAGGGCCGCCCCTGCTACTTCAGCACCACTGCACAATCTACCGAAAGTTATCGGATTGGGCTGCTGGAAAAGCACGGCTACCAGCCGATACGCTGGGAGCACATCATGGTGCGCCCCGATCTGGAGAACATCCCCCTTGCGACTCTGCCACCCGGATTGGAAGTGCGACCGGTGCTGCCGGAACAGCTACCCGCCATCTACCAGGCCAACGTAGAAGCCTTCCAGGATCACTGGGGGTATATTCCCCCCAGCGACCAGGACTACCAGGAATGGATCGGGCATCCGGAATTCGACCCCAGTCACTACCAGGTGGCCTGGGATGGCGAGCAGGTCGCAGGCATGGTGCTGGCCTACATCAGCCCGAGCGAGAACGAGGCCTATCAGCGCCTGCGCGGCTGGACAGAGGGCATTTGTGTGCGCCGCCCCTGGCGCCGGATGGGACTGGCGCGCGCCTTGCTGCTGCGCAGCCTGCACGACTTGAAAGCCAGCGGGATGACCGAAGCTGCCCTGTCCGTTGACACCCAAAACTTGAACAGTGCCTTCAATCTGTATGAAGAAGTTGGCTTCCAGCGCGTGGGGGGCTATGGCTTCTACCGCAAGGCTTTTTAGAAAGGACGCACGATGCCAATTAAAGCAGTGATATGGGACCTGGGCGGGGTGATCCTGCGCACCGAAGAAACCGCACCGCGCCAGCAGCTGGCCGACCGGCTGGGCATGGCGCGCTACGACCTGGAGGAGCTGGTCTTCCACAGCCCCTCCGGGATGCGCGCCCAGCGGGGTGAAATCTCCGTCGAACAACACTGGGAGAATCTGAGGCAGGAGTTAAACTTGTCCAAGGAGGAAATGCCTGCCGTCCGAGAGGCATTCTGGGGCGGCGACCGCATCGATACTGGCCTGCTGGAAGATATCCGCAGCCTGCGCCCACGAGTTCGCCTCGGCCTGCTCAGCAACGCCTTCTCGGATTTGCGCCAGGTTATTACGGAGGTTTGGGGGTTTAGTGATGTATTCGAAACCCTGGTCATCTCTGCCGAAGTCGGCATTATGAAGCCCGATGCGCGCATCTACCACCTGGCCCTGGACCGGCTGGCGGTCCGACCCGATGAGGCGGTGTTTATCGACGACTTCCCACGCAATGTGGCAGGCTCCCAGGCGCTTGGCATCCCAACCATCTTGTTCCAAAATCGCCAACAGGCCTGGCAAGAGCTGCAAGCCTGGCTGGCGCAAGCCGGTTAATCGCGCAAGTATCAGCGAGTCCACACGGAGACGATGTTATGAAACCAGCCGTTCTGACCATATCCGAAGCGAGCGGGCTTATTCTTAACCGGCAGATTTCTCCGCTGGATCTCACCCGCGCCTGCCTGGAGCGGATCGAGCAACTTGACCCCGCTTTGAATTGTTTCATCACCCGAACGCCGGAAATTGCTATGGAACAGGCTCGCCGTCTGGAGCACGCTTTGGGCAATCCCGATTTCACTCCCGGACCGCTGCATGGCATCCCCCTGGCCTTGAAAGATCTGTATGACTCCGCCGGTGTGCTCACAACCGCCGGCTCGACCTTTTTCACAAACAACATCCCGGCTCAGGATGCACAAGCCGTCTCGCGTCTGAAACAGTCCGGCGCTGTCCTGCTCGGTAAGCTCAATATGCACGAGATCGCCCTGGGGGTCACCAACGTCAACCCGCACTTTGGCCCCTGCCGCAATCCCTGGGACCGCACTCGCATCACAGGCGGCTCTTCGGGCGGCTCGGCCGCTGCCCTGGCTGCCGGGATGTGCCTGGGGTCACTGGGCAGCGACAGCGGCGGCTCGATCCGCATCCCGGCCTCCCTGTGCGGTGTTGTCGGCCTCAAGCCAACCTACGGTCGGGTCAGCTTACGGGGAGTCATCCCGCTGAGCTGGCACACGGATCATGCAGGCCCACTGGCTCGCACGGTGCTGGACGCAGCTATGCTGTTGAGGGCGATTTCCGGCTATGACCCAGACGATCCGGCCTCGCTGCCCGTCCCGAATGAGGACTTCCTGGCTGATATCTGGGAGGGCGTGGCGGGATGGCGCATCGCCCTGGCCAGCGACGAATACTTCCAGCAGGTCGACCCGCAGGTGCAGGCCGCAGTTGAAGCTGCTGCCGGTGTCTTCGAGGCGCTCGGGGCGAGTGTCGAGCGGGTCGAATTCCCCGATGCACGCCTGGCCGCCCAGGCAAACGCCACGATGGTCACCAGCGACGCTGCCGCGTTTCATCGCGAGCGCCTGCAGTCGCACCCACAGGGCTTTGGCGCAGATGTTTTGCAGCGCCTGAACAGCGGGGCTGCCGTCTCGTCCACTGAATACGTCCTGGCGCGTCGTACTCAGACAGTGCTGCGCCGCCAGTTCGAGCAGTTCTTCACCCGCTGCGACCTGCTGTTGACGCCTACTACCCCGGTAGTAGCTCCACTCATCGAGGGACCGGATGCCGTTGAACAAGCTCGACTGCTGACTCGTTTCACGGCGCCCTTCAACCTGACCGGCTTGCCGGCGCTTTCCTTGCCCTGCGGCTTCACCGCAAGCGGCCTGCCGATCGGCCTGCAGCTGGTTGCCCGTCCCTGGGCGGAGAGTACCCTGCTGCGCGGCGGGCAGGCATACCAGCAAGCCACCGACTGGCACCTGCGCAGGCCGCCGTTGTGAAGAAGCTGGATGCCTACCGCGTCTTCATTGCCCTGTCGGTCCTGGTCGACTTCCTGTTCTCGATGATTTTCACGGCCAGCATGGTCTACCAGGTCACCCGGGTTGGGCTGACGCCCCTGCAGCTTGTCCTGGTTGGGACAACCCTGGAGCTTTCGGTTTTCCTGTTCGAGGTGCCGACCGGGGTGATCGCTGATATCTACAGCCGCCGCCTCTCGATCATCATCGGCTATTTTGTGATGGGCTTAGGCTTTTTAGTAGAAGGCTCCTTCCCCTTGTTTGCCGCGATCCTGCTGGCACAGGTGCTCTGGGGGGTAGGCTACACCTTCACCAGTGGCGCTACCCAGGCCTGGATCAGCGACGAGATCGGCGAACAAAACGCCGGCCGGGCATTCCTGCGCGGCAATCAGCTCGGGCAGATCAGCGGTTTGCTGGGCATCCTCGCCGGCACCCTGCTCGGCAGTCTGGCGATCAACCTGCCCATCCAGCTGGGCGGGATTTTGCTCATAGGAATTGGTGTCCTCCTGGTGCTGGTAATGCCGGAGCATGGCTTTAAACCCACGCCGCGGGAGGATCGCAACTCCTGGCAGCACATGCTGTTCACCTTCAAGGCCGGACTGGCCGTAGTCCGCCAGCGCCCAGCCTTGATGAACATCCTGCTAATCGGGTTGTTTTACGGCCTGTACAGCGAAGGTTTCGATCGCCTGTGGACCAAGCATATCCTGGACAATTTCACCTTACCCTTGAGTGATGTGCTGCAGCCAGTAGTCTGGTTTGGCATCCTGCGCGCGGTGGGCGTCGTGCTCACCGCTGGCGCCAGCGAGATTGCCCAGCGGCGCATCCGCACCGAGAGCTTCAGCAGCGTCGCCCGCTCTTTGCTCGGCCTGACGGTAATCCTGATCCTGTGCCTGTTGATCTTTGCCCTGACCCCCTGGTTGGGCCTGGCCATGCTGGCCTACTGGGTGATCTACGTCAACCGCAACTTGATCGGCCCGCTTTACACCACCTGGGTCAACCAGCGCCTGGAATCGAGTGTACGTGCCACAGTAATTTCGATGAGCAGCCAGGTGGATGCCATCGGCCAGATTGCCGGCGGCCCGGTGGTTGGCTGGATCGGCAGCGCTTTTTCGGTGCAAGCCGCCCTATCCGCCTCTGCCCTTCTGCTAACCCCCATCCTGCCGCTCTACCGGCGCGCTATGCGCCAATCCGGCGCTTATTACGAGCAGGATGTCCCTGCCGAAACACAGCCCATCGAGAATGGCGAAGCGAATCGCAACGAACAAGAAGGAACAATCTTATGAACCAACCAGACACGCTTTCTATACCTGCCGATCTTATGCAATACGAGTGGCGCCCGGCCCGCCGGGAAGATGCCCTGGCCATCCATGAATTATTGCTCGATATCGAGGCCGTGGACCACCGCGGCTGGGTGGACACCCTGGATGATCGTCAGCGCGATTTTGACGACCCGGGAGTCAATATCGAAACTGATACTCTGATGGCTTTTACCCCGGCTGGGCAGCTGGCCGCCCTGGGCTGGGTGATTACACTTCCTCCCGGTGAGACTGAGCATATCGCTTTCCTGTGGGGAGAAGTTCATCCGCAGCACCGCGGTCTCGGATTGGGCAGCTATGTGCTGCGTTGGTTAGAGCAGCGTGCCCGGGCAATCCTGGATCAATATCCCAAAGACCGTCCTCACCACCTGCGCACGAATATGCTCGATAGCCTGGTAGACCGGATCGCCCTTTTTGAGCAGGAGGGTTTCACCTGGGTGCGCTCCTATTACCGCATGCGCCGCGACCTGAGCCTGCCGATCCCAGAAGGGCAGCTGCCGCCTGGAATCTCACTGCGCACCTACACCCCGGAGATGAGCCAGGCTACCATGCAGGCCATTGACGAAGCATTTATCGACCATTGGGGGCATACGCCATTGGACAAGGAAGCCTGGGAGCTATTTTTCGTCGGCACGCCGAGCTTCCGCCTGGAGATGACCTACCTGGCCATGGCCGATGACGGGCAGGTTGCCGGAGTGTGTTTTAATGAGGTGCACGAAGAAGAAAATCTTGCCCTCAACGACAATCAGGGCTGGATTCGCATCCTGGCCGTCCGGCGACCCTGGCGCAAGCAGGGGCTGGGCACTGCCTTGCTGTGCACTTCGATGCAAACCTTCCGTCGGTCTGGGCTGGATTACGCCGGCCTGGGCGTCGACGCCGAGAACCTGACCGGAGCCCTGCGCATCTACGAGCAGCTTGACTTCACCGTCGTTAAACGCTACCTGACCTACTCTAAAACGGTGTAGAGCCACGACCCATTCAAGGATATTCGAAATGACCATTGAAAAAACACAATCAATAATCTTGAAAGACCTCGGGGATGGGCTTGTCCTTCGCCATGCCACCCCGGATGACGCCGACCGGCTGGCGGATTTCAATTCCCGCATCCACAGTGATGATGGGCCCGATAAACCCTTCGAGCCCGTAGGTATCTGGACGCGCGACCTGCTCACTTTGCCTCACCCTACGTTCAATCCCGGCGATTTCACCATCGTCGAAGACACCGCCACCGGCGAAATTGTCTCTTCCCTCAACCTGATCTCCCAGG
>JBFYSP010000198.1:0-13433 GCA_041301395.1 Anaerolineae bacterium
ACAGCAGTGCCTACCGAGGCACCGCCGCCGCCCGGTCCCACGCCTGATCCGAATATGCCGGTAGCGGTTGTGCCGACTCCTGCAGCCGGTGAACCGGCTGCGCTCGCCAATAGCAACACCACCATCTACAGCGGGCCTGGTGAAAACTATGTCATGTATGCCACCTTCCTGAGCGGGTCTACAGCTAAAGTAATCGGTATCAGCGAGGACGGGCTGTGGTGGGTAATCAGCGTACCCCCGGCGCCTAATGGCCAGGGCTGGATCAACGGGGCATGGGTTACGGCCACCGGAACAGACGGGGTTGCTCTTGTGGCGACTCCGCCGGTACCGCCTACCGTCGACATGGTGCCCCCCGCACCGGAAGATCCCCAGGCGGCAGCGATCGCTAACGTCAATATCCGCTCCGGCCCGGGCACGAATTTCCCGGCCTATGGCGTCGCCCCCTTCGGGACGACCGGCCGAGTCATCGGTATCAGCGAAGACAGGGAGTGGTGGGTCGTACGCCTGGATCCCACCAGGGTCGGGGCCGGTTATGGCTGGGTCTCGGCGCAGTACACCGTAGCCTCCAATGTGGAGAATATCCAGGTGATTGCTACGCCGCCCGCGGCGCCAACCGCCACCCCGCCGCCGCCAGCATCCGGTGCGCCTACTGCTACGACGGTCGACTTCGTGAATGTGCGCAGCGGTCCGGGCACCAATTTCCCCGTGCTTGTAGTTGCCCCTCCCGGCTCCACCGGGGAAGTAACCGGCAGGAGTTCCGATAGCGCCTGGTGGCAGGTGATCATCCCCACCCAGTTCTCGGCAGATGGTCGCGGCTGGGTTTCGGCCGATTGGGTGACCACCCAGAACACCGGCAGCATGCCGGTGGTAGCCTCACCCACGCCGCCTCCGACCGTTCCCACAACGCCACCACCGCCCACCACCAACGCCGGCTGTGCCCTTGTATCCCAAAACCCGGTGGATGGCACTGTTTTCAGTCCGGGAGCCAGTTTCTCGACCACCTGGGTGCTGCAAAACACCGGAACAGCCAACTGGGACATGGGTGAGTATGATATCGTCTTCGCCGGTTCAGCCAATAATATCCTGATGCACCAGGGTCCCGACGGTTACGACATCACCAGCACAGTCCAGCCTGGCAACACGTATAACTTCACTGTGCCCATGATCGCACCCTTCGCACCGGGTGTGTATGGCGAGGCCTGGCAAGTTGTCCTGGGCAGCCAGACGATCTGCCCGTTCTACGTCTATATCACCGTACAATAGCCTGAACGTTCAACACTGATGCACCGGCGGTTACCTGGGGACGGGTAATCGCCGGTGTTTTTATTTAATTTCTACACCTGGATTACACCTGTCGAATACACCTGGAGGTGGTTATTTTCCTGGAGAGGAGACGCTATGATTTATGCATGGCAAACACAAGCTCCAGGCACCCCAGACTATACGATCTCCCGGCTCATTACCGGATATGCGTGTCAGGCCGAATTGACTTAACCTGGAAGGACAGCCTGGAAGGGATGGCCGTTAACAGCACAACCAGCCAGGCAGGCGACCCCTGTACCATCCTGGAAGGCGAGCTGAGCGACCAGGCCGCGCTGGCCGGCGTGCTGAACACGCTGTACGAGCTGCACCTGACGGTGCTGACCGTGCAGCGCATGGGAGAGTGAAAATCATGCCAGGAATTAATGGTGATTTGCCGCTCGGGCCAGCGGGCTTACTATGCCACGCGCATCCTGTTGCAGAACGGTTATATCGCACGCAACCTGTCAGGCGGCATGCTATCTCGCATGATCCAGGCAGGCAAAACGGGATAATTGGAGGTGAGTGAACGACGAGATGAATCATCAGTATACAGATCATACAGGCGGCCGGACCTGGCGGGTAACAATCTGCCATCACCACCGGTCAAGTAATAAGTAATGCGATGGAAGAACCAACTCAATATTAACCCGGGAAATAAATAACAACGGCAAACCAGCCGGTCGTTCACCCGGAGAACTAACAAGAAAGGAATTTACCATGTCCGAAAGAGTGTCCACCACAGTGCCATTGAACTGGAAAGAGGTTTGGTACACCAACTGCCCGATGATATCCGCCAACAACGTGGACCAGGAGTTGGGCTGGTGCCGTGAGGAGTACAAGAAGATCGGCGTGGAGTATGCCTACTTCCGCTCCGCACCCGAGAACAACTTCTACCCGCACTATGTCCACAACCTCGATAACCTGATCCGCTTCGGCGGCCTGTATCCCCCGACCGCCGTCAATGCCGACATCCGCCGCACCGTGCTGCTAGGGGCGACGTGGGTCTACGAGGGTGGGGTGATGCAGGTGCGCGCCCGCGACAAGATCTTCCGCGTAAAAGACCTGAAAGGCAAGAAGATCGGCATCACCAAGAGCCTCAACACCATCAAGAATGACTGGTGGCGGATCCAGGAGCACATGGGCATCGAAAATATCCTGATGCTGAATGACATGACCATGGATGATATTGAGCTTGTCGAGTTCCCCTACCCGGATGACTGGTACGACAAGCCCGAGATGCTTGTGCCGCCGATGAACAACCCGTCTGAGCTGTGGCTGCGCCGTGACCACAAGCACGACTATGCCTTCCGGCCATTGGAGAAGGCACTGCTGAACGGCACCGTCGATGCCATCTACAACCAGATGGGACAATTAGGACAGCTCTCGGAGGCCACGGGAGAAATCAAGGCCATCTTCGACCTGTCCAAGCTCCCGGACTGGACGGTTCAGGTTGCCAACACCCCCGCTGTCATCACCTGCACCGACGTGATGGCCAAGGAGCACCCCGAGCTGGTCGTCGCCTATATGAAAGCCATGATCAAAGTGGGACGCTGGGCCAATGAGCACAAGCACGCCGCGGCGGCCATCCTCAACCGCCAGACGTTCTACCTGGATGCCGAGCACACCTATGAGGGCATCAAGCACGTCGACATGGTGCCGAGCCTGAGCGCCCAGAACCTGCAATGCGTCAAGATCGGCAAGGATTTCATGTTCAGCCACGGCTACATCAAGAACGACTTCGATGTGGACGAGTGGGCCGCGCCGGAATTCCTTGAGCAGGCAGCGGTTGAAGTGCTCAAAGAGGAATGGACGCGGCGGAGCTGGAGTAAGCTTCCTTCGGGAGGCGGGCTCGAGGTGGAAGGCACGCGGCTCGGGTAGCAAATTTTCTGTGATTTCTTCATTAACAAGGAGATGAGTTTATGGCTGCCAATGAAGCAACAATCATTCACGCGGGGATACAGGTGCCTCAGGCAAAGCAAACTTCCCTGGGGCTGTACTTAACTGCCAGGGAAGCGTACGAGATGTGGAAAGCCGACCCGCAGCGGGTCAAAGTGCTCGATGTGCGCATGGTCGAGGAGTACGTTTTCCTTGGGCATGCGGAAGCAGCGGTCAATATCCCGGTGGCCTTTCCGAAATACCAATGGCACGCTGATAAGCGCAAGTATGGCTTCGAGATAAACCCCGATTTCATCGACCACGTGAAGGAAATCTTCAAACCTGATGACACCATCGTGGCCATGTGCCGCTCAGGTGGGCGCAGCGCCTTCGCCATCAATATGCTCGTCAAAGCCGGCTTTACGAATATTTACAACATCATCGATGGCTTTGAAGGCGACCTGGTTAACGATCCCGAGAGCGTCTTTCACGGCAAGCGCATGAAGAACGGCTGGAAGAACTCCGCCCCCTGGAACTATGATCTCGACCCAGCCAAGGTCTGGATTCCTACCGGCGAAGAGCTGGAAAAACTCCGCAGCACCCTGGATGTTTAATTCCTTCCGGCATGTTTGATGCTAATATGCCAGGTAAGCCCACTCAGGGCTTACCTGGCATGATCAAGTATTATGATCAAGGAGAATGAGCCATGACTGCTAACGAGTTATTTACCACCATTGCCCAGGTATCCGGTTTGCTCGGTATCGTGGGCAGCATGTTTGCTATGGGCTTGGGTCTGACTGTCTCCCAGATAATCCAACCCTTAAAAAATGCACGTCTGGTGCTGCTGGCTTTGCTGGCGAACTTTGTACTGGTGCCTCTACTCGCCTACGGCATCACGCTGGTCATCCCGCTCGAAGATTCGCTTAGAATCGGATTGATTGTCCTGGCTACCTGTGCAGGAGCGCCCTTCCTGATCTTAGAAGCGAAAGGTGCCAAAGCCAGCCTGGCTGTTGCCGTAGGGGTGATGACCCTCTTGATGGTCGTGACCATTTTTTACCTGCCCGTGGTCCTGCCGCTGCTATTGACCGGCGTCGAAGTGGATGCAGGGGCGATTGCCCAGTCGCTGATCGTACTGATGCTGATCCCGCTGATCCTGGGCTTGCTGATCAAGTCACACGCGCCGGATACAGCCAAAAACTGGGCACCGACAATGAACAAGATTGGCAGCCTGGGTATCCTGATCCTGCTGGTGGTCGGGCTGGGATTGAATCTAGCCAACGTCATCAGCCTGATCGGAACGCGTGGTTTCCTGGCATTGCTGCTCTTCATCTTCGGTAGTCTTTTGATCGGTTTTGCGGTTGGAGGCCGCGATCCAGGCGTCCGCAATGTGATGGGGTTGGGCACGGCGCAGCGCAATGTGTCGGCTGCTATTCTCATTACCCTGCAAAACTTTGCCGGCACGAATGCCGTCCCGTATGTGCTTGTGGCGGCTATCCTACTCCCGTTGATCTTACTATCACTGGCGCGCTGGCTGGGCACACGCAGCGAGGCAGCAGCCGCGCCGGTGAAGCAAGCGGAGTAACTTTCGAGAGGAATTCGCCATCCAAAAGGCGAAACTGCTCGGCTTGTAGACTTGCATGCATGGTGCTGGTTTCGAAGAACTAACCAGCACCATGCATATAATAAAATTTTCAACTCCACGGAGCAAAGAACCTGTCGTAATTGCGGCCACGGTATTACAATAGGGCAATTCTTAATTGGCTCTTAATCCTTTAGGTGTCCTGGAGTTGAAATGGCCGTGGAGAACAAACAAAGCCCAAATCCAAGTCCAATCCACCGCTACCTGCCGATCCTTAACTGGCTGCCAAAATATCAACGCACCTGGCTGCGTGCCGACCTGATTGCCGGGTTGACAGTCGTTGCACTGCTCATTCCCGAGGGCATGGCCTACGCCGAGATCGCCGGTATGCCACCGCAGACTGCTTTCTATGCCGCCCCGATCGGCTTACTGGCTTTTGCCATCTTTGGCACCTCCCACCAGCTGGTCGTGGCCGTATCCGCCATCATCGCTACCATGTCTTTTGCCACAGTCAGCCTGATCGCCGCGCCGGATACACCTGAATTTATCCTGCTCACCGCCGCCCTGGCGGTCCTTGCTGGGCTGATCTCGATTGCAGCCGGCTTCTTGAAACTGGGCCGAGTGGCACAGTTCTTCTCGGAGTCGGTGATGGTCGGGTTTATCACCGGGCTGGCTATGATGGTGATGATCAAACAGGTGCCCAAGCTGCTGGGCATCGAAGGTGGGCATGGCAACTTCTGGGAGCGCCTGTATGAGATCATCATCCACGTATCGGAAACGCACCTGCCGACCCTGATCACCGGTGTGCTGTGTCTGATCCTGCTGATTGCTCTTGAACATTATTTCCATAAAGTCCCCGCCGCGCTGGTGGCACTGGTGTTCGGCATCCTCATCTCCGTAGCCTTTGGCCTGGAAGCCCGTGGTGTTGAGATCGTGGGAGATATCCCGGCAGGACTGGCTCCGCCTCAGTGGCCGGCAGTTGGACTGGAAAACTGGTGGCTGTTATTCCCTGGTGCAGTCGGGTTGGCGCTGGTCAATTTTGCCGAAGCCATCGGACCATCACGCAACTTTGCCGCTGCCCACAAATATAAGATAGACCCCAACCAGGAGCTGGTCGGGCTGGGCGCAGCCAACTTCGGCGCCGGGTTGTTCCAGGGTTTTCCAATCGGCTCGAGCCTGTCTAAGTCGGCTGCCAACGACCGGGCTGGGGCACACAGCCAGCTGTCGGGCATCATCGCCGCAGGGGTAACCATCCTCGTCGCCCTTTTCTTCACTCAATTTTTCTATGCGTTGCCCGATGCCGCCTTGGGGGCAATCGTCATTGTTGCCGTTTCCGGCATGATCAAGTTTGCCAAGATGAAACACCTGCTAAATATTCGCCGCTCCGATTTTATCCTGGCGATTGTGGCGCTGTTTGCCGTGCTCACCTTTGAGACCCTGCAAGCTTTGTTGATCGCTGTCATCGTCTCCCTGTTTGCCCTGGTGCTGCGCGCGAGCCGCCCCGAGCTGGCAATATTAGGCCGTGTTCCAGGACGTCTGGTTTTCAGTGATATCCGGCGCTACCCGGAAAACACAACAGTCCCGGGATTATTAATGGTGCGACCGGAAAACAGCCTGTTCTTTGCCAACGCCGAAGGATTTCGAGAAGCAATCGTCACAGAAATGCTCTCCAGCGCTGTGCCGGTCAAAGCAGTGAGTCTGGATCTGGGCGCAACCACCGACCTGGATGTGCCCGGCGCCGAGATGTTGAAAAAACTGACCGAAGACCTGCACAGCCGTGAAGTGCGCCTGATGCTGATGCATATCATCACACCAGTGCGGCAAATGCTCGAAAAGACTGGGGCAATGGATAAGATCGGGGCGGAAAACATTTTTGTTGGCCCGCCCGAAGCCGTCATGGAATATCTATCTTCCCAATCCGATGATACCGGCATCCTGGAGCTGCTCAGCAACGGAGCGGATTCGGTGCGCAGTCTGCTGCAGGCAGGCCTGGCGGATGCTCCTGCCGATCGGCAAGGCGCTATCCTTGCAATCGTGGAAAGACTCAAAGTTGAAATCAGGCAAGATGATTGACCCACAGGCTAAACCAAGATCACGGTCGCCTGGACAATGGCCGGCGGACTGACCGCCGCCGTGAAAGCGCCATTATTAGTCGCCCTGTTTACCCTGGTGCAGACGGAGACAGCGCCTAATATCGCCGTTGCGGTGGTAGACAGCGCCCTGCTAACCGCAATATTGGCCCTCTACAGCGCCCGTCGCGCAGCAGCTCAAGCAGCGACTGTTGTCTCGGTTGGCTAAAAATTTGAGGAGGTGACAGATAAATAACCCACCCGCTTCTTCCCAAGGTATCACCCGTTTCATTCCAGGCCTGGCACTCTTCAAAGGAATGAGTCTCACCCTGCTGCGGCCCGAATTTGTTGTAGCGATCACGGTAATCGCGGTTTTGGTGCCGTCCGCCATGGCCTACGGCGACCTGGCAGGCGTCACGCCGGTGGCCGGGTTATATGTAGCCCTAGGTGCCATGGTGATGTACGCCCTGTTCGGCAGCTCGAAGCTGGTAATCATGGGTCCGGAAGCCACCAGCGCCATCCTGACGGCCGCTGCGGTGGCGCCTTTGGCCGGGGGCGACCCGGTGCGCTATGCCGCCCTGGCCGCGCTGACCGCCATCCTGGTCGGCGTGATCGCACTGCTGGCGCGAGTGGCAAAGTTAGGCTTTATCACCGACTTTCTATCGAAACCGATCCTGGTCGGCTACATCTTTGGAGCGACGTTGATTGTCATCGGCAGCCAGCTGGGCAAGATGTTTGGCATTAAGCTGGAAAGCGATCAATTCTTCCAACAGGTGGTCGAGATGATCAGCCGCATGGATGAAGCTCATCTGCTCACCGTAATCATTGGTGTTGTGTGCATGGCATCCCTGTTCCTCATGCGGCGCATCAACCGCGCCCTGCCCGGGCCGTTAGTCGTGGTAGTGGCTACAATCATCCTTTCCACCTTGCTGGACTGGCAGTCCAAAGGGGTCGCCGTCGTCGGTGCAGTGCCACCCGGACTGCCCAAGCTGACGATCCCGGATGTGGGTTTTGAAGATGTCATCGCCTTGCTGCCGGCTGCCCTGGCTTTAACGATCCTGATTTATGCGGATGAGGTGCTGACGGCAAGGGTTTTTGCCGCCAAACACAGCCAGAAGATCGATGCAAACCAGGAATTCGTTGCCCTTGGGATGTCCAATTTAGGCGCTGGGCTTCTGATGGGCTTTCCCGCTGCCTTGAGCGCCTCGCGGACGGCGGTGAATGACCAGATGGGCGGTAAAACGCAGTGGGTGGGGCTGATTGCGGCCGCCTTGACCGTCATCTTTCTGCTGTTTCTCACACCTCTGTTGGCTCCGCTGCCAAATGTTGCCCTGGGAGCGATCATCATTGTGGCTTCACTTGGCCTGATCGATATCCCGGCGTTTCGCTTCTTACGGAAGGTGCGCTCCGGAGAGTTTTGGCTGGCGGTAGTAACCGCGCTGGGCGTGCTCACCGTTGGCGTGCTGCAAGGCATCCTGATAGCGGTGGTGCTCTCGTTGGTCAATGTGATCTTTCACATCTCCCGTCCGCATGATGCGCTGCTCGACCAGGTGGACGCCAGTGGCGGCACGGTTTATCGGGGAGTCTCCGACAAGGATACGGTACTGACCGAGCCAGGCTTGATCGTCTATCGATTTGACGCCCCGCTGGTATTTGCCAACGCAGGATTTTTCACTGATCGGATTGGAGACCTCATCGCTAACGCCGGCGAAGGGCTAAAATGCATTATTTTCGACGCAGAAGCCATCAGCGATTTCGACTCGACTGCCGCCGAAGCGCTGGAGAGCCTGGATGCCGACCTGGAGCGGCTGGGCGTCGAGCTGTGGATTGCACGCGCCAACGGTCCGTTGCGGGAGCTATTACAAGCGACCGGGTTGACCGAACAGATTGGCCCGGAGCATATTTTTATATCTGTGCGAGCAGCAGTCAGTGCCTACCAGGAACGTTTTGGGAATCCTGACAGTTAATTCTAATTTGTGGAGATAGGGCAATGTCGAGATTCGGCAAGGAAAACGATAAAGAAATAGCCATTATCGGGTTGGGCAGGTTCGGTGGCAGCCTGGCGCGCCGCCTGGAAGCATTAGGGCATCCGGTGCTGGGGATCGATATAGATCCTCGCATGGTGAAAGAGATCAGCGATGAAATCACGGAAGCCGTGATTTTGGATGCGACCGATGAGGATGCACTGGGCCAGGTGGATATCACCGCATTTCAAACCGTGGTGATCGGTATATCGGATAACTTCGAAGCCAATGCCTTGATTACCACAACCTTGAAACAACTGAATATCCCCCAGGTGATCGCCGTGTCCAATACGCGCCGCCACCGGGATATCTTGTTGCGCATCGGGGCCGATCGAGTGATTCTGCCGGCTGAAGAGAGCGGTTACCAGCTGGCTGATGAGCTCAGCATACCCGGGATGCTGGAACGCCTGCACCTGACACCGGAGTACAGTCTGATTGAAATTAAAACGCCATCCAGGCTAATCGGTAAGAAGGTGAACGTATGCGATGATTACGAAGTGATCGTGGTGCTCATCCTGCGGGGAGATGAGCTGATCATCAATCCAGAGCCGAACGCTCAGTTTATAGCCGAAGACATCCTGGTGCTGGTCGGCGAGAAACGACGGCTGGCGGAGTTCAGCACACTGAAATGAACCGACCTGCGTTTACCCGCTCCTCGGAGCCAGCCACCAGGGTGATCCGCGGCCAGCAGCGTAAGATCCGCATCGGAGGCAGCTCCGGCTCGAAAGGAACACGGCAGTTCCCCGTATCCCTTCAGCTGGTCATAGGGCTGAGTGTCCTGATTGCTATCGGGACCGGGCTGCTGCTGATTCCCGGTGCGAGCACGCGCCAGATTTCTGTGATGGAAGCCGTCTTCACCTCAACTTCGGCCGCTGCCGTAACCGGTCTGAGCCTGTTCCCGATCAGCACTGATCTAACCTTCTGGGGACAGATCATCCTGCTGCTTCTGGTCCAAATTGGTGGAGTAGGCCTGATCGTCGTGGTCGTCCTGGTTTTCAGGCTGATCGGTCGCCGGGTAACGCTCGGCGAGCGGCTGGTGGTTACCAGCTCGTTGGGATTGGATACCCCCGAACAGATTGCTGTCATCATGGTTCGGGCGATTGGACTGATGTTAATCATCGAGGCGATCGGCGCCCTCGCCCTGTTTCTGCATTGGTGGCTGTCCGGAATCGTCCCGCCGGATCAAGCTGCGTTTTACGCCATTTTTCACGCCGTTACCGCGTATTGCAACGCCGGTTTTGATCTATTCTACGGCCTGCCTGAATATCCCAACGGTATCCCGACTGATTCATTGAGTCTGATCATCATGGGCATCTTGATAATCCTGGGCGGCCTGGGCATACCGGTTTACATGGACTTAATCTTCCGCAAGCGGCGCCCGTATTCGCTGCACACGCGCCTGACAATTACTGTCACTCTGGTGCTCATCCTGCTTGGCTGGGCCGGATTGCTGCTTTCCGAATATCGCCAGGTTGGCGTCCTGAGCGAGATGCCTTTCGGTCAGCGCGTTATCCTGGCCTGGTTCCAATCCGTTTCCGCCAGGACGGCCGGTTTTCCCGGGCTGCCAGGCTTTAGCGAGATCAATTTCCCCAGCATCTTGATGTTGGTGGCGCTTATGTTCATCGGCACGGCGCCCGCCTCCACCGGTGGGGGTATCACTACCGGGACATTCACGGTGCTATGGCTGGCAGTGGTCAGTTATGCACGCGGGCTGGATAAAATCCGTGTGGGAAAACGCACCTTACCGGGAGCACTATTGCTGCGCGCTTTGGTCGTCTTTGTGATCAGCTTCAGCCTGGTGATATTGGCAACCTGGCTGATCCTGATGACCAACCCCTTCACTCTGGACCAGACATTGTTCGAAGTCGTATCGGCCTATTCAACTACCGGCCTCTCTCTAGGAATCACGAGTGGATTGAATACTTTCGGACGTTGGATCATCATACTCACCATGTTCGCCGGGCGCCTGGGGGCGATCACGATTATGATTTCCTTATTGGGGCGCGATAAAGGCAATAAATTGATCGATTATCCCGAAGAATCTATCCTGATCGGCTGATATAGGGCTTTGTTGAACAGGTTTCCACGGTTAATGAACCTGAAAGCGATTGTCTCTAAAGAGTTTAAACGACCCTGGACTTGCTTCGTTTTCCCCGGTTCTTGTTCAGGATCAACCGTTTGAGGATTTCGTAAAAAGAGACCCCATAGATATCCAGAATGACCGCCAGGGCCATATCCAGCTCTTTTGGGCCCAGGGCGGGATTGCAGTTCGTGTCGATGAAGAAATAGCGCCCGGACTGGTCGAGGCGGATGTCAAACTTGGCATAATCGGCCATCTCACACAGCTCAAAGGCCCTTTTTACATAAGCATCCAACAGGGGATCTTCGTACCTTGTGTAATGAAAAGCGGCATCCATCGCAGTCATCCACTGATCTTCGAAAGTCAGGAACACGTATTTGCTATCCGGATGGGTGAAAATCTTCTCCGCCATGTAGACTTTTTTCTTTTTTTCTTGCAGGACAATCGCCGTAATCTCGCGGCCGCCGATAAATTCTTCAACGAGTACAGGTTGGTTGTAGGTGCGAATCAAGGAGCGAATGCGTTTGCGCAGGTGCTTTTCATTTTCTGAGACCGCATCCTGGGTGATCTCCACCGAGCCGTGAATTGCATTCAGCTTCGAGATCAGGGGGAAGCGGATAATTGGATCCAGGCGATCTTTCGGCGAATTAAACAGCTGGAAGTAAGGTACTGGCACACCGTTTTGCTGCAGCAGCTCCTTGATCAGGAATTTATTCGTATCCAGCGACAGCCCCAACGTTCCGGCGCCGGTGTAGGGAATTTCGAGCAGCTCCAACACCCCCGGGATGGTGGCGGCTTTACTCTCGATGCCCTTGACCGAATCCACCAGGTTGATCACCACATCGGGGTTGTGTTTGCGCAGCAGCTTTGGCAGGTCGCCGTTGCCCGGATACAGCTTGACTGTAATACCGAGGGTAGCCAAATACTCGCCGATCAGCTGGGCATCCTGCCGGGCGTCTTTTTCGGTGATGTATTGCGCTTCGGTCGGAAAATTCTCCCGCTGCACATCACTGTAGATGATCCCAACCGTATTGGGTAATTCCAGCTCAACCGATTTCTTGGCTGGAGGCTGAGCACTCTCTATGATCATGCCGCTGCTCCCGATAGTTCCTCACTCACAGCCGCCGTACGAACTGCGCCAGAGCCAGGTATCATTAAATGCTCATCAGCCGGTGCACGGTAGCCTGGATCCCCATGAGCGCCCATCATCCGGGCAACGAGGGAAGAATCGCTTTTACAGTACTTCGCGTACTGCGATCCGTCCACTGCGGATCGCCTTTAATAGCTCGGCATGGTCGCGTTCGTTCTGGTCGGCATACGCAACACTGAAATCGGCCAGCGCGTCTTCGAATGCCGTACTCTTGCCCATGTAGCCGGTTAACAGCGCGGGGTCTCCCGAACGGGCATGGGCGCGTGCCAGCGCCCAGCCACATAGGCGGGCGTAGCTTTTCAAGTTTGACGCTTTCATAATTTCTATCACCGGCTTGATCTTGGCGTCACTCAGCTGGCGGATGAAAAAATGGCGTTTATTCTCACCGGTGCCGGTTGTCCAACCCAGGAAGATATCGCTGGCCGACTGCATGGCACGCTGGCCCGCCACCACGCGATGACCGGCATGTAAAAAGGGGCTGGCGCCGCAGTAGGGCTCGAGAACTGATTGGCGTGCTTCCTTAAACTGCAGAAACAGCGGATCGCCATTGCCAGACATCATCAGGATAATTCCACAGAAAGTACCCACGCTGCCTACACCTACCACTTTGACCGCGTAATCGACCATTTCGAAGCGGTCAATTAACATCCGCCGGGCAGGAATGAGGGACTGCCGGTACTCGACCAATGTTTTTAGCACAGTTTCCCGCATCAAAGCATCCCGGTCATCGCCCAGATGATAAATTAGCGGCGGCTGGTCGATGATGCGCGGCGTATCGCCGGAGCTGAAAGCCAGCTTGGCAAATTCCTTTTCATGGGCGCTCTGTTCGGATGCTCCGCTCAGCTTCTTGGAATAGAAGCGCTTCATTTCTTTATCAGCCATCTTCTCGATGATATATTCAAAATCAATTGCATCGTTCCAAACTGCAAGCACCGGCATCGTCGCATATTCACCCATCTTTTGCCGGTAACCCTGTGCAGCCAGCCAGGCGGCTTCCCGGCAATCAGTCTCGGAAAAGCCGTTCGAGCGACCTGCCACCACAAAGCTGGCGGTCAGCCGCTTGACGTCCCATTCCCAGGGGGCAAAGGAGGCTTCATCGAAATCATTGAGATCGAAAATCACATTCCGCTCAGCAGTGGCAAAGCCGCCGAAATTAACCAGGTGGCAGTCCCCGTCCGCCATCAGGGTAACTCCAGTGGATGGCGTTTGCGCCAGATCGTAGGCCATGACAGCTGCTGCGCCGCGGTAAAAAGTAAATGGGCTCACCATCATTCGCCCGTATCGGATCGGGATCAGCTCTTCCACCCGGCCTCTGCTGTTCTCAATCAGCATCTCCACCGGATCACGCCGGTTT
>JBFYSP010000214.1:0-12585 GCA_041301395.1 Anaerolineae bacterium
AATGGGACACATTGACCACGGCAAGACGACCCTGACGGCCGCGATCACAAAGTATTGTCATTTCTTTGGGAAAGCGGATTACCGGGCATATGATTCCATTGATAATGCGCCGGAAGAGAAAGCCCGCGGCATCACCATCAACATTGCGCATGTCGAGTACGAGACGGAAAAACGCCATTATGCGCATGTGGACATGCCAGGGCACCGCGATTACATCAAGAACATGATCACGGGCGCGGCACAGGTGGATGGCGCGATCCTGGTGGTGGCAGCCCCGGATGGACCGATGCCGCAGACCAAGGAACACGTACTGCTGGCCCGCCAGGTGGAAGTGCCGAGCATCGTGGTGTATTTGAACAAGATCGACCAGATGAGCGACCCCGAGCTGCTGGAACTGGTCGAGATGGAACTGCGCGAAATGTTGACGGGCTACGGATTCCCGGGCGACACCACGCCGATCGTGCGCGGAAGTGCACTGCAGGCGCTGGAGAGCACCTCGACCGATCCGAATGCACCGGAGTACGCGAGCATCAAGGAACTGCTGCGGGTGGTGGATGAATACATACCGCAACCTGTGCGCGCGCTGGACAAACCGTTCATGATGCCGATCGAGGATGTATTCTCGATCAAGGGTCGTGGCACGGTGGTGACCGGGCGTGTCGACCGCGGCAAGGTCAAGGTGGGTGAACCGGTCGAGATCGTGGGTCTGCAGGAAAAGACCAAGAACTCGGTTGTAACGGGTGTGGAGATGTTCCACAAGCTGCTGGATGAAGGCGAAGCGGGCGACAATCTGGGTCTGCTGCTGCGCGGCATCGAGCGTACGGACGTGGAGCGCGGCATGGTAGTGGCCAAGCCGAAGAGCATCACCCCGCACACCCGCTTCATGAGCGAAGTATACGTGCTGCGCAAGGATGAAGGCGGGCGGCACAAAGCCTTCTTCAATGGTTACCGGCCGCAGTTCTACATCCGCACGATGGATGTGACCGGGAATATCAAGCTGCCTGAAGGCGTGGAGATGGTCATGCCGGGCGACAACGTCAACCTGGAAGTCGAGTTGATCGTACCCGTAGCCCTCGAGCAGGGCTCCAAGTTCGCTGTCCGCGAAGGTGGCCTGACTGTGGGCGCCGGCGTGATTACCAAGATCATCCAATAGGTGCGCTATGATGGCCAAGCAAAAAATCCGTATCCGCCTGAAGGCTTACGATCATCGTGTCCTCGACCAGTCCGCCAAGCGCATCGTTGAGACCGCTGAGCGAACTGGAGCGCGAGTAATTGGTCCCGTACCCTTGCCAACTCGCATAGAACGGTTTACAATTCGGCGCTCGACTTTTATCGACAAAGATTCACACGAACATTACGAAATTCGTACCCACAACCGCCTGATCGATGTGTTGGATCCTGATTCGAAGACCATCGACATGCTGATGCGTTTGAACCTGCCGGCGGGCGTGGATATCGAAATTAAAATCTAGCTTTAGGAATTTCGTATCGAGTGTCACGGGAAAGTCCAGACGTGACACTTGATACTGAATGAACAGGCAGTGCAAGAGCGGTGCTGCCCGGGAGCACAACCAACAAACTCGCTTCCCGGCGGCCTGGCTGACTGTACTGCGGTCAGGGATGATGTAGCCGTGCCCAGGCTAACAGTCCCGATTATATTTTGAAGGAGAAAATTGAGATGTTGAAAGGGCTGATCGGCAAGAAAGTCGGTATGACCCAGATTTTCGATGAATCCGGCGCGGTAATACCGGTGACGATTATCGAAGCTGGGCCATGCGTTGTAACTCAGGTGCGCGAGCCGGCGCTGGACGGTTATTCGGCCGTACAACTGGGTTTCGGAGAAGTCAAGCCAAAACGTCTTACTGGCGGTCAACTTGGGCACCTCAAGCGCAACAATATTCCTCCGTTGCGCTTTTTGCGCGAGTTTCGCACCAGCGAGCCCGATGTGGTAGAGGGCCAAACACTGACCGTAGGTGAGGTCTTTTCTGTTGGTGTAAAAGTGGATGTGATTGGCACCAGTAAAGGCAAGGGTTTTCAGGGCGCTGTCAAGCGCTACCACTTCCGCGGTGGCCCCAAGACCCATGGACAATCGGATCGCCACCGTGCCCCAGGCTCGCGCGGCTCTGGCACCACGCCAGGCCGGGTCTACAAGGGTGCTCGCGGTCCCGGGCACATGGGTGATGACCGGGTGACGGTACAAAACCTGAAGGTTGTGCTGGTGGATAGCGAACGCAATCTGTTGGGCGTCAATGGAGCAGTGCCAGGCGGAAAAGGCGGCCTGGTGTTGATCCGTGTGGCGCGCAAACAGTAGGACATATGGGAGTGAAGCAATCATGGAAGTAGATGTCTTCAACATGGATGGGCAAAAAGTCGCCACGGTCGATCTGCCGGCAGCGATCTTTGAAGCCCGAGTCAATGTCGACCTGATGCACCAGGCCTATGTCCGCCAGATGGCGAACGCCCGCCTGGGCACCCACGACACGAAAGGCCGCAGTGAAGTATCTGGCGGTGGTCGCAAGCCCTGGCGCCAAAAAGGCACCGGCCGCGCCCGGCAAGGTTCTACCCGGTCGGCGCAATGGGTTGGTGGCGGCAAGATCCACACGCCCAAGCCGCGCGATCATTCGCTCCAGATGCCGCGCAAGATGCGCCGGGCTGCACTGCGTTCTGCGCTATCGGTTAAAGCTGCTCAGAACGGCATCGTAGTCCTGGAAGGGATGAATCTGCCGGAAGTAAAAACACGTCACATGGCCCAGGCGCTTAATAGCCTGGTTGGAGACGCGAGCGCGCTGATCTTGATCCCGCAAAAAGATGCTGAGTACGATGCAATCATTCGCTCTGCCAACAACCTGCCGGATACGAAGACCCTGATGGCCAGCTACCTGAACATTCGAGACCTGTTGCAGTATGACAAACTGGTCATGCCGCTGCCGGCCCTGGATGTCCTGGTGTCGTACTTAGGATAGGTGGAGGTAGAGATGTCAACGATTTACGAAGTGCTCCGCCGCCCGCTCATTACGGAGAAATCCAATTACCAGAATGCTGCACATCACCAGTATGTGTTCGAGGTCAGCAAGGATGCGACCAAGGCAATGGTAAAAGATGCGGTGGAAACCATTTTTGATGTCAAAGTTGTGCAGGTGAACATCCTGAATGTTCCTGCCAAGCGCACTCGCCGGGCTCGCAGCCGCCGGTTGATGATCCGGCGCAGCGGCTATAAAAAAGCCATCGTTACCCTGGCTCCCGAAGATACGATTTCTGTGTTCGAAGGAGTGAAATAATGGCAGTAAAAAAGTACAAGCCGATTACACCCGGTACCCGCGGGATGACCGGCTACTCATTTGAGGAAATCACCAAGGACACCCCGGAGCGTGCTCTGCTCGTGCCGCTGCGCAAGAGCGGCGGGCGCAACTCCTACGGTCGTGTAACGGTCCGCCATCGTGGTGGTGGACACCGGCGTCACATCCGAATTGTCGATTACAAGCGCGATAAGCTCAACATCCCGGCTCGTGTGGCGGCGATCGAGTATGACCCGAACCGCACGGCGCGCCTGGCGCTGTTGTTTTACGCCGATGGTGAAAAACGCTACATCATTGCGCCGCTGGACCTGCGGGTCAACGACACCGTAGTATCCGGCCCATCCGCCGAAGTTCGCCCGGGGAACAGCCTGCCGATCTCCAATATCCCGGTTGGCACCCTGGTGCACAATATCGAGCTGAAAGAAGGCAAAGGCGGCCAGCTGGTGCGCGCTGCCGGTGGGGCAGCTCAATTGCTGGCCAAAGAAGGTGATTATGCCCAGGTACGCCTGCCATCTGGCGAGGTGCGTCTGGTGCGTCAGAACTGCTATGCCACAATCGGCCAGGTCGGCAATGTGGAGCACAGCAACATCAAGCTGGGCAAGGCTGGTCGCAAGCGCCACTTGGGCATCCGCCCAACGGTGCGCGGTACTGCCATGTCCCCGCGGGACCATCCTCACGGCGGTGGCGAAGGACGGCAGCCCATTGGTATGCCCGGGCCTAAGAGCCCGTGGGGCAAGCCCACGTTGGGTTACAAGACCCGTCGCAACAAGAAAACAGACCAGTATATTGTTCGCCGGCGTGGGAAGAAGCGGCGGTAGTAGTTGGAGAGTGAGCAATGGGACGATCTTTAAAAAAGGGTCCGTTTATCGACCCGAAACTGCTTAAGAAAATCGAAGCCATGAATGACCGTGGCGACAAAAAGGTGATCCGGACCTGGAGCCGGGACAGCACGATCTACCCTCAGATGGTTGGTCACACGCTGGCTGTGCATGATGGCAAGCGCCATGTGCCGATTTACATCACCGAGAATATGGTCGGGCACCGGCTGGGTGAATTTGCTCCAACCCGCATGTTCCGTGGCCATGTAGCCGAAAAGAAGACGAAGAGAGGCTAGGCCGAGATGTCTACAGAAATTCGTGCAGAAGCCCGATTCATCCCGATTTCGGCGCAGAAGGTTCGCCTGGTGGCAGATACCGTGCGAGGCAAAGACGTTGTCGAAGCACTGACCGCGTTGAAATTTACGCCTAACCGGGCCGCTCTCCCCGTATCCAAGGTAGTGGCTTCCGCCATGGCCAACGGTGAGGAGAACTTCGGCGTCAGCCGCGACGATATGTACGTCTACCGCATTTTCGCTGACGAGGCCCCGACACGCAAATGGCGCCGGTTTGGCGCTCGCGGGCGGTTCAAGCCCTGGTTGCGCCGGTCTGCGCATATCACTGTCATCCTGCGCGAGCGGGAAACGAAATAAGGAGAGAATATGGGCCGCAAAGTTAACCCCGTAGGTTTCCGCCTGAAAATTAACCGCACCTGGGAAGGCCGTTGGTATGCCGAAGGCTCCGAGTATGTGAACAATCTGCACCAGGATTTTGCCCTGCGTGAGCTGGTTCGCAACGAAGCGCCCCGCGCGGGCGTCTCACTGGTTGAGATCGAGCGTTTCCCGGGTAAGGTCAAGGTGATTGTGCACACCGCCAAGCCAGGCATCCTGATTGGCAAGAAGGGCGATACCGTCAAGAAAATCCGCCAGTCTTTGGAAGCTGCAGTAGGGAAAAAGGTCGACCTGGAGATCAAGGAGATTAAATCGCCGGATCTCGACGCTTACCTGGTTGCCCGCAACATTGCCGAGCAGCTCGAAAGACGCATCAGCTACCAGAGGGCGATGAAGCGTGCCATCCAGCAGGCCATGCGCCAGGGCGGAGAAGGCATCCGTCTGGAAGTCTCTGGTCGTTTGAGTGGCGCTGAAATGGCCCGCACCGTGAACATGCGCGAAGGCCGCGTACCCCGCCAGACCCTGCGTGCCATTATTGATTTTTCCAAGGCAGAAGCAGGCACGACTTATGGCAAGATTGGCGTGAAGGTGTGGATTTATAAAGGCGATAGCCTGCCCGAAGTGGAAGAGAAAGTTGAGTCTACTGAAGGCGTGTATGTCAGTGAATAGGACTGGAACGAGGTTGTCATTATGTTAATGCCAAAGCGTGTTAAGTGGCGCAAGCAAATGCGCGGCCGGATGAAAGGCAAAGCTTACCGTGGCGCGGATGTCCTGTTCGGCGATTTCGGCCTGAAGGCCGTAGAGCCGGGCTGGGTCACTGCCCGCCAGATCGAAGCCGCTCGCCGGGCCATCGTTCGCGCCATGCGCCGGAGAGGTAAATTCTGGATCCGTATCTTCCCCGATAAACCGGTCACGCGCAAGCCGGCCGAAACCCGTATGGGTAAAGGGAAGGGCAACGTAGAATATTGGGTGGCGGTCGTCCGTCCTGGCAGGATTATGTTTGAAGTCGGCGGCGGTTTGCCCGATGAAATTTCCCGCGAGGCTCTGCGCCTGGCCCAGTATAAACTGGCTATCAAGACAAAAATCGTGGCTCGTCACGACGTGTCAGGAGGCGAATAATGGCTAAGAAAGAGAAAGACCTGCGCTCCCTGACTACCGATCAGCTGGAGAAAGAACTGAATGATACCCGTGAGGAGCTCATGAAACTCCGTTTTCAGATGTCCACGGGTGAGTTGACGGACTTTACGCGACTGCGTATTACCCGCCGCCAGATCGCCCGGCTTATGACGTTTCTGAATGAGCGCACGGTTACTACGGAAGGTGAAGCATGAATAACCGGCGACGATTGACTGGTGTTGTGACCAGCAACAAAATGGACAAGACGGTAGTGGTTGAAATCTCGCGCACCTACCGGCACCGGCTGTACAAGAAAGTCGTTCACATCCGCAAGCATGTTATGGCTCACGATGAGCTCGGCTGCAAACTTGGCGATCAAGTACGGATTGTTGAAAGCCAACCGATCTCGCGCCATAAACGCTGGGTGGTGGAAGCAATTCTGCGGCATGATATCGCCGCCGGGGATACCCTGGTGGAGGCGCAACCATGATTCAGCAAGAAACGCGTTTGAAAGTTGCCGATAATACCGGCGCGCGTGAGCTGTTGGTAATCCACGTCATGGGTGGATCTACCCGCCGTTACGGCCGGGTGGGTGATGTGGTAGTGGCCACGGTGAAGTCTGCTTCACCGCAGGGCGCGGTCAAAAAAAGCGAAATCGTTAAAGCGGTGATCGTCCGCTGTGCCAAAGAATGGCGGCGTGATGACGGCTCGACCATTCGTTTTGATGACAATGCCGCAGTGATTCTAGACCAGGATGGCCACAACCCGAAAGGGACCCGCATCTTTGGCCCGGTAGCTCGCGAGCTGCGCGAAAAAGGCTTTATGAAAATTGTCTCGCTGGCCCCCGAGGTCCTTTAGGACCGGGGCGAGTGGAATGACGCAGGAGCGAAAACCGTGAGAGTAAAGATTCGTAAAGGTGATACCGTTGAAGTGATCAGCGGTCGACTTGAAGATAAGGGCAAGCGCGGCGAGGTAATCAAGGTGCTTCCGGATGACAAGCGTATCGTAGTGCAAGGCGTAAACCTGCGCAAGAAACACCAGAAGCAGCAGCAGACTCAGGGTCGACGGGCGATGGCCCCCGGAATCGTTGAGTTTGAAGCGCCTGTATCGATTGCCAACGTCATGCTGGTTTGCCCCAAGTGCCACAAGCCCACCCGGGTTGGCGTCCAGCGCGATGACGAAACTGTCCAGCGCATGTGCAAAAAATGCCATTCGCTGTTTGATTAGCCCGGCTGGCAGGGAGCAAGAATATGAGTCATGTGTTAAAAGAACGTTACAGTCAGGAAGTTGTCCCCGCCCTGATGAAATCGCTCGACTTGAGCAATGTGATGCAGGTGCCGCGGGTGCAAAAGATAGTGGTAAATATTGGCGTAGGTGAAGCCCTGGATAATGCCAAGGCGCTGGATGCCGCGGTTGGTGACCTTACCCAGATTGCCGGCCAGAAGCCGGTGGTTACCAAGGCGCGCCAGAGCATAGCAGCTTTCAAGCTGCGCGAAGGCCGTGCGATCGGCGTCAAAGTTACCCTGCGGGGCGAGCGCATGTGGTCTTTTCTGGACCGTTTGATGAACATCGCCCTGCCTCGGGTGCGTGATTTTCGCGGGATTTCACCGGATGCTTTCGATGGGCGGGGTAACTACACCCTGGGCTTGCGTGAGCAGCTGGTTTTCCCGGAGATCGATTACGACAAAATCGATAAACTTCGCGGCCTGGAAGTGACGATTGTTACCAGCGGACGGACGGATGATGAAGCCCGCCAGCTTCTGCAAATGCTCGGCATGCCGTTCAAGAAGGAAGGATAACCGATGGCAAAGAAAAGTATGGTGATTCGTGAGTCACGGCGAAAATACGCCACCCGTGTGCGCAATCGCTGTAAAGTATGTGGACGCCCGCGTGGCTATATTCGGCGCTTTGGTCTATGCCGTATTTGCTTCCGTGAGTTGGCGCTTGATGGCAAAATTCCAGGCGTTGTCAAATCATCCTGGTAGCCTGCGGAGGAGTGTGCAATGAGTGTAACTGATCCTATTGGAGATATGCTAACTCGCATTCGGAATGCGGTTATGGCTGGCCACACGTTGGTGGCACTTCCCAGTTCAAAAGTCAAGGTGTCGATCGCCAAGATTTTGAAGGAAGAGGGCTTTGTCAGCAGCTATGAAGTAGTGGATGGAAAAATTGCCGGCTCGAAAGTGCTGCGCATCCGCTTGAAGTACGTGGGCGAGCGTCGCGAGCGCGAATCGGTAATTACCGGGCTGGAGCGTGTCAGCCGTCCCGGACGCCGCGTGTATACCGGCAATAAAGAGATCCCCTGGATTCTCTCCGGCATGGGTATTGCCATCCTGTCCACACCTAAGGGTGTCATGACTGGCCAACGCGCCCGCCAGCTGGGCGTGGGTGGTGAAGTCCTCTGCAAGGTTTGGTAAGGAGGTTGTTGTGTCACGTATTGGACGTATGCCGGTAGTGATCCCGAGCGGCGTGGAAGTGAACATTGATGGCTCTTGGGTGAGTGTCAAAGGCCCGAGGGGAGAGATGTCCCGCACTTTCCCGCAGCCGATGGGGATCGAGTTAAAGGATGGACAAGTTTTGGTTTCTCGCCCGACCGATGAGCGCATGCACCGCGCGCTGCACGGAATGACGCGGGCCTTGATCAATAATATGGTGGTCGGGGTCAGCACGGGTTTCGAGAAAATATTAGAAGTGAACGGTGTCGGTTACCGGGCTGAACTGAGTGGTACGGACCTGATGCTGTTCGTCGGATATTCGCACCCGGTCAAAGTAGTCCCCCCCACGGGGATCCGCTTTGAGACGGACGCCAAAACCCGTCAGATCAAAGTGCAGGGTTACGACAAGGAACTGGTTGGACAGGTTGCGGCAGATATCCGCAAGGTGCGCCCGCCGGAACCTTACCAGGGCAAGGGCATCAAGTATCTGAGCGAAAAGATCCGCCGCAAGGCTGGTAAGACAGGTAAGGGATAGGCTTATGGCAAAAAATAAATCACGATCAGAGGCGCGCAAGCGGCGTCACATTCGCATTCGCCAATCTGTATCTGGCACATCAGAGCGGCCGCGCTTGAATGTGTATCGGAGCCTGGCAGAAATTTATGCCCAGGTCATCGACGACCAAGCCGGGCACACACTGGTTTCTGCTTCGACCATCGATGTCGAATTACGCGCCCAGATGGCGGGATTGAAGAAAGCTGATCAGGCCAAACTGGTAGGCAAAGCGTTGGCTGAGCGCGCTAAGGCCAAGGGCATTAGCAAAGTCGTGTTTGACCGCGGCGGTTTCCGCTACATTGGGCGTGTCAAAGCCCTGGCCGATGCAGCACGCGAGGGCGGGCTGGATTTCTAGTAAAGCCGAGGCTGCCCCGCCGGCTGCTCGAAAAAGGTAGCTGCGGAAGGCCCGCTTTACAAGGAGAAGGATATGGCAGATTACGAGTTTTCAGAGTTAACTCAAGAGTTGGATGAACGTGTGGTGGATATCGCCCGCGTGGCCAAAGTTGTCAAAGGCGGCCGTCGTTTCTCGTTTCGGGTAACGGTAGTAGTTGGTGATAATCGCGGCAGTGTTGGGGTTGGCGTTGGTAAGGCGAATGCCGTTCCCGATGCGATGCGCAAGGCCTCCGAGCGCGCCCGCAAAGACCTGCACAAGGTGGCTGTGTACAACACCACTATCCCGCACGAGGTGCTGGGGAAAATTGCAGGGGCTCGGGTGCTGCTCAAACCGGCTTCGGCTGGTACCGGTGTTATCGCCGGCGGCGGTGTGCGTGCTGTCCTGGAAGCCGCGGGTATCTCGGATATCTTAACAAAATCGCTTGGCAGCAATAATATCTTGAATGTTGTCTTTGCTACCATGGATGCCCTCGATCAGCTGAAATCGCCACAGGAAGAGTCGGTGCGGCGCGGGAAACCCGTCAAAGACCTGACTCCCTTCTGGGATCGGAGGAAGCATGTCTAGTTCAACTGAAACGGGCGCCAAAAGCGTGCGTGTCACGCTGATCAAAAGCCCGATTGGATATTCCAAGCGGCACAAGGCGACCGTCCGGGCTCTCGGCCTGCGTCGCATGCACCAAACTGTGGAGCATGTCGATTCCCCGAGCCTGCGCGGCATGCTCTACAAGGTCAACAACCTGATCGTCGTGGAAGAAATTGGTGACGAGAGCTAGTCGTCACTCAGGGAGTATCGATGAAATTACACGATCTTAAACCACAAGAAGGTTCTAAGAAGGACCGCAAGCGCGTTGGGCGTGGGGTCGCGGCTGGGCAGGGCAAGACTGCCGGGCGGGGCACCAAGGGCCAGGGTGCACGCGCAGGTGGCGGGACTCGCCTGTACCACCAGGGTGGCAACCTGCCGTTCTTCCGACGGCTTCCTTTCAGACGCGGTGAAGGCTTTACACCGCTGCACAGGGTTGAGTATAACGAAGTCAACCTGGATCAACTGTCGGACTTCCTGGCGAACAGCGAAGTGACGCCTGACTCGTTGGCAGACGCTCGTTTACTGCGGGATGAACGCAATCCTGTTGTCATTCTGGGCCGGGGCAGCATAAATGTCGCCCTGAAAGTGCGCGTCCACCGGGTGAGCGCAGGCGCTAAATCCAAGATTGAGGCCGCCGGCGGTAGCGTCGAGGTGCTGGACTAATTCAGGTATGGTAAAGGAGATAATCCTATGAAGCGGTCCGCTTGGCGATACCTGTGGTCGGCCCAAGATATCCGCCGTAAATTACTGATCACCCTGCTGATCCTGGCGATCTACCGCCTGGTTTCGCATGTGCCCGTCCCGGGTGCGAATGCTGATGTCATTCGTGCCCTGGCTGAGGCAGGCGGCGCCGGTGGTACCCTGGTCGGCCTGCTGGATCTGCTCTCGGGTGGTACAGTATCGCGTTTCTCGGTTCTTGCAATGGGTGTTTACCCATACATCACAGCGCAGATTATCCTGCAGCTGTTGGTCCCCATCATCCCGGCTTTCCAGGCGCGGTTTAAAGATGACCCGCGCGAAGGCCAGAAGTGGATGGAAAAGTGGACCTTGATCCTGGCAATTCCTATGGCGGCATTAAATGCCATCGGCCAGATTAATATCTTCAATCAGATGGCCAATTCGAGCGGATTGGGACTGGTGATCAATGATTTTGGCCTGTTCGGGCCAAGCTGGTTGTCCTCCTGGGCAATTGTGATCAGTATGACGGCCGGTACGATGTTCGCCATCTGGTTGGGTGAGCTGATTTCCGAATTCGGTGTCCGTAACCAGGGTCTTTCGATAATCATCTTCTCGGGCATTGTCTCGCGCATCCCGGTATCGCTGGGGGCGCTGATCGCCGACGAGCAGAATCGCTGGATCCTGCTGACCTTAATGGCGGTCATCACCACCCTGACGGTTTTTGCCATTGTTTATGTGCAGCAGGGCCGTCGCAACATCCCGGTGATGTACCCCGGGCGGCGCGTCGGCAACCGCATGTCGATGCCGGTCAAGGGCACCTTGCCTTTGATGGTCAACATGGCAGGCATGATCCCCCTGATCTTTGCCCAATCGCTGCTGACCTTTCCGGCGATCGTAGCCAGTTTCTTCACCGGTTCGTCGGTTGAATGGGTTGCCAATATCGCCAACAGCATCTACACTACTTTCAGCGGTCAGGGCAACGGCTACTACATCATGTACTTCATTATGGTAGTAGGCTTCACTTTCTTCTACACCAATGTACTGTTCCAACAACAAAACTATGGTGATAACCTGAAGAAGGTTGGGGCTCAGATCCCTGGGGTGGCGCGCGGTGCTCCGACTCAGAAATACCTGAACAAAGTGCTCAGCCGCATTACCCTGCCGGGTGCCTTTTTCTTGGGCTTTGTGGCAGTGCTTCCCTGGTTGATCAGCCTGATCATCCCACTGGCTGGCCAGGGTGATAACCTGCTGCTGGTTTCTTCGGCAGGATTGATCATCGTGGTTGGTGTGGTGCGAGACCTGTTCTTTAACATTGAAGCCGACCTCAAACAACACGGCTATGATGATACTCTGTTGGTGAGATAAGGAGTATCCAGAATGCCTGCCTACATCGTCTTGCTTGGTCCTCCGGGCGCCGGAAAAGGCACCCAGGCGCAAATCATCTCGGAAAAACTGAGATTGCCGCATATCTCTTCTGGGGATATCTTCCGGGAGAATATGAAAAGCCAAAGCGAGCTAGGAAAACTGGCTAAAGGTTACATGGATCGCGGCGAGCTGGTGCCCGACGACCTGACCATTGAGATGATCCGCGAGCGTTTGGTTCGTCCGGATTGTGCTCAAGGTGCGCTGCTGGACGGTTTTCCCCGCACAGTAGCCCAGGCAAAGGCATTAGATAGTATGCTGGCCGAATTCAACGGTAAAGTAAACGCCGTGCCTTATATCAACGTACCCGAGTCAGTGCTGGTCGAACGGCTGACCGGCCGGTGGACCTGCCGGGCGGAAGGGCATGTCTTCCACGAGAAGTTCAGCCCACCCAAGATGGCCGGAGTTTGTGATTATGACGGCTCGGAGCTGTACCAACGGGCCGACGATAACGTGGAGACGGTCACGAACCGCATCCGTGTTTTCCTTGACCAAACCCAGCCGCTCATCGAGTACTACCAGCAGGCAGGATCATTGCTGGAAGTAGATGGCACCCAATCGATCGACAAAGTAGGCATCGACTTGCTGGCAGGCCTGGCCAGCCGGGTGTAGGCGTAACGGAA
>JBFYSP010000269.1:0-7553 GCA_041301395.1 Anaerolineae bacterium
CCACAGCCTTCGATGGTTTAGCCGGGTAAATTTACTTTGGGCAGGGTTAGCATGGCCTCGGCCACTGCTTCCGCCGGGTATTCGTAATCCTGCAGCTTGCCGGCCAGGTAGCTCTGGTAAGATCCCAGGTCCAGGGTGCCGATGCCCGACAGGTTGAACAGGATGACACGCTTCTCGCCTTTAGCCTTGGCGTCCAGAGCTTCATCGATGGCGGCGCGGATGGCATGCGCACTTTCGGGCGCCGGAATCAGCCCTTCGCTGCGGGCAAAGGTCAGGGCGGCTTCGAAGGTTGCCAGCTGCGGGACCGAGATGGCTTCAATGTGACCAGAATTGACCAGGCCGCTGAGGCTGGGCGCCATGCCGTGGTAGCGTAAGCCGCCGGCGTGGATAGGCGGCGGGACAAATGCATGCCCTAAAGTATGCATCTTAATAATCGGCGCCATTTTAGCGGTATCGCCATAGTCGAAGGTGTAGACGCCTTTGGTGATTGATGGGGTGGCGGTTGGCTCGACCGCCACGATGCGGGCGCGCTTGCCTTCCCGCAGATTCTTGTGAACAAACGGGTATGCCAGGCCGGCGAAGTTGGAACCACCGCCAACGCAGCCGATCACCACGTCCGGGTACTCGTCCGCTTTATCCATTTGCAGCAGTGCTTCTTCACCGATCACCGTCTGATGCAGCAGGACATGCCCCAGGGCGGATCCAATGCTGTATTTCTTAGCGCCGCCCGATACTGCGGCCGCTTCGACTGCTTCCGAAATGGCAATACCCAACGAGCCGGTGTGCTCCGGGTTTTCGGCTAGCAAGCTGCGGCCAAAGTTGGTCCGGTCGGACGGGCTGGCATATACCTCGCCGCCATAGGTCTCTATCATGATCCGGCGATAAGGTTTCTGGTTGTAAGAAACCCGCACCATGTAGACTTCGATGGGAATTTCGAACAGCGCCCCGGCGAAAGACAACGCCGATCCCCACTGACCGGCGCCGGTCTCGGTGGTCAAGGCCTGGGTGCCGGCAGCTTTATTATAGAAAGCCTGTGCCACGGCGGTGTTGGGCTTGTGGCTGCCGACAGGGGAGACGCCTTCGTGTTTGTAGTAGATGTGGGCAGGTGTACCCAGGGCTTTCTCCAGGCGGCGCGCCCGGATTAACGGGGTGGGGCGCCACAGCTTGTAGATCTCGCGCACTTCTTCGGGGATGTCGATATAGCGCTCGGTGCTGATTTCTTGCAGAATCAGTTCCATCGGAAAGAGCACCCCCAGGAAGTCGGGCGTGACCGGCTCCATGGTTGCCGGGTGCAGCACTGGGGCAGGGGGGAAGGGCAAATCGGCGTTGATGTTGTACCAGGCTTTCGGCAGGTCCGATTCTTTCAAAGTAAAACGAGTGTTGTCAGACATGATCTCCTCCTGAAAAAAGATTAATATTAGGGTTGCGGCTGCCCTTCGTAGGACATTGCCGCCAGATTCAAACCAAGCTTGCTCTTGACTATTTCCATGGTTGCTTCGGCTACTGGCCGGGCGGACTGCGTGCCCGCCTGAATGATATCGATGAGCTGATTCGGGCGAGCGATGAGCGCCTCCCGCCGCTGCCGGATAGGTGCTAAGTGCTCGTTCAGCACCTGCGCCAGGCGGCGTTTCAGCTCGACATCGCCGATCTTTCCTTTGATGTAGCGTTCTTTGAACTCAGCCACTTCCTCCTTGTTGGGGTTGAATACGTTGTGGTAATCAAACACTGGGTTGCCTTCCACATGCCCCGGGTCGCTGGCATGCAGGCGGGTGGGATCGGTGTACATGCCCATGATCTTGCGGGTGGTCTCTTCCGCGCTGTCGCGCAGGGCGATGGTGTTTCCATAAGAAGTGTGCATGCTGCGGTTATCGGTGCCGGGCAGGCGCGGCGTGGGCGAGAGCAGCCCCTGCGGCTCGGGGAAGGTCTCTCCGTACAGCTGGTTGAAGCGGCGGGCGATTTCCCGGCTCAGCTCCAGGTGGGGCAGCTGGTCTTCACCGACCGGCACGGCATCCGCCCGGTAGAGCAGGATATCGGCGCTTTGCAGCACCGGGTAGTTGAGCAGGCCCAGAGAAGGCTTCAGGTGCAGCGCTTGCACCTGCTCTTTATACGTAGGCACGCGGGACAGGCGGGCGACGGTCACCAGCATGCCCAGCGCGATAGCCAGCTCGGCATGCTGCGGGATGGCGGACTGCAGCACGATGCGCGACCGCCCCGGGTCGATGCCCACCGCCAGCCAGTCGGCCAGCACCTCCAGGATGTTGCCGGGGATGCGTCCGGGGTGCTCGTAGTCGGTGGTCAGGACATGCAAATCGGCAATCAGGAAGAAGCACTCGTAGGAATCTTGCAGCTGCACCCAGTTTTCCAGGGTGCCTGCCAGGTGCCCAATGTGGCGTGGCCCGGTGGGGCGGTGCCCGGTTAAGATGCGACCTATTTTCTCCATCAGCCGATCTCCTCAAATAAAATACGCGCTCGTCCGCAAAGGGGACGAACGCGCCTGGTCCGTGGTGCCACCCCGGTTAGGCTGCCGTTTAATCAAAAATCCCGCCGGTGATGCGACGGGGGGAAAGGCCAGCCTCACTCGTTATACCGGTCATTGGAACGACTTGGTTCTCCAACCGGTCTGCCCTGGTAACGGTGGCACCTCCGGCGCCTCATACTCCACCGGGTTAACGGTGTTTGGGAGGGCAACTCTGAGGTCCATTCGGCTACATCGTGCAGGCGGGGCTCACACCTGCCCCCGCTCTCTGGACTGCCGTAGCGCAGCCTACTCGTCCTCTTCAATGTCTTTGACGATTTAAGTTGGGGGCATTATAAGCGAATCAGGGCTTTTGTCAAGCCTGTTCGAGCATTTGGAAAGTGAAAGGATAATCGTTCTGCTCGTCCTTGGGCTGAAAGCACTCCCGGCGCACCTGCCAATGGTCCAGGTCGATTTCCGGGAAGAAGGTGTCGCAGGCAATGCGGGCATGCACCTGTGTCAGGTAGATGCGCCCGGCAAGTGGCAGTGCCTGGGCGAATACTTCCCCGCCGCCGATGATGAAAACTTCATCCTCCTGAGCCTGGCAGGCGATTTGCAGCGCTTCTTCCAGCGAAGCGGCATTCAGAATGCCGGGAGCGGTGAAATCCGCCTGGCGAGACAGCACGATCATCTTTCGCCCGGGAAGGGGACGCCCGATCGATTCGTAGGTCTTGCGCCCCATCACCAGGTGGTGTCCCATAGTATTTTTTTTAAACAGGTACAGGTCATCGCCCAGATGCCAGGGCAGCCGGTTGTCGCGACCGATACCGCGATCTTTCTCCATAGCGACGATCAGCGAGACAATCATACGGCAACTTCCGCTTTGATGTGCGGGTGAGCCTGGTAATTGAGCAAGGCGAAATCTTCGTACTGGAAATCGAAGAGTGACTTGACCTGCGCATTGATCTGGATCTGCGGCAGGGGGTAAGGCGTACGCTCCAGCTGCAGCTGAGCCTGCTCGATATGGTTCAGGTACAGGTGCACATCACCGAAGGTGTGCACGAAATCTCCAGGCTGCAAGTCGCACACCTGGGCTACCATTAAGGTCAGCAAAGCGTAGGAAGCGATGTTAAATGGCACGCCCAGGAAGATATCCGCGCTGCGCTGGTAAAGCTGGCAGGAGAGCGCCCCATCAGCGACATAAAACTGGAATAATGCATGGCAGGGGGGCAGCGCCATGCGCTCGATCTCGGCCACGTTCCAGGCGCTGACGATCAGCCGGCGGGAGTTGGGGTTGGTCTGGATTTGCTGGACAACGTGAGTGATCTGGTCAACGGTATGCCCATCGGCGCCGCGCCAGGAGCGCCACTGGCTGCCGTAGACCGGGCCCAGCTCGCCATCGGCGCCGGCCCACTCGTTCCAGATTCGCACGCCGTGCTCCTGCAGATAGCGGACATTGGTCTCACCGCGTAAGAACCACAGCAGCTCATAAATGATCGAGCGCATATGCAGTTTTTTGGTGGTCAGCAAGGGGAAGCCTTCCCGCAATTTAAAGCGCATCTGGTACCCGAACACCGATTTGGTGCCTGTCCCAGTGCGGTCGCCTTTTTCGGCGCCGTGCTCCAGGATGTACTGCAGCAGATCCAGGTACTGACGCATGCCGGCCTCCTAAGGAATGTGATGGTCCGATGATGGGATAAATTTTACCCGAAAATCTCGAATTGATTGGTTAATAAAATGTGGTTGACAGGGCTTTCTTTCTCGATTAAGCTGTTGCGAACGTTCGCATTCCTGGAGGTTCCCATGACTGGACGCGTGACCATCAAGGATGTTGCCCGGGAAGCCGGTGTCAGCTACCAGACCGTTTCCAAGGTACTCAACCATCAAGCCAAAGTCAAGCCGGAAACGGAGCGCTCGATCCGCCAGGCAATCGAGCGGCTGGGCTATACCCCGCACCAGGCGGCCAGCAGCCTGCGCTCCCGTCGCGCCCGGTTGATCGGTTACTCGGGGCCACCCTGGCCGTTGAATCAGGCCAACCCTATCCTGGATGAATTTCTGCAAAGCATGCTGCATGCCGCCGAAGCGGCCGGCTACTACCTGCTATGCTTCCCGCATCATAGCGGCGAGCGCCAGGTTGATCCTTATCGTCGGTTGGTTGACTCTAACCGGGTGGATGGCTTTGTCCTATCCGGGGTGGAATACGACGATCCTCGCCTGCGCTACCTGCTGGATAAAGACTTCCCTTTCGTGGCTTTTGGGCGCTCCAACCTGGATATGAAATTTTCTTTCGTGGATGTGGATGGTGAATCCGGGATGCGCAGTGTGGTCGAGCACCTGCTCTCTTTGGGGCGCCGGCGCATTGCCGCCCTGGCCTGGCCGGAGACCTCCCGCGTTGGCAAGGATCGTATGTCCGGTTACCGCCATGCGCTCCAGGCGGCCGGGATCGAAGTCAACACCGAGTGGATAGCCCGTGGTGAAGGCAATCAGGCATATGGCCGGCAAGCAACCCAGGCCTGGCTGGCTTTACCCGGCGAGCGCCGTCCGGATGCCGTGGTCGCCTTCAACGACGCCATGGCGGTGGGCGCCATGCAAGCCATCCAGGAGGCGGGCCTGCGGGTGGGCGTCGATGTGGCCGTCACCGGCTTCGACGATCTGCCGATGACCCAATTCCTCTCCCCGCCGCTGACCACGGTCCATCTGCCGGTTGCCGAAATTGGCAGGCAGGTGACTGAAATATTAGTTGGGATTCTTGAGGGAAAAATTACCAAGCTGCGCCATGAGCTGATTACCCCGCAGCTGGTCGTACGCCACTCCTCGACGGGGTAAGGCGGGATTCCGGCTCAGGCAGTATCAACCGCTTGCAAGTGCTGGCGTGCCAGGGCAATGTCGGCATGGATCTGTTCTACCAGGGCGTTCACGTTGGGGAAGCGCTGTTCGTCGCGCAGCCGCTCGATGAAATCCAGGTCGATGTGCCTGCCATACAGATCCCGGTTGTAATCCAGCAGGTGAGTCTCCACCTGGGGGAGGATGGATTGGTTATCAAAGGTAGGGCGTACACCTACATTGGTAACCGCCGGCCAGGAAACCCCCTCAATCTGCGCCAGGCAGGTGTACACACCGCTTTTTGGGATCACACGCTCTGCCGGCAGCGCCAGGTTGGCGGTGGGAATGCCGATTGTGCGACCGCGACCATCGCCGTGTACCACTTCCCCGCTCAGGCGGTAGGGGCGGCCCAGCAAGCGCCGGGCTTGCCCGACCTCGCCTTCCGCCAGGGCGCGGCGGATCTGGCTGGAAGAGATCACCTGATCGCCGTTTGAGATCGGCTGCTGGATGTTCATGGTATAGCCGAGCTGCTCTCCATACTGCTTCAGGAAAGCGACATCTCCCTGGCGGCCGCGCCCCAGGGCGAAATCATACCCCACGCACAGGTGGGAAAAGCGCAGATGCTGGTGCACCCAGGTGGTGAACTCAGCAGCGCCGGTGTGAGCCAGCTCCAGGGTAAAGGGATGCGTAATAACTACATCCACTCCCAGTTGACCGAGCAGCTCGGCGCGCTCGTCAGGTAATGTCAGGTAAGCCGGGTTGGAGCGTTTTTGGAGGACGACAGCCGGGGGCGGTGAGAAGGTCAGTACCACCGCCGGCAGGCCTTCTGCATGGGCGCCGTTGGTTACTTTGCGCACAATCTCCTGGTGGCCCAGATGCACGCCGTCAAAGGAGCCGATCGTCAGCCAGCTGTCAGGGAGCTGGACATCGTCCAGGGAGCTGAAATGCTGCATGGTCCGGTCTATTCCCAGAGCCCGCTTGAGGCGAGTCGATTCACCTTGCAGCCCGTCAGGACTGGAAGAAGACTTTACGCGGCTGCCATTCCTGGGTGGCTTCATCCACCTCGAGCAGCGCCACCAGGTCGCCTTGCTGGCTCACGCCGCGCGCCCAGCCTTTATCGATGGGTTCCGCCGGCACGCGGTGCCCGTGGCGCACCAGCTCTACCTGGTCGGCGTCCAGCTCCACCATCGGCCAGTCAGCCAGGGCCTCGGCAGCCGGGATCAGGAAGCGATACCAGTTACCGGCGGTGAAGGCTTCTTGCAGGCGGCGCAGGGGGACTGCATCCCGCAGGGTAAAGCGCCCGCTCTTGGTGCGGCGCAAGCCTACCAGGTGTGCCCCGGTGCCCAGGGAATTCCCCAGGTCGTTGGCCAGCGAGCGGACGTAGGTGCCGGACGAGCAGTACACATCGATTACCGCTTCTGGGGGATCCCATTCCAGCACTTCCAGGGAATAGACATTGATCATGCGCGGCTCCAGGTTAACTTCTTCACCCTCGCGCGCCATGTCATATGCTTTACGTCCCTTGACTTTAATAGCTGAAAAGGGTGGGGGGACCTGCTCGATCTCACCCACAAACTGCTGTAGGATATTGTCGAACTGTTCTTCCGTGATATCAATGGCGCTGGTAGTGCTGCGCGTGACATAACCTTCCGAGTCGTAAGTATCCGTCGAGCTGCCCAGGTGGATGGTAGCCTGGTAGCGTTTATCGGAGGCGGATACGTATTCGCTAAGCCGTACTGCAGGTCCGATCAAGATGACCAGTACACCCGAAGCACGTGGGTCCAGGGTGCCGGTATGCCCGGCGCGCCGGATTCCGGTTCCTCGCCGAATAACCTGTACAACATCGTGGGAAGTCAGACCGATCGGTTTATCGACCACTAACACGCCCGAAACGACATTCTTAATGTCATCGTTTTGGGGTTCTTCCTTATCGAATTCGTCTCTCCCTCCTGGACGAGGGTTCCGGACCGGCTTTTCTGGGTACATTTGTTCTTCCTGTCTATTATGATGGAATATTAGGATGGAATATATCCAATATTACTATAAATTTGGGCTTGTGGTGCGTATTCATTGGACGACCTCTGGCCGCAGCGACTCAATAACCGCGGGTTGGGGGAGGGCCTCCTGGGTAGCCTGCAAAATCAAGGGGATGGCATCGGCCAGTGGCAGCTTGATCTCCGCACCAGCCGCTGCCGGGTGGCCGCCGCCGCCAAACTGCAGGGCAACCTGCGCCACATCAATTCCCGGTCGGGCGCGCCAGCTGACCTTTACCCGG
>JBFYSP010000270.1:0-3868 GCA_041301395.1 Anaerolineae bacterium
GATAAAGCGGCGGACGATCAGGGCAAGCATACCCACCAGGGCAGCCACGCTCAGCAGGTCGGCCAGCAGCGCCAGCACTCCGCCCACAGGCCCCAGGAAGTCAAACAGGTTAAATCCGCTAAACAGGCCTTCAAGGATATCTACAAAGTTGACCAGCAGGTAATAAATGAATGCCCAGGCGACGAATCCGTGAAGCAGGCTGGGTCCCAGGCGCAGGCGGAAGGTAGGCTGCAGGGTAATAGTTTTCGCCAGGGCCGATAGCAGGCGCCTCCTGGCCAGCCCCCAATCCGGTTTACCCTGGCCGCGTTTCAAGATGCCCAGGATGCGCTGGACGACCCGATAACCGGCGTACAAGGCGGCCAGTGTGCCAACAACGAATAGGATTTTCTCAGGAAGTGTGAGCATGGACCCTCCAGGCCTGGAGATGGAGTGAGACCGGCAACCTTGTGCGAATCCGCACCAATTCTAAGAAAAGTTTACCATACCCCCCATGGAGGCGCAATAAAAATGACAGCCGGGACCGACCCCGGCTGTCTGGGGCTTAAAATCGGTGTTTTAGGATGCTTACTGCCCGGAAAAATGCTGCAGAGCCGCCTGGATTGCCGGGTCGGTGAGCGTGGTCACCTGATCCCAGCGGCTGGGTACATCCAGGTCGGGGATGATGCCGCTGATCTCCCAATTCTGGTCGGGCTGGTTGAGAGGGCGGAAAGTATCGTGGGCCAGCAGCGCCAGCGAGCCATCCGAGAAATTATAGGTGTACAGGATTTCTACGTTGCCGCTGCTCGTTTCACCAATCAGGTAAGCCCGTCCCAGGTCCTTCAATATGCCGGGGAAGATCTCGCCAAAGCTGACCGAATCCGGGCCGACCAGGACAACCAGGGGCACAGTTTGTGATCCATTCAGATCGGTGCCGGTGACCGTAAACGGGTACTCACCCTCCCGGTTGACCATGTTGCCCGCGCTGCCGTTCATGAAATAAGCCAGCGTTTCCGCCAGGACATCGCTCCGCCCGCCGGGGTTGTAGCGGCTGTCCAGAATCAATCCATCCAGCGGACCGCTGGCGGCGAATTCTTGCAGCGCCTGGCCGACCTGCTGACCGATGGTGGCGTCGTTGAAGGTTGGGAGCAAGATATAGCCGACTCGTTTGCCCTCCGGGGTGGTGAGCAGTGTGCGGCTGACCGGGATCGGGCCGGAAACCGCCCGCCGGGTGATGCTGAGATCGCGCGGCGCTTGCCCTGGGGTTTGCACGGTGAAAGTGCTAGTTGTGCCTTCTGGTCCGCGCAGAATATCGCGCCGGTTGCCCTGCTCGTCCAGGACGCTAACGCCATCCACCGCTTGGATGTTATCGTGCAGCTGGATACCGGCTTCTTGGGCTGGGCTGCCTGGGAATACGCCCATCACGGTCACCTGGCTGCTCTCCGGCACCGATACGGTATACACGCCAATCCCGACATAGTTCCGCCCACCAGCAAATTCAGCCTGGCGGGTGGCTACCTCTTCCGGGGTTTGGTAATCCGAGTGTTCGTCTCCCAGCCGGGCGACCATCTCGTCCATGGCCTGGTAAAACTGCTCGTTGCTCATCCCGGCTTCAACCTTTGAGCGGAATTCGGCATACACTTGGTTCCAATCTACGCCGTTGAAATTGCGATACAGGTAGTTGTCCTGAACCGCCCGCCAGAGCTCATCCAGCACCTGGAAATGGATTGGCAACGGGGCCGGATTGGGTGTGGCCGTTGCCAATGGTGTTGGCGTGGCACTGGGCGTTGGTGTCAGGCTGGGCGTGACGGTAGGTGGTATGGATGTGGGGCTGGGTAGAGCAGTCCAGGTAGCCGTAGGGACAGCGGTCTCGGTAGGAGGTGGAGAAATCAAATCGGCAGCAGCCTGGCAGCCTGGCAAAGCCAGCAGCAGAGCAGCCAGTAAGAAGATGAGGGCAAGGTTTTTCATATTTTCTCTTTGTGCAAATCGTAATGATGTAAAAGCTACCGGGCAGCGCAGGTGGCGTTGCCGGTGTGGGATCAGGCTTTCAGTGCGCGGTTGTTAGTAGCCCCCGCCGGTGTATAAGCTGGGGTCGGTGGGTGTTTCCCCGGAAGGGTCCCATACGTAGACGAAATCGCCGAGCTGCGCCCAGTCGTAGAGCCAGTGGGAGTCGCCAACCGTCAGGTTGACGCAGCCGTGCGATTGGGGAAAGCCCAGGTTAGCGCGCCAGTAAGCGCCGTGCAGGGCACGCGCCTGGTCGAAATACATCGTCCAGGGCACATCTTCCAGGTAGTAAGCATCCGAGCGGTCGGCTTCAAAAGCCCCGCGCATGGGGGTGGTATCCAGCTTTTCGAAAATCTGGAACAGCCCGGGGCGGGTCCAGAAAGGCTCTATACCGCTGGCAATCAGCGTAGCAAATACCAGTTCGGAGTTATCGTACACAGCCAGGGTCTGCTCATACAGGTTGACCTCAATCCAGCGGCCTCCAGTCACACCCTCCGGTGGAGTCGGATTGGGGATGACACGGGCAATCACCCTGTCCGGCACCCACTCGCCAGGGCCAACCATGTACCATTCCTGGTCACCGGCTTGCTGGACATCGTAAACCTGGATTACTTCCTGGTGATTGAGCACATGGCCGGTGTAGTCATTCTGCTCAAGCCCTGGTGTACGCTTGGTCTCGATGGGACCGTTGCTCATGTATTGCAGCGCCCAGCCAAAGGCGTTGTCCGGCGTGCGGGTAAACTCCATACCCTGGAACAGCGGGACAGCCCCAATGCGAGAGATATCATTGGCAGTCATCCATGCGCCTGGGTCCACCTGATAAAAGCGCTTACCGTCCACCACCGCATCTTCCGTGTAGGAGATGTAACTGAAGCTGGAGTCAATGCTGCGGATGGCGTTTTTCTTATTGCCTTTCAGGGCATCCTCAAGCGATCCGAAAACCGGGGCGTTGCTGTTGCGCACCTCACCGTAGCGGTAATCGACATAGGTCAGGGCTGTATCGGGCCTGGTGGCCGGCAGCGGCTTGACGGGGAAAGTCACACCCTGGTGAGCCATAGCGCTCAGGTAGGCGGAAGGGCCGGCCGGCAGGCAATCGCCGGGTGCCTGTTCGTAGATACCCGGTAAGCACAGGATATCTCCGTTTACGGGTTGGCTGGCTGGATTAGTCTGATAAACAACAAGGGGACCTGCCGCCCAGGCAGAACCGCCCTGGGCCAGGAAAATTGTTAAAGCTGTAAGAAAGGTAAAGAACGTTACCGATAATTTATATTTCATGGTTACTCCATCGATGCCGGGCGTTATGCGATATACAGCGCGCCAAGAATAGACAGAAAAAGGGTCAGGCTGATATAGCTGTTGATATTAAAAAACGCCACGTTTATCTTTGACAGGTCATCTGGGGTGACTAAAGTATGCTCCCAATAGAGCAGCCCGGCGGTAATGACCAGGCCGATCCAATACGGCCAACCCAGGCCTGTCAGGAAACCTAATTCTACCAAAAGCAGGATGGTGAAGATATGAGAGATCGCTGAGAGGCGCAGTGCCGTCAGGACGCCAAAACGAGCCGGTATGGATCGGATTCCCAGCCGGCGGTCGATATCGACATCCTGACAGGCGTACAGGATGTCGAACCCGCCGATCCACAGGGTCACAATCCCCAACAGCACCCAGGCCGGCAAATCTTGCTCGGTAAAGAGCGACCCGCGGATAGCGACCCACGCTCCGACCGGCGCCAGGCCATCGGTAAAACCCAGGACGAAGTGCGACAGCCAGGTGAAGCGCTTGGTGAACGAGTAGCCGAACAGAAAGAAGAATGCAAATGGCAGCAGGCGCAATGTCAGCGGGCCAAGCCGCCAGGCGGCGAAGGTCAGCAGGCCTGCCGCGAGCA
>JBFYSP010000290.1:0-7673 GCA_041301395.1 Anaerolineae bacterium
TTGAAGGCATCGCGGCCCGGGGCGCCGAGGCCCGTGCGAAGGGTGTGATGCTGCTGCCGGCCGTGGGTTTTGACGTGCTGCCCAGCGATTGCCTGGCGCTGCACCTCAAGCAGCGCCTGCCATCTGCCACCCATCTGGCGCTGGCCTTCCACAGCCGCGGCCCAGGCGGCTCTCCACCCGGGAGCGTTAATACATTGGTGGAGACCATCATCCCATCCGGATTCAAACTGAGGCGCGATGGGCGCTTGGAATCTATTCCTCGCCGGCTAAAAACGCGCCCCATCGACTTCGGCAGCGGCCCGGTCGAAGCGACTCTGTTCCCCTGGGCAGACGCATTCACAGCCTATTACAGCACCGGCATTCCCAACATTGAAAACTACGTGGTGATCCCGGCTGAGGTGCGGCAGCTGCTGTCTGTCGTGCTCAGGTTGAAGCCCTTGTTCCGGCTGAAGTTCGTACGCCGCTTCATGAGGAGTATGATCAAGGCAGGCTCAACGGCTGATAGCCGCTCCCGTACGCGCATGAATGTCTGGGGAGAGGCGGCTGACGATGAAGGCCGGGCAGTGGTCTCGCGGCTCTACGGGCCGGAGGGGGGCGTGGTCTGGACTTCATTGGCGGCGCTTGCGGTGGTGGAGCAGGTCCTGCAGGGCAACTTCCTACTCGGCTTCCAGACGCCGGCCCTGGCCTATGGCGCCGATTTTGTCCTGGGAATTGAGGGAGTCAGGCGCGAAGATCTGAGCTGACAGCATGGGGCTAGCTCTATTCGGGGTGAAATATGGCACTGCATAAAAAAGTTTTGTTGTTCGCCGTTTTGTTTGCGGTTTTAGCATCTGCCTGCGGGCAGGTTAGAGAACTAGTTATCACTCCCGCTCCACCCAGCACTGCGACCTCACCAGCCACGCTTGAACCCACCCCGGCTGTCTCCGCAACCTCTACCAATGAGCTGCTGCCAACTGCAACCATCGTGCAGCCCATACCACCGGAGGATATCGGCCCATTCCGAGGTGTGAGTTCACTGCCCGAGGAGCTCACAGTCGATGGGGGCGATATGCGCCTGCGCACCCCGGCCGACGGCTCTGTATGGATCCTGACCAGCCAGGTGGCGCTGCGCTGGTTTGCTCGCGCCTGGGAGACTGTGCTCTCTGGCGGCGAAGTTCTGCCGGTAGATGCAGATGATGAAGGCAGGCTATGGGCGCTCCCGCCCGGGGAGTTCGAGATCGCTGCCTGGCACCCCGTGCGGCAGCGCTGGGCTTCGGCCGGGCAGTGGATGGCTTACGAGTCTGCAAGTGGTTGGACGGGAACTCCAACTTCCGAGGTGATGAGCTGGTGGAGGCCTCCTTCCTGGCGTCCGCTGACCCAGGCCGGGGGCATCCTGTGGCTGCCGGTGGGAGGCGAGTTACGTGCGTTACATGGCAGTCTCTGGACAACCCATACGCTGGAGGAGATGGGTTTCCCAGCCCCGGTAATGGAAGATGTGGATATTCTTCTTACCCTCGCCGTGCGGAATAACGGGTCAGAAGTATGGGTTGGTGAATGTTATTACTCAGGCCCAGGACCGATGGGCGGAGGCGGCGTGCGCTGGTTCGATGGGCAGGCCTGGCAGGGGGCGGATACGCCGGTCGGTACGACCTGCGTGTCCGCTATCACCACTGACCCGGCGGGGAATGTGTGGCTGGGGGCGTATGACACTATATGGCGATATGATGCCGCCTCTCAAGTGTGGACATCTTCTCAAATACCGGAAGCTTTCTTGTCGGATTACAACTTCGCCTATCCACAGCAGCTCATCGTTGATCAGAGCGGGGATGTGTGGGTGATCATGCAGCTGTGTGGCGGGGCCAGCTGTAGCGGCCCAGCTCAACTGTACCGGATACACAATGGAGAGTGGTCCCTGGTCATTGAATCACCGGATGCCTTCGCTCCGCTCAAGCAGCTGGTCCTGGATGTGGATGGGCAAGCCTGGCTGTTCTGGGATGGGGTGGTTTACCGCCTGCAGGGAGACGCGGTCCAATCGGTGGCGACGATCAATGCGCGCGGTGTAGACCTGGGTCCCGACGGAAGATTATGGGTGGCGGCCGACGAGACTGGCGGCGTCGGATTGTGGTTCATGCTGCCATCGCCTCAGCCCACCTCGACTCCCTAGCCGGTTCTTAATCCTGCCGGCGCATCATTTCTTCTGGCTGACCTGGCCAAGATCAGTCCGCAGAACGCAGCCGGGCTAAAACCGGTTGCCATGCTGCCTGAGGAGGGGGCCAGTGTGGTGGCCTTCTCGCCCGATGGGCGCCTGTTGGCTACTTTCACGCAAAATGGGGAGGTCCAGTTATGGGGGGTGGCGGTGGGAGTTTGATTGTTGGAACGCCCGTATTAGACCTTTGTTAAACCCCTGCCCCCGCGCATTGCATCCCCTCTCTGGGCATGGTAAAATATTAAATGAAATTCATAAAAAATACCTATTTATGAATTTTGACCAGCGTGAGGTCGGGAAAACGGGTAGTGTTGTTGATTTTTGGCGGCGGAGCTGACAAAAAATCATCCACAACCCTCTTGTCCCGAATTCACAGGAACATAACTTTGGAGGTTCGAAATGGAGCAACAGGTCGCTACTTTTACCGTAAAAAAGGGCCTGGCTGACATGTTAAAGGGCGGCGTGATCATGGATGTCGTCACACCTGAGCATGCCCGCATTGCCGAAGAAGCCGGCGCAGTGGCCGTCATGGCGCTGGAGCGCGTCCCGGCCGATATCCGCGCCCAGGGTGGTGTGGCGCGCATGAGCGATCCCGACCTGATCCTGCGCATCATGGATTCGGTCTCGATCCCGGTGATGGCCAAATGCCGCATCGGGCACTTTGTCGAAGCCCAGATCCTGGAAGCCATCGGAGTCGATTACATCGACGAGTCGGAGGTGCTCACCCCGGCCGACGAGGCCCATCACATCTACAAACACCCCTTCAAGGTGCCGTTTGTGTGTGGCTGCCGCAACCTGGGCGAGGCCTTGCGCCGCATCGGTGAAGGCGCGGCGATGATCCGCACCAAGGGCGAGGCCGGCACCGGTGACGTGGTCGAAGCCGTGCGCCACGCCCGCTCCGTACTGGGCGAAATCCGCCGCCTGCAAGGCATGCTCGAAGAAGAGCTGATGGCCTACGCCAAGGAAATTGGCGCACCCTATGAGCTGGTAGTCGAGACGCGCGAGCTCGGCCGCCTGCCGGTGGTCAACTTCGCGGCCGGCGGCATTGCCACTCCCGCCGACGCTGGCTTGATGATGCAGCTGGGCGTAGACGGTGTGTTTGTCGGCTCCGGCATATTCAAGTCCGGCGACCCCGCCAAACGGGCAGCAGCCATCGTCAAGGCCACTACCCACTACCGCGATCCTTACATCCTGGCTGAAGTAAGTCGGGATCTGGGCGAGCCGATGGTAGGCCGGCAGGTTTCGGCCATCCCGGAGGGCGAGCTGATCGCCGGGCGGGGCTGGTAGGCGCCGCACGACCTTTGGCTGGCAGGCCTAAAGCGCCGGGCGAAATCATATGAAGATTGGTGTACTGGCTCTGCAGGGCGATTTCGCAGAGCACCTCGTCATGCTGCGGCGCTTAGGCGTGGATGCAACCGAGGTGCGCCTGCCTGACCAGCTAGACGGGCTGGACGGTTTGATCATCCCGGGCGGAGAGTCGACCACTATCGGCAAGCTGGCCGTCGATTACGCCCTGATGGAACCGCTGCACCGCTTTGGACTCGAGCGAGCGATATGGGGTACCTGCGCCGGAGCGATCTTTCTCTCCAAGGACGCCCGCCGGCACCAGCCGTTGTTGGGGCTGATGGACATCACCGTCGAGCGCAATGCTTTTGGCCGCCAGGTAGCCAGCTTCGAGACCGACCTGGATGTGCCTGCCTTGCTGGAGGTCGACCCGCAGCCGCGCCCCTACCATGCCATATTCATCCGTGCCCCGTTGATCGAGTCCGTGCAGGGAGAGGCGCAGGTGTTGGCTACCCTGGATGACGGACGCATCGTGGCCGCCCGCCAGGGCAGGTTGCTGGCCACCTCATTCCACCCCGAGCTGACCCGGGACGACCGCTTTCACCGTTATTTCACTACTCTGATCGCATGAGTGTCCGGCATTTTGACTGGCGTGATCTCTCTGGGCTGCGTCGCTGGCGGCACGAGACTGTATTTATGGACAGCTCCCTGGTGTTGACGCGTGGCCCGTTGGTGGTGCAGGGTGCGCTGCTTTCCTACCTGGCGCCAAACTCGGGTATTTACACCGCCGTCAGTGACACCCCTGACCAGGCTTCGCCGGTGTTCGGGCAGGTGATGCAGTCGAACGACTCTCCTTTCGCCCACCTGACCTTTATCACCCCGGATACGGGTCTGGATTCGCCGGCCTTGCCCGAGCTGCTGGAGTACCTGGTTACGCTCACCGGGGGGCACGGCGCGCTGCGCCTGCTGGCGGACGTGGACGAGCAGACGCAGACCTACCAGGCATTGCGCCGGGCTGGTTTTGCCATCTATACCCGCCAGCGCATCTGGCAGCTGACCGGGCGCCCGATCGGACCGGCCATCACCGCCGATTGGCGCTGGGCGCGCAGCCGGGACCTGGTGGCGATCCGCTCGTTGTACACCAACCTGGTGCCCGGCCTGGTACAGCAGGTTGAGCCCTACCCCAACAGCCAGCCGCGCGGCATGGTGCTTTACAAGAATGGCGACCTGCTGGCTTTTGTCGAAATCAAAACCGGCTCGCGCGGCGTCTGGGCGCAACCCTTCGTCCACCCGGATGCGCTGGACATCAGCGAGTTATTCGTCGACCTGGTTCAAAAACTCCCCTACCGGCATTCTCGCCCGCTCTATCTGTGCGTGCGTTCTTACCAATCCTGGCTGGATTTGGCCCTGGAAGATCTTGGCGCAGAAGCCGGCCCTCGCCAGGCGGTGATGGTCAAGCACCTGGCGATCGCTCAGAAGGCGACCTGGGCCTACACCATCCCGGCGTTAGAAGGCGGCCAGCCGGAGATCACAGCATACATCCGGGGGGAAGAACAATTGGAAGTCTATGGAACAACTAAAAATAACTGATGATTTGCACGCCTTACTCGGCGTGCTGCCTTTGCATATTACCCAGGCCGTCAAAGCCGCCAATGACAGCGCCAACCTGTTGGAGATCATCCTCGACCTGGGCCGCCGCCCGACGGCGCGCTTTGTCGACCGGGAAGTGGTGCTCAGTCAGGTGGAGACCCCGACCGGCGACATCCACTTCGTCGTCGAGCGCATTGGCGATTTCGATGCCGACAATCGGGCCGGCCTGGAGCGCACCCTGCACCGCATCTCGGCCATTCGCAACCGGCGCGGCCACGTGGTGGGCCTCACCTGCCGGGTGGGGCGGGCGGTGTACGGCACGACCGATATCATCAAGGACCTGATCGAGAGCGGCAAGAGCCTGCTCATCCTGGGACGCCCCGGCATTGGCAAGACCACCATGCTGCGCGAGGCTGCCCGCATCCTGGCGGAGAACAAGCGCGTGGTAATCGTCGATACCTCCAACGAGATCGGCGGCGATGGCGACGTGCCGCACCCTGCCGTTGGTAGGGCGCGCCGCATGCAGGTTGCCATGCCATCCCTGCAGCACGAGGTGATGATCGAAGCGGTGGAAAACCACAACCCGGAAGCGATTGTCATCGACGAGATCGGGCGCGAGCAGGAGGCAGCTGCCGCCCGCACCATCGCCGAGCGCGGTGTGCAGCTGATCGGCACCGCCCACGGCAACTCGCTGGAAAACCTGCTGATCAACCCTACCCTGTCGGACCTGGTAGGCGGAATCGAGTCTGTTACCCTGTCGGATGAGGAAGCCCGCCGGCGAGGTACCCAGAAGACTGTCCTGGAGCGCCGCTCTCCGCCCACTTTCGACGTGTTGATTGAGATTGTCAACCGCGACCGCCTGGCCATCCACCTGGACGTTGCCGAAGCGGTCGACTCGCTGCTGCGCGGCTACCCGCGCCCGCCTGAAATTCGCACCCGCATGGATGGCGGCGAAATTCGCATCGAGCACGCCCCCGCGCCGCAGCGCACTTCCCAGACGCCGCAGCAGGGCTACCGGCGGCAGAGTGCCGAGTCCCCCGCCGAGCGCCCCTACAGCCAGCCCGAGTCCGCCCCGGAAGGTCACGAGCCGGAAATGCGCTCGCCCGAGCGCAGCAACCTGCAGGCCATGCGCATTTACCCGTACGGCGTCGCCCGCAACCGTCTCAGCCAGGCTGCCCGGCGGCTGGGCGTGCCGGCGGTGATTGTCAACGAATCCGGCGATGCCCAGGTGCTGGTCACCCTGCGCACCTATTACCGCAAGCGCCAGCAGACCATTATGGACGCCGAGCGCCGCAATGTGCCGATCTACGTGCTGCGCGCCAATACGCTCAACCAGATGCAGCAGTTCCTCAGCGACCTATTCAATGTCTCCGTGGATGCCTCCGGCGACTCGGGGATGGATGCCATCCTGCAGCAGACCCAGGGCGCCATTCAGGCGGTGATGAACGGCGAGCGCTGGGTGGAACTGCCCCCGGCTGCCTCCTATATCCGCCGCCTGCAGCACCAGATGGCACGCGATGCCAACCTGACCTCCCACTCCTACGGCAAGGAACCTCGCCGCCGGGTGCGCATCTTCCGCGAAAACTGACCCTCAGGTCAACCGCTTATAGCATAAATGCTTACCTCATAAAAATGTTCATCACTTTTGAGGGCACCGAAGGTACCGGGAAATCCACTCAATTGGAAATCCTGGCAGAAAGCCTGCAACAAGACGGCTACAAGCTGTTTGTTACCCGCGAGCCGGGCGGCACCGCCATCGGCGACCAGGTGCGTGCCATCCTGTCGGACATGCAGAACACCGCCATGCTGCCTCGCACCGAGTTTCTCCTCTTCCAATCCTCACGCGCCCAGCTGGTAGAACAGGAGCTGAGACCGCGCCTGGCGCAGGGCGAGCTTATCCTGTGCGACCGCTACGCCGACTCGACCGTGGCCTACCAGGGCTACGGCTACCAGCAGCTCGATCTGGAGCAGTTGCGCGCTATTGTTCATTTCGCCACCGGCGGGTTAATGCCGGACCTGACGATTTTGCTGGATATTGACGTGGAATTGGGCCTGCAGCGCAAGCGCCAGGCCGGTGGTGAGTGGAATCGCCTGGATGATTATCAAGTCGAATTTTACCAGCGCGTGCGCCGGGCTTACCTGGAAATGGCCCGCCTGGAGCCCGAGCGCTGGGTGATTATCGATGCCTCTGCACCCTTCGACCAGGTGCAAGCCGAGATCAAACGCGTGATCCTGAAGCGCCTGGCGGGGCTCAACGGCAGCTCGTCAGAGATGTAGGGCAGGTTTCTTACCTGCTGTTAAAAACCGTCCAATCCCCCGCTGCCCATGTCGTCACCCGCTCCACCCAGGTCCGGCAGCTCGCTTTCGATGTCTTCCGGGCTTTGCCCGGCTTCCAACCGCCCGATCACCTCGTCAAATTCGGGACCCATATCCTCGCCCATCTCACGGCTCATTTTGCGCATCATACGTCCCAGTTCGCGCGGGTCGTCTTCCAGCCCGGCCAATGCGCTGGGGTCGGCCAGGTCATCCAGCCGGCTCTCCTCTGATTTGGCGATCCGTATCCGCCCGATCCGGCGCAGCACATTCTCGCTGCCGCAGTGCGTACAAAGCACGG
>JBFYSP010000039.1:0-7800 GCA_041301395.1 Anaerolineae bacterium
GACTGCTCCAAACCCTGCCAGGTATGGAAGTCGATAAAGCCCTGCTAGATTTGTGGGCTGCCAATCGACTGGTATTGGAGGAAAGCGGCGTCCGCCAGGTCGAAATCTCGGGCATTTGCACTGCCTGTCACCTGGAGGACTGGTATTCACACCGGGGCGAGGCAGGTAGCACCGGGCGGTTTGGGGCGATAATCCACCTGCCGGTATGACCTATGATATTTTCCTTCCTTAACCAAGCGCAGCGATGCAACCACAAAATATTCGGGCGAATTATTCATCCGTTGTTGAGCGCATAAAAGCAGCCGCTAATCACTGCGGGCGCAGTCCGGCTGAGGTGCAGTTGGTGGTCGTCACCAAAGGCCACCCTGTTGCGACGATTCGCCAGGTGATTGAGGCGGGTGCGCAATGTTTGGGTGAGAATTACGTCGAAGAGGCCGAGCCGAAAATTGCCGAGCTCTCGAAGCATGAAGCTCTTCAATGGCATATGATAGGCCACGTTCAGAGCCGGAAAGCCAGGGCGGTTTGCGGTCTGTTCAATTATCTTCATTCATTAGACAGCGTGAAGCTGGCGGACCGGCTGGACCGCATGGCGGGGGAAATGGGGATCAGGTTGCCAGTGCTGTTGGAATGTAATGTCAGCGGCGAAGAGAGCAAATCTGGCTTCCCAGCCTGGCAGGAGGAGCGCTGGCCTGAATTGAATACCACCTTGGAGAGGGTGACAGCCTGTGCCAACCTGGAGGTGCGCGGTTTGATGACGATGGCGCCTTTTTTTTCAGAAGCGGAAATGGCGCGGCCCTATTTTCAACGCTTGCGCCGCTTGCAGGCGTACCTGTGCAAGGAATTCCCTCAGGGAAGTTGGAGCGAGTTGTCAATGGGGATGAGTGCTGATTATGAGGTGGCGATTGAAGAAGGGGCCACCCTGGTGCGAGTGGGGACGGCTATTATGGGTCCACGTCCCGTTCTTAAGGAGATCTAAGTATGGCCAATATCGCCATCATTGTGGATTGGACGATCCGGATTTACACGATCATCGTGATTGCACAGGTACTGGTATCTTACTTTCTTGCCCCTTACCATCCCGTGCGGCGCGCATTGGACAGATTGGTAGAACCGGTGTTGACCCCAATTCGCCGGGTTATGCCGAGTACTGGAATGATCGATTTCAGCCCGCTGGTCTTGGTCGTAGGGCTCCAGCTGCTTGGGACGCTTTTGGTGAATCTGTTGCGATGATCGATGGGACGATGGACCGGGTTTGATCGCTAGGATAGAGTGGTGTGGAAAGTGCTAGCCCAGGTAAAGAATCCTGCCGCACACATCGCAACGGCTGAGCTGGTTAGGCGATCGGGCAGCATCCAGCAAGGCGGCATTGATTGTCGACCCACAGGCAGAACAGGCTTTATTGGTGATTTTCGAAACAGCAATGCCACGGCGCTGCGTGCGCAGTTTTTCGTATAAAGCCAGGTCGGATGCTTCGATAGAAGCCGATGCTGCTTGCCGTTCTTCATCGATGTGGCTGATTTCCTGGAGCAGCCGTGACTTTTCGCTCGATAAAAGAGCATTACGCTCCGTGGAATCGCTCCTGACTTTTTCAAGGCGAGCAATGGCTGCTGAGCTGTTAGCCAGTGCGTCCTCTTCTGCCATCATTGCCTCCAACTGGCGGTCTTCCAGGACGCTGCGGTAGCGTTTCAAGGCGGCGATATCGTTCTGCAGATCTTGAAGTTCTTTTGGATTACGAACCTTGCCACCATACAAAGCCGCTTCAGCTTGCTCAATTTTTATGCGTTGCTGGACCACGTTATCTTCTGAGTGCCGAAGCGATTTTCGTGCCAGAACAAGATCCGCGGCGGCTTCATCTGCCTCAACCTGCGCCTGCCGCAGCACCTCATCCTGGCTCAGCGTTGTCTCGATCTCAGTCAAACGAGCCCGGGCACGGTCTAGCTGGCTGTCCAATTGTTGCAAGCGGAAGAGTTTAAACGGTTGGCTCATAGTTTCCGGTTCCCGTTTTGATTATAGAGGCGGATAGGAGATACCGCAAGGGAAAAAGACATGGATTTAACTGGTAACTGCTAATTGTATTTGAACCTCGCCGTAGATTGTGAGTATAGTAAAGGAACACCAAACAGAACTGTGGTAGGATAGCACTGGAGCCCGCTATGAGCAACGTACAATTATTTTCAGATCAACTGATTTCAAACATTGAGAAAGTTATCGTGGGAAAGCGGTCGACGGTCGAGCTGGCAGTCGCCGCTTTGCTGTGCCAGGGACACCTGCTCATTGAAGACGTGCCCGGGGTTGGAAAAACGATGCTGGCGCGCAGCCTGGCGCGTTCGCTGGGATGTTCCTTCAGCCGCATCCAATTCACTCCGGACATGCTACCCAGTGATGTGACCGGTGTTTCAATCTTTAACCAGGAAAACCGAGAATTTGAGTTTCGTCCCGGCCCGATAATGGCGCAAATCGTCCTGGCGGACGAAATTAACCGTGCCACACCAAAAACACAGGCTGCTTTACTGGAGGCTATGGAAGAGCGCCAGGTTACGGTGGATGGAGTCACGCACCGCCTGCCGCGTCCTTTCATGGTTCAGGCAACTCAGAACCCGATCGAGTATGAGGGTACTTTCCCGCTACCGGAGGCGCAGGTGGATCGTTTTATCATGCGCATCCGCCTGGGATATCCATCCAAAGAGGATGAAATCCTGATAATGGAACGCCAGCAGTTCACCCACCCGATCAATGAGCTGGAAGTTGTAGCCGGCGTGGACGAGCTGGCCGAAGTCCAGGATGCGGTAAAAGGTGTCTACGTCTCACCGGCGTTGAAACGCTATATTGTCGACCTTACCCATAACACCCGCCAGCATGCGGAGGTATACCTGGGGGCCAGCCCGAGAGGCAGCCTGGCGCTCTACCGCACCGCGCAGGCCAAAGCAGCCATGCAGGGACGGGATTACGTATTGCCGGATGACATTAAGGCACTGGCTGTTCCCACCCTGGCACACCGTGTCATCCTGGGACCCGGAGCACGCTTGCGTGACCTGACTGCTCGCCAGGTGGTGGAAGAAATCATGAATAACCTGCCTGTCCCTGGAGGGGATCCAACCGGAACCAGCCGCCCAGCACCTAGTCGGGCTGCTGATGGCAAGGGACGCACGAACTGAGAGAATGGTCACAGCCCAACGCATAGTAATCCTGCTTCTGGCGTTGAGCCTGCTGGCGGGAGCGATTACCGGGTCGGAGCTCTACTATCGGTTGAGCTACCTGTGGGGATTGCTCCTGGGAGTCAGCTGGCTGATGTCTTACTTGGCCTTGCGTGGGGTGCAGGTGACCAGGACATCTCGTACGCTGCGCTCGCAGGTGGGCCAGATCTTTGAAGAACGTTATGAAATCCGTAATCCCAGCCGCATCCCGCGCTTGTGGATTGAGGTGCGCGATGAGTCGCCGCTGCCCGGCTCGAGCGGCTCGCATGTGCTGACCATGATTGGAGGGCGAGAAAGCCGCTCGTACCTGGCGCGCACCTGGCTACGCGAGCGCGGGGTTTTTCCGTTGGGGCCAACCATGCTGGCTTCCGGTGATCTATTTGGCCTGTTTCCGGTCAGCCAGAAAATCCCATTGCACGATTCACTGCTGGTTTATCCGATGATTGTGGATGTGCTCAGTTTTCCCAATCCACCCGGGTTACTGCCCGGGGGTGAATACCTGCGCCGCCGCACTCCTCAGATCACCTCAAATGCCTCCGGCGTACGGGAATATGTCCCGGGTGACCCATTAAACCGCATCCACTGGCTGAGCACTGCCCGGCGCAACCGGGTGATGGTTAAGGAATTTGAGCTGGATCCTCTGGCGGAAGTATGGATTTTCCTGGATGCGGCCATGTCGGTGCAGGCCCAAAAGCCTGAGCCGCCTCCTGAGTACGATCCTCGAGATGTGCTGCGGAAAAAGTCCAAGTTCGAGCTGCCGCCTTCCACGGTTGAGTACGGAGTAAGTATTGCCGGGTCTTTGGCGCGCTATTATCTGGCGCGTGGTCGTGCAGTAGGGATGGTCTATGCTGGCCAGGCGATCCGTATCTTGCCATCGGACCGCGGCGCCCGCCAGCTTGGCAAGATATTGGAAGCGCTGGCCTTGCTGCGCTCAGAAGGGAATTTGCCGCTGCAGACCGTGGTCGAAGCACAGGCGCGCCATCTGCCGCGCGGCAGCACTGCGGTACTGATCACCCCCAGTGCCTCTGACGTCGTATACCAGACAGCCGATATCCTGCTGCGCCGCGGGCTTCGGCCGGTAGCCGTATTGCTGGATGCGACAACTTTTGGGGGATACTTCAGCCCAGACCGGATCGGTACCTCGCTTGAATTTTTAGGTGTGCCGGTTTGCAAAATCGCCTATGGCGATGACATTTCGGCGGCGCTTTCCGCCACGGTCAGCCGGCCGAACTGGGTGTAATCCCGTCTACTTGCTGGCGATGAATGCCTCACCCCTGGCGAGTAAATCTGCCTGATCGGTCGGCGGTGTCAGCTCCCGCATCAGCCGCTGCGTGTACTCCCGTAATACCCTGTCTGCCGATGGTTGCCCAAAGTTCTGCCATTTTTCCATACTGAAGCGAGTATAAACAGGGCTGGTGTAATAAGCTGAACGGTACCGGCTTCGGGTAGATTTCGCATTCAGGAAACTGCCCCCTGGACCGGCGGCGATAATTTCATCCAGTACCAGGCTGGCGTCATCCAGCTGCAAGCCGGCAGCGAGGCGCAGCGATTGCGCAATGATCTCGTGGACGAGAACCACATTGACCGGAGAGAAGGCTTTCGAATTCAGCGTATCGCCAACAAAAGGCGCCAGGCCGCCGGGAGCCAGGCATGTGATGAGCTGGTTCATCCAGTAGGTTTCGGCGGCCAGTAGATCGGGCCCCCAGCCGGTTCCGCTTCCGGATGATCCGCAGTGCGGCAGCCGGTAATGCTTCATCATCTCAATGCAGGCCAGGTTAAGCAGCATGCTCTGCGGATCGTAAAAATTAACCATTGTTTTCATATCAAAATAAGCCGGAAGGATACCCAGGATGACTGGTGTGCCGGGCTTGATCATCTGGCTGATTGCCAATCCAGCCAATAGCTCGGCCATTAATACCGCCAGTGTGCCCGCCGGAGTGATCGGCGTGGACATACCGGCCATGCTGTAGTTAGAGAGGATCACCGGCAGGCCGCGGCGAATAGCTTCCTGGAGTTTTTCCAGCGTACCGGAATTTAATACCAGCGGAGTGACTGGATTGAAGTAGGGGATAACAAACGGTTTGTCCGCCAGGTCGCCGTGCAGGTCTTCCAGCATATCCAGCACGACCGGGAAGCTGCGATCTTCGGAAATCAGGATCACCAGCGGCTTGGTCGTATTGGCGACCATATCCAGGGTAGCAAACAAATCGGATGTTTCTTCGGGTACATCGTGAACGATCCCTACAGTCGAGATAACATCATAATGGGGCAGGTGATGTCCCAGCTGCACCATGGATTGCATATGCCGGCGCTCAAATGGCGTGAGATCGTCGGTCAATTCATCCTGATAAAACAGGGAAGTGACTCCGATGCCAAAACGGGGTCGGCTCTCACCCAGCCGGAAGGCCTGGTTTCCCTGGCGATCAAATATCTCTATCGCTGAAGGGGCCGTTTTCAAGGCCCATTCAATAAATTCGCCCGGCATCTTTACGGCTTCCGGGCTGACTTGCGAAGCACCGATTATGCTTGCCAGCTGATCGCGCAGGGTTGGGGAATCGACTCGCACGCCGGCTGTTGCCAGGATGTGCAAGGCTGATGCATGGATTCGGTCGATCTGATCGGGATTAAGCAAGTTAAGACGGGGTAAGGCCAGTGATAGGTCGTCCATTGAGAACTCCAGGCTATATATATGATCGTGATAGAATTATATTTCATATTTGCCGATCAGCATTGGTCGAATAATCCATCATCTCTGGAAGTGAGGATTGATCCTGAATGCCGTTCCCCTCTCCATTCCACACCCGCACCGGACCCCTTAATCAAAGCCATGAATGGAGAAACTGGTCCGGTTATCTGTCCGCATCTCTCTATGAGCCAATCCATGAGCGGGAATACTATGCCATTCGCAACTCGGCCGCTCTGATCGATGTATCGCCGCTATATAAATATGATTTTCATGGGCCGGATGTATTGCGCGCTTTGAACCGGATTATGACACGCAACCTGGAGCGCTGTGCAATTGGCCAGGTGATGTATACCGCCTGGTGTGATGACGAAGGTAAGGTGATCGATGATGGAACCGTCACCCGGCTGGCATATGATCGATTTCGAGTGACTGCGGCAGAGCCGAACCTGGTCTGGTTTGAAGATTGTTCCTATCGCATGGATGTGGTGGTACGAGATATCTCGCAGCAACTGGCAGCCCTGGCTGTACAGGGACCTGCGGCGCGCCGCATCCTGGAGCAAATTTTGAGCGGTTTTGATCTCAGCGCTTTGAAATATTACCGCAGCGCGCAAGGACAGCTAACCGGTATTCCCCTGCGGATTTCACGTACCGGATACACCGGCGACCTGGGGTATGAGTTGTGGGTCGAACCAGAGCATGCGGCCGGATTATGGGATGCAGTGATAGAAGCCGGGGAACCGTTTGGAGCACAAGCTGCCGGAATCCTGGCCCTGGATATTGCACGGATCGAGGCTGGGTTGATCATGCTGCAAGTCGATTACATCTCCGCTCGCAAAGCGCACGTCCCTGCTCAAAAATCCTCCCCGTATGAGATCGGAATGGGATGGGCGGTAGACCTGGAGAAGCCGGCATTTGTCGGCCGCAAGGCTCTGCTACGAGAGAAAGAAAGCGGGTCGCATTGGAAACTCGTCGGCCTGGAGGTGGATTGGGAGTCGCTGGAAGCTGTGTACGCCCGCTACCATCTCGCCCCGATGCTGGCTGGACGCGCCTCGCGCACACCGGCGCCGGTCTACCAGAATGGCCGGCAGATTGGCCAGATGACCAGCCATACATTTTCACCGATCCTGAAAAAAAATATCGCCATCGGCACCCTGGAGACCGCTCTAGCTAGTCCAGGAGACCGGGTGCAGCTCGAATTTACAGTTGAATATGTGCATCATCCGGTCAATGCTCGCATCGCCAAGCTGCCGTTTTACAACCCAGAGAGAAAGCGAGCCTGATGATGCCTGAGAAATATGATGCAATCATCATTGGTGGTGGGCATAACGGGTTGGTCAATGCCGCTTACCTGGCCCGGGCAGGAAAGAAAGTACTGGTTCTAGAGAAACGCCATGTGCTGGGTGGGGCTTGTGTCACCGAAGAAATCTACCCGGGATTCAAATACACGGTTTATTCTTATGTGGTTAGCCTTTTGCGGCCAGAGATCATCCGCGACCTGGAGCTGCCCCGCCATGGCCTGACAATCCTGCCACTGGAGAGCACTTTATCCCCGCTGCCCAATGGTGACCATCTTTACCGGGATGGTGATCACTACCAGACACTGCGAAATATTGCTCGTTTCTCGCAGCGAGACGCGGATGCCTACGAAGACTATGCTCACACGATGTATTTTATGGCCAAAGCGGTCAAGCCGATCCTTGGGATGGTACCCCCCGATCCGGCCAGCCTGAATCCGGCGGAGCTGAACCGGCTGCTTAAGCTGGCCAAAGAATACCTGGGTTTGGAAGCAGAGCATCTTTATAGTTACCCGTTTTATAGACAATTATGACACGGGTTTTGACCGGGCTGATTGACTGTCATCGGCAGAGCATGCGATGCTTCGCATCGACACACTACCGGCTTACCTCTCGGCAACCAGAT
>JBFYSP010000040.1:0-5171 GCA_041301395.1 Anaerolineae bacterium
GCTGGTAAGGACTCATCGTGCCGGGATCTACATTAATATAGGGGTCGAGCTTTTGAACAGCCACAGCAAAGCCGCGCTCTTTCAGCTGCCTGCCCAGCGCTGCAGCAGTCACACCCTTGCCAACCGAGCTGACCACACCGCCGGTCAGGAAAATGTACTTCACCATAATTTCCGCCTCCTTCATTCTTCCATTAATAGAAGTGGGGAGGGCCGTTGAACGGGACCTCCCCACGAGGGTTTTTCTTGCAAAGTCACTGCCTTCAAGCGTGGATATTTCATGCGCCTGCCGGGCTTGTCCTTCCTCCGAATGTAAATACCGTCAGAGTTTACCATAACTGGCTGGCTTTGAAAACAAGGATCGCGCGGCAATTTCATTTGACCGCCCTCAGCCTCCGTGATATTATAAAGGATTGCTGGCCCAAAAGGAGAGGCGGCCGTCGCATGAAGTACGCAGGCACCCCGGCAGGAGCCCCCGGGACAACGCTCCCACCCTTCCTGATCGTTGGTCTGGGCAACCCTGGCCGGCAGTATCGCAACAATCGTCACAATATCGGCTTTTTGCTGGTAGATCGCCTGGCAGAGAAACTGGGCGTGACTTTTTCGCGCCTGGAGTCCAAAGCCCTGGTCACCAAAGCTGATTACCAGGGGCAGCGCGTGGTGCTGGCCAAGCCACAAACTTTTATGAACCTCTCCGGACAGGCTGCGGCATCCCTGGTGAAGTTTTACAAGGTACCGCTCGAGAACCTGCTGGTAGCCTATGATGATGTTGACTTGCCTTTTGGGAGCCTACGGCTGCGCCCGGGTGGTGGATCTGCCGGGCAAAAAGGTATGGTGTCAATTATCGAACGATTGGGGACGCAGGATTTTCCACGCCTGCGCCTGGGGATTGGCCGCCCGCCTGGCCGGATGGAGGCTGCAGCCTACGTACTGCAGGATTTCTCCCCAGCCGAGGAACCCGAACTCTCCGCTTCTCTGGAGCGCGGGGTGCAGGCTGCTCTGATCTTCATTAGCCAGGGATTGGAAGCAGCTATGAACCAGTACAACCGGGCGGATGAAACTCGCCCGGGCGAAAACAACGACTAGAGAGATATGCTGCTTGAACCTGTAATTCACCGCCTCAGCGAGGCAGTACAACCCCTGGCAAATACAATCGAAGCCGGGCAGAGCCCCTACCGATTGGCGCTGCGCCGCTCAGCACGCCTGCCGGTTATCGTCCTGCTGCACCTCCTGCTGAAGCAGCCGGTGTTGCTGCTCACCGATCGCCTCGACCATGCCCTGGCAATGGGAGAAGAGCTGGAGCTGTGGGCGCCAGATGTACCCCGACTGGTCTTCCCAGAGCCCACACCGTTGTTTTACGAAAACGCCGCCTGGGGCGAGAGCACCCGTCGCGAGCGGCTGCTGGCCTTTTCGCTTCTGGCCTCATACCACATCCCGGGAGCACCGACCTTAGTCACCCCTCCGCTGATCATCGCGCCGGTGCGTGCTATGATGACCCGCAGCATGCCACGCAGCGATTTCCTGAAAGCCTGCCGCACCCTACGCCGCGGCCAGCACATTCAGATCGACGAGCTGGTGCGCAACTGGGCGGCCCTGGGTTACGAAGCGGTCACCACCGTCATTGGCCCCGGCCAGTTTGCCCGGCGAGGCGGCATTCTGGACCTTTGGCCGCCCGCCCACCCGCAGCCGGTGCGGCTGGAGTTCTTCGGCGACGAGATCGAGACCCTGCGCCGTTTCGACCCAGCCACCCAGCGCACGCTGCGAGATGCCAACGCGGCCATCCAGGCACTCAATGAACCGGAGAAGATCCTAGTTACTCCAGCGCGCGAGTTCCTCAGCCCGGATCTGGAAAGCGAATACTCGGAGTTCCAAATCCCCCTGCTGCACCCCCATCCAGCCAGCCTGCTCGATTATCTACCGCGCCAGTCCCTGGTGATCCTGGACAATTGCCAGGCTCTGGAGGATATGACCGCCGAGTTAGAGGAGCAGGCAGTCAAGCTGCGGCGAGATTACATCCAACATGGGACGCTGGCGGAGGACTTCCCCCTGCCTTACCTGACCTGGGCTGACCTGCAGGACTCGCTGGGACGGCACCAAACCCTGGAGATGGAGTCTGCCGGGGCGGATACTGATCCGAGCGGAGAAGGCCAGCCGCCCTCGGGCTTAATGGATGCGGCGGACCGACACTCCCCAGCGCAGTATTTCTCACCTGGGCCGCGCTTCGGCGGTCGCTTAAAGCCGGTGATGGATTACCTGGCCGAGCACTACCTGGCAGGCGAGCAGGTGGTGGTTGTTTCTCGCCAGTCCGCCCGTCTGACCGAGCTGTGGAACGAGCAGACTTATACGCACAACCTGCGTTTCTTGGCCGATACCGGCCGTCCCCAGCCAACCTTTGTAGATGGCAGCCTGGCGGAAGGTTGGATCTTTACTCCCACCTACGGTGCGCCGCTGCACCTGCTGACGGATGGTGAAATCTTTGGCTGGCGTCGCCCCAAACCGCGCGTCCGGCGCAGCACGCATTACCAGGAAACCAGCGAATCGCCCGAGACGCATTACTCCGACCTGATCGTCGACGATTACGTCGTTCACGTCGATCACGGCATCGGCCGGTTTAAGGGATTGGTGCGCCGCACCGTTGACAACGTCGAGCGCGAGTACCTGTGTGTCGAATTTGCTGAAGAAGCCCAGCTATTTGTCCCGGTGCACCAGGTCGACCGCCTGACGCGCTACGTGGGGCCGGAGAACCGCTCCCCCAACCTGAGCCGCCTGGGCAGCCCGGAATGGCGCAGCGTGAAAAGCCATGTGCGCGAGGCCGTGCTGGAAGTGGCGGAGGATTTGCTCGAGCTGTATGCCCGCCGCAGCGTGGCGGATGGCTATCCATACCCGCCTGATTCTACCTGGCAGGAGGAGCTGGAGGCCAGCTTCCCTTATGTAGAGACCGAAGACCAGCTGCGCGTGCTGGAGGAGGTCAAGAACGACATGGAAGATAAGCGGCCGATGGACCGCTTGATTTGCGGGGATGTAGGCTATGGAAAGACCGAAGTCGCGCTGCGGGCTGCTTTCAAGGCGGTCAGCGACAGCAAGCAGGTGGCTGTCTTAGTGCCCACCACCGTACTGGCGCAGCAGCATTACAACACCTTCCAGCAGCGTCTGGCAGCTTTCCCGGTGCAGGTAGAGATGCTTTCTCGCTTCCGCACCCCTCAGCAGCAACGAGAGATCCTCAAGCGCCTGGATGAAGGCGCTGTGGATATCGTAATCGGGACGCACCGCTTACTGTCATCGGATGTGCGCTTCAAAGACCTGGGACTGCTGATCATCGATGAAGAACAGCGCTTCGGTGTGACGCATAAAGAAACATTGAAAAAGATGCGCACCGAAGTGGACATCCTGACCCTGACTGCCACGCCGATTCCACGCACGCTGTACATGGCGTTGAGCGGGATTCGTGATATCTCCACCATCAACACGCCGCCCGAAGAACGCCTGCCCATCGTTACCCACGTCGGACCTTACTCCCCGCGCCTGGTACGGCAGGCCATCTTACGCGAGCTGGAGCGCGGCGGGCAGATCTTTTTTGTCCACAACCGGGTGCAGACCATTAGAGCCATGATGGCGCATCTCAACCAGCTGGTCCCAGAGGCGCGCATCACCATCGCCCACGGGCAGATGGCCGAAACCGACCTGGCGGCACGCATGGAGCAGTTCACCAACGGCGAGATCGACATTTTACTCAGTACCTCGATCATCGAATCCGGCCTGGATATCCCCAATGCCAACACCTTGATCGTCGACCGGGCGGATACATTTGGCCTGGCACAGCTGTACCAGCTGCGCGGCCGTGTAGGGCGCGGCGCCCAACGGGCGTATGCCTATTTCTTCCGTCACAACCGCAAGCCACCCACTCAGGATGGACGCCAGCGGCTGGAGACGATCGCCGAAAATACCCAGCTGGGGGCGGGCTTATCCATCGCCATGCGCGACCTGGAGATACGCGGCACCGGCGATATCCTCGGCACACAGCAGTCCGGTCATATCGCGGCAGTCGGCTTCCACCTGTATACCCGCCTGTTGGCAGAAACCGTGCGGCGTTTGCGACCCGAGCGCGGGCTGGCGGCGCCGGGTCCAGGCGAAACTGCCTTTAACCTGGTGGTGGCACAGCTGCCGGTGGTCAACGTGGAGCTGCCCTTGCCAGTCAGCATCCCCTCCGGTTACGTTCCCGACACTTCCGTGCGCCTGGGTTTGTACCGCCGGATTGCCGAGCTGCGCCGCCTGGACGAGATCGAGGCCCTGGTGGCAGAGTTCACCGACCGGTTTGGCACGCCCCCCGAAATGGTGCACAACCTGCTTTACCAGCTGAAAATCAAGCTGCTGGCAGAACAAGCCGGCCTGGCATCGGTAACCGCCGAGAGCGGGCAAATCGTGCTGCGCTATTCAAACGGGAGCCTGCCCGTGTATCTGCCGGACCTGGGCGATTCCGTGCGGGTCGGGAAGGTCGCCTTATGGATGCCTTACACGCACCACTCCGACTGGCCGGAGCGGCTTGTCGAAACGCTCGAAAAGCTGGCTTCCTCCCAGGCGCAGCCTGCGGTAGAGGCGGAGTAGGCCATACGCATGTTTCCACCCGGTATCCCGCTTTCCAAGCGATTGTTCGACCTGGCCCTGGCATTGATTGGCCTGGTCTTGCTCTCACCCATCCTGCTGATCATTGCGCTTCTGGTGCGGGTCTACCTGGGGAGCCCGGTCCTGTTCCGCCAGGTGCGCCCAGGCTACCGCGGCAAGCTGTTTGATATCATCAAGTTCCGCTCGATGACCGACCAGATTGATGCTAAGGGGCGGCTGCTGCCAGATAAGCACCGGCTGACCCGGTTGGGGCACACGCTGCGCGCCTTCAGCCTGGACGAGCTCCCAGAACTGATCAACGTGCTGCGCGGAGAAATGAGCCTGGTCGGACCGCGCCCATTGCTGGCAAAATACCTGGATCGCTACACACCCGAACAAGCTCGCCGGCATGACGTGCTCCCCGGCATCACCGGATGGGCCCAAATTAACGGACGCAATGCCCTTACCTGGGAAGATAAATTCGCCCTGGATGTATGGTATGTTGATCATTGGTCCTTCTGGCTGGATATCAAGATCCTGCTGCAGACAGTGGGAAAAGTCCTTACGCGCGAAGG
>JBFYSP010000043.1:0-4446 GCA_041301395.1 Anaerolineae bacterium
AGCGCAGGTCGGCAGTGCGGATTTCGGTGAGCCGGCTTCCAGCCCGCAGGCGTGCCAGCGGCAGGGCGGGGTCTTCACGGGTGATGATCGCCAGGTGCATCTGCGGAGGCAGGTGCTCCACCAGGAAGGCCAGGGCTTCATCCACGGCGGTGGAGTCGATGGCGTGATAGTCGTCCAGCACTAGCATGAAGCTGTCCGGAATGGCGGCGATCTCATTGAGCAGGGCTGTCAGGATTGACTCAATGGGCGGCGGCTGAGGCGATTGGAGTGCGTTCAGGACGCCTGCGCCAATTTTCGCCTCAACCGTCTGCAATGCGGCCACAAGATATGCCAGGAAGCGGACGGGGTCGCTATCGCCTTCGTCCAGCGACAGCCAGGCGACGGGTCGCCCGCCGCCGGCGACCCATGCGCCGGCCAGGGTGGTCTTGCCAAAGCCGGCAGAGGCGGAGATGAGGGTCAGTTTGCGATCCGCGGCGAGACCCTCGGTCAGCCGCTCGATCAGGCGCGGGCGCGGGACAAATTTTGGCCGGGGCGGGGGGAGGTACAGTTTGGTGGCCAAAATGGAGGTGGGCATACATTGATTATAAGGTACTTAGTGGCTTAATGATTATAGGGGTACTGAGTCATTTACCACAGATGAACACAGAGAAGCACAGATAAGAACGGATTTTTTTATTTCATCTTTTTCCATCTATGCATATTCGCGTTCATCTGTGGTTTGTTCTTTTGTGTTTTAAACAGGGAAGGACAGGAATTCCAGGATATTTATCCCGTTCATCCTGCCCATCCCTGTTTATATCCTCACGCCACACTGATCACGACACTGCCTGTTTTGTGCCCTGTGTCTGCGTAGCGGTGCGCCTCGGCCGTCTGCTCCAGGGGATAGCGCCGGCCAATGACCGGTCTCAGTTTGCCCGCCTCCAGCAGCTCTTTGAGGGTAACCAGGTCTTCTTTGCGGTCGGGCGCCATCGCGGCGATCACTTTCTTGCCGCCGGTCAGCGCAGTCCAGGCCATTTGAGCGAACTCTTTCAGCCCGCCTGCGCCGGCCAGGTAGAGCCCGTTGGGTTTGAGCGAGCCTTTATAGCGTGCAAACGAAGCCTTGCCGGGAACCATATCGAAGATGACGTCATAGGTCTCGCCGTTTTGTGTAAAATCTTCTCGGGTGTAATCAATCACTTTGTCTGCGCCCAGGGATTTCACCAGCGCGAGGTTGGCGGTGCTGCATACCCCGGTAACTTCGGCTCCGTAGAACCTGGCAAGCTGGACTGCATAAACACCGGTGCACCCGGAAGCTCCCAGGATCAGGACTTTTTGCCCGGGCTGCAGGTTAGCTTTATCCCTCAGGAAATACAGCGCCGTGGAACCCCCAAAAGGAATCGAGGCGGCTTCTTCGAAGGTGAGGTTAGCCGGCTTCATTGCCAGCATGGCGTCTTCGGGCAGGCAGATGTATTCGGCGTAAGCGCCATATTTTTCACCTGCATTGCCGAAAACCAGATCGCCCTGCTTGTACTGCTTGACCGCTGTGCCAACGGCTACGACCTCGCCTGACAGCTCCAGGCCAAGGATGGTTTGTTTGGGCTTTCTCAGGCCGAACATCAACCTGGGGAGAATGCCAAAGCCAGGCGGGACAAAGACAAAGCCGCGGGCGTTGCAATCTCCAGCAGTGACCGAGGTGGCATGCACCTTGATCAGCACTTCATCCTCCTGCGGAGCTGGTTTTGGAACGTCTTGTAAATGCAGGACATCGGGCGGGCCGTACTGAGTGTAGACAATTGCTTTCATGGGATCCTCCACATTTAGCTTGTTCGAACGGGTTGTGATTAAGGCTGGGATTCGGGATTACGCCACTTCCAGGCATACCCAACAATCAGAATAGTAAGCACTATTTCTACAAGACCAGAGAATATATAAAATACCCAGGTCTCCCCAACCAAATTACTGATATTGACCAGGGTATACACGACACCTAAGATGATGTTTGCCCAGCGATTCACTTTAGGCTTCAGTGTTAGGGATAGAAAAACCATAACAGCAGGAATCACCATCAATAGTGAGGCTGCGAACAACGAACCTTGAGTGACTGCAAAAGGTCCCATTCGGCCGGACATCATTTCCTCTATCTGACCCGGCCGATATAATGAAAATATGTCGGCATATATGTACAGGAACATCAGAGCTACCCATAAGGCTGAGAGCTTCATCTTCACATTTATCTTCACGTCTTCCATTTCGGTGGTCTTTTTGATGGTACTCATTTTTTCTCCTGTTTTGAACGTTCTGGGTTAGTTTTATTGCATTGGACCAGGTTGACCGAGACCAATGGCATTCCTAAATCACGCACTTTTTTGAGCAAGCCATGCAGCGCGGCCTGGTCAACCACCGGGCCGGTTAGCAGCGTGTTGCCTGCCTCTTCCAGCGTGATGGTCAGGCCATCAAACCAATCTGTCCATTGATTATCCAGATGACCCTTGAGCCTGATCTGATAGACCAGGGGTTGGCTGGAATCGGTTTTGTGATCGGGATGGTTTGACATATCCTTGTACCTTTTGCAGCGCTTATCAGGCAGCTAATGCCGTCTGCTCAATGTACGGGAAATATACCGGCAACCCAGTATTGCCGGAGAGAACCAAAAGTATTGTTATGGGGTATTGTTTTTGGGGGAGTTACAACAGGCCCAGCTGGCGGGCGCGGTTCACGGCTTCAGAACGATTCTTGGCCTGCAGTTTGTCAAAGATGCGCAAGTTGTGCCCTTTGACCGTACTCAAGGCCAGGACAAGCCGCTGGCTGATCTCGTGATTGGTCAATCCCAGGGCGATCAGGCGCAGCACTTCCAGCTCGCGTTCGCTCAAAGGCTCGATCATCTCCGGTTTGCTTATACTCGTGTTAACATGCGTCAGCCCCACCCGCTCGAAGGCAGACAGGAGTTTCTCTACATAACCCAACAGCGGATTAACCTGGCCGCTCGACTGCTTTTCAAGCCGGGCACGAAATTCCACCAGCAGCAGGTGCAGCTTCTCGCCTTCATCCACAAAAAGGCGCACATAGCCTTCCGGCTCGGCCAGTGTCAGGGCGCGCTCCAGGGCCGCCACAGCCAGGGGAAGGTTGCCTTGCGCCTGGTGGGCGAGTGCCTGTGTCACCAGAATTTCAATGACGCTGCTCATCCTTTTTTGCGCTTCTGCGGCCTTCAACAGGCGCTCCAGCAATCCGGTTGCCTGTAGGAATGCGCGCCTTTCCTGGCGGATTTGATACTCGACCAGCAGGACGCGGGCCAGGATGAGATGCTCGAACTCGACCAGATAGCTGATTTCGTCGTCAGCCGACAACCCGCGCACAGCCGCCCAATCCAGGGCCTCGGCCAGGCGCCCTTGCTTGAGATACACTTTGGCTTTCAGGGCATCGATGGGGCGGGTATCGGGGACAGGGTTCTTAATATAGGCACGCCTGGCTTCATCATACAGGATCAATGCAGCTGCCAGGTCTCCCCCGGACTCCGCCAGCCGGGCTTGGGCAAGCTGCCAGCGGTATGGCCAGTCGACCAGCGTGGTCTGCTCGCCTATCTCCCTGGCTTTTGCCAGGTGTTCAGCAGCGGCCGCATCCTTCCCCATCTCATGATACAGCATCGCCAGCCCCAGGTGGTGATGCGCCGTGACCTGCTGCGCCTCGCTGCCATGTTCTGCGGCAAGCTGGATGGACTGCAGATAGGTTTTTTCGGCTTCGCGCAGCTGACCCAGCTCCACCAGGATGTCCGCCAGGGCAAATGCACTGGCAACGACAAAAGTGAAGTTGCCTGCCTTCTGCATGCTGTTCATCCAGTCACCCAGGGCAGCGCGGGCAGCCCCCAGGTCTCCCTGGGCCCAGTGGGTGATTTCCAGCATCATCGTAGCCTGGGCGCGCCTGAAAAAGTCATCTTCGGGGAGCAGTTGAAGCGCCAGCTCGGAATATTTCACCGTCGCTGAGAGATTACCCTGCACCTGGGCGTTGTAGGCGCGGGCCATGGCGATCATCGCCGGCAGGGGTTTTAGCTGCTCTATATCCACCACAACCATCCCATCGGATGGAGCATTCAGGCAGCTTTCGGCTTCCCGCAGCCGGGACTCGCTGGCTTGCGGTTCGCCCGCATCCATCAAGGCCGTGCCTATTTGGGTGCAGAGCACTGGTCGGAGGCGGATCACCTCCTCTGGCAGCTTCTTCACCCAACCCAGCCAGGCGGCAGTCTGGAAACGGTCATCCATGTCCTGCCAGGCCGACTCGGCCAGCCCCGCTGCTCTCTCAAAATCCCCGGCGGCGATAGCATGCTGAAAAGCTGCGTTCTCATCTCCGTTTTTCTCATACCATGCGCTGGCCAAGATGTGCAGCCCGGCAATCTCCTCCGCCGCGAGGCTCTGTCCCAGGCGCTTGCGCAGCAGGTCGCCAAAGAGATGGTGGTAGCGAACCCAGCGCCGCTCG
>JBFYSP010000051.1:0-4224 GCA_041301395.1 Anaerolineae bacterium
CCCGGCATGTTTGGGAGCGAACGCGTACATCATCATCGGGCATTGACCGACCATCGAAGTAATACTCCCATGGACGCGGGCCACAAAACTTGCCTGGCAGCGTTGGTATACCAGCGGCGCTACCCGCGGGCGAATTTCTTCGTCGATCAGCATGGCATGCCCGCCATGCACCGCACGCTCCATTACCTGTCGTGCCGCGAATCGATCGTCATCCGGAGCTACAGTATTCATCGGCACCATCACGGGTTGATAACCATGCTCCCACAACCAATCCAGAACAGCCGTGAAACAGGCAATCGATTTCTCAATTTGCGCGGCTGTCTTTGGGTTATAGTGCATCTCGGCTTCGCCATCCCGTCCACGCAAGGTTCGCGGAGTCAATGCCACTAAAGGACGGGAACTTTCCTGCAATCCGTAACGCATAAGCAACGCTTCCGCCTGGCTGGCTTCAGCCGGTGCAAGCCAGAAACCGGAATCGCCGGCTAAGGTCATCGGGCGGTCCACACCGCAGTTGATAAACAGCTGGTGTGTATTTTCATCTCGATACGTGATGGCCTGCGCGCCATTTACGACCCACCCAAAGACACGTTTGGCAAATGGGTCCTGCACCTCCTGGCTGGAGACCGTCCAGGTCATGTACGGCGTGCCTGCCGCTCGGGCAATCCCTGCCATCAATGCCATTGCCAATACATGCGAGCGCTCCTCATAAAATGGCACGCCTCCGCCAAAAACAAACAGGTCGCAACCGGCCAGCGATTGCACCAGGCGCAAAAATTGTTTGCGGTTATGCACCGCATTGACGCGGCACTTCGATTCGGTTCGAGTATATTCACTGACATGCTGCGGATTGTTGGTTAAAACGGTGAAGCGAACATCCCCTACCACCTGGGTAAGGATATCCATGATTGTTAACAGCAGCACTTGATCGCCTACATTGTGACTTCCGTACCAGGCTCCCCACAAAACAATGTGCTTCATTCTTTAGCTACAATCAATCAATAGATATACGGATATTGGTAGGATTAGCGCTTCTTCAATAACCCGGAATAAATCTCCAGGTGGCGGTCGATCGACCGGTTGGTCTCAAAAACCTGGTCGATGAATTCATAGCCGCGCTGCCCTTGCTCTCGCCAGCGGTCGCCCTGCAGCAGGCTGCGCAGCCCTGCTACAAAATCCTCTTTTTCAGCAAAATATCCAAACCGGGAAGCAAAACCGTCCGGATCGACCGAGCTCAGGATAGCACAGCGATGTGCGGCAGCTTCAATGAAAGCATTCGGCAGGCCCTCGCGCGCCGATGTATTCACCAATATCCAGCTCGGGCCTAGAATGGAGGCCAGCGCATCACCCTTGAACTGGTCGACGAAGCCAAGCATCTCCAGGTTCGGGATCCCTCCATAAGTTTGCAATAAATACTCGTTGTATTGCGGATCGCGGCTGGCGCCAACCGCCAGGAAACGTACATCCGGGAATTGCCGGGCCAGTTCAAAGTAAATCTCCGGGCGCTTGCGGCGATCGAAGCGGGAGATAAAACACACCGTGGGCTGCTCCGCTTTGTGGACTTCGGCCGGCACGCGCACAGGGGTGGGCAGGAATTCCGGCGCAACCGGCAGCTGGTATTTCTTCTGCGCTTTGTTGGCAACAAAATATGAGGCGGCATACAATCCATCTGCATGGTGGAGCGCCCGTTTTACCAGCCAGTTATCCTCATAAATTTGGTTCGAGATCACGGTTAATTTATTTACCGAAGGCAGGTTACGCTCGATGCGCCAATCTTCGGCGTCGCGCGTGTCGCGGCAGGTGACGATATGCCTGGCGCCTGGGGCGGCCTGCTGCGCCAGGTAGGTGCCAAAAGACGGTTCCTGCGAATGGAAGATGTCTGCGCCTACCTGAGAGTACAGCCGGTAGGCTGCGGGCATATCGTAGCGGTTGAAGCTCAGCACGCGGATCCCATCCAGAGTCTCATCCGGGCCCTGTTCCCCCCGCCGCGGGACGATGGCCGTCACCTGCACGCCGCGCTGCACCAGCTCCCGGCCAATCGTGCGCGTGGCGCGTCCGAAACCACCGCTGCGCCCCCAGGCAAATATTTCAACACAAACCAGGCAGATATGCATGCGGAGCTACGCAGCCTTTTCCTGTCTTTTGCGAATCCCGCGGGTGAGCTCGATCACACCACCAAACAGGCTGAACACAATCGTACGGAACATGACCAGCAGGGTAAAGGCCACGGTCTGTTCTGCGCCGATCCCCACCGCCAGCAAGATAGCGCCTAATCCAATCTCGCGCATCCCGAGGCCGGGCGAAAAATTGATCGGCAGGTATACGGCCAACAGGGCGAACGAGCGAATCCAGCCCATTTGCATCCAGGGGATTTCGAGATGCAGAGCTTTAGCCAGCAAGGTATAAGAATACAGGCTGATCATCTGCGAAGTGAGGCCAAACACAATCAGCTTGAGGTATTCCCACCAGGTCAGGTCGCGGTATGCCGCAAATGAGACCATTACCTTCGAGAGATTGCGGTAGATAAATTCTAAAAGCCATTTCCCCTGAAACTTGCTCTCCCATTTGCTCAACCAACCGACCATTGTCTGGCTCAAGCGGGGCAGCACATACATCGCCAGCGTGATCCCTACAAACATGAGTATCACCTGGACGGCATTGAACTCTGAGCCCGATCGGCTCGCCATGAGCCAGAAGCCAACGCCCAGAAATATTGACAGAAAAATATTGAACAGGCGCGAGTACGTAAGAGCCGCCAGGGCAGACATAGGCTGGTTGCTGGCAGAGGAGAAGCGATACCAACGGATACCGCTGGCTACGAAAGTCCCTGGCAGCACCAGCGAGTAAAACTTCACCACCAGGTTGATGGACAGGATCTCCCAGGCCTTAATATTCATGCCCAGTTTATCGGTCATGATTTTGAATTGCAGGGCTTCCAGGTAGAATACTGGGATGGTAACCAGGATTGCGGCCAGCACGTAAGTGTAATCGGCGGTCTTCAGTGTAGCAACGACATCCTGGATGGGTACAATCCAGAACACCGCTACGATCAGGCCAATTAGCAGCGGATAGCGCAGGTAACGCCAGATACGCTGGAAGGTCAGGTTAGCTTCCGGCAGCCATTTCGGCAGGGGCTTTTCCGCTTTCATAGGCAACCATTATAATCCAGATGCAATGCCTGACAGGCTGCCCCAGGCCGGCGGAATCCTGAGCGGGTAACTCCCGGCCGCTGGGAGGGGTGCGAAGGATATTGAATCTTCGGTCAGTCCAGGATGACAGTGAAATTTTGGCTAATAATTTACTGGTTACATACTGCGTTGAATATCGAAAGGTAGCCTTCAACCACCTGGTTCAAATCATACTGTTGGGCATATGCGCGGCTATGACGACGGGCTGCCAGCAGCGTCTGCGGATCGCTCAACAGGGCTCGTAAGCCCTGCGCCATACCTGCCTCATCATGAATGGGGTAAAGAAATCCATTTCTACCCTGCTCCACCAGGTCTACCATACCACCCGCCCGGCTGCCAACAATTGCCAGGCCCATCGCAATTCCCTGCACCCCCACCACCGGAAACCCTTCGGAGAGCGAAGGCATGAACAGCAGGTCGCTGCGCTTAAATTGCAAAAGGACTTCTTCAGGAGTCACCCATCCCGGCATGACGAAGCGTTCCTTCAGCCCGTGGCGCTCGATGGCGGCTTCCACCTCCCCACGCAGCGGGCCATCCCCCATCATCACGCAGCGCCAGGGCAGGTCGGATACTTTGGCCAGGATATTTACAAATTCAACCGGATTCTTTTGGGGCATCAGCCGGGCTGCAAAAACCACCTGGGGCGGGTCTCCCACTTTAATTTCGCCTGGATCCAGCAGGTTAAGGTCAACGCCGTTGGGGATTACCTGAATATCCACCGGATAGGTCTGCAGCGCCAGCTGGCGAGTGTATTCGCTGACTGCAACTACTTGCGCGGCGCGCGTCCAGAGCGACGGAGTGAGTGGATAAATCCAGCGGAACCAGCGCCCGGTCTTTTCCGGCACGCCGCCGGGGACATCCCCCAGGTGTGCCGTCAGTACATAGGGTATCCGGTAAAACCGGGCCACAACCCAGGCCACCGGGCCCGACGGCACTGCGAAATGCACATGAATGACATCCGGCCGCCAGCCGCGCACCAGGCGCAGCCCGGCCGGTATCCCTGCGGCCACAAAGCCTGCCATCGGCAGCAGCCCCGCTT
>JBFYSP010000081.1:0-21110 GCA_041301395.1 Anaerolineae bacterium
ACACGTCGCTCTTGCGTTCTAAGTCGAGGCCGGTGCACAGGTGGGGATCGCACGGAACCAGCTTTCGACACAAGAGATCGACGCGGCAATCCAAACGCTTGAAACCCTGCTTCAGTCTCAAACCGAAATCCATGAATCTCAGAAAGCCCAGGCTTACTTTTTCCTGGCCCAGGCGTATTCCGCTGCCGGGCGGCATGCCGAAGCGGCTGGAGCGTATACAAGTTACCTGAACCTCAGCCCCGGAGTGATCGACGCCTATATCCTTGATCTGCGAGGTGGCGCCAACATGGAAGCAGGCAATTATCCCGCCGCGGCGACAGACTTCCAGGCGGCATTGGCCTTGCCCAGTGTGCTGGACAGCACTTTCCTGGAAATGAAAACTGCCCGGGCTTACGCTCTGGGTGGCGAAAGCGACTCTGCCCTGGCCCTGTATGACGATATCTTCGCCCGATCCGGCAATGAGTACACAAAAGCCTTGATTAACTTACGCAAAGGGCAGATTTTCACCAACCTGGGTCAAATCGAGCAAGCTCACCAGGTTTTCCTGGATGCGGTCAACGAGTTCCCAACCTCGTACGATACCTATTCTGCTCTGCAAGCCCTGGTAGAGGCCGGTGTTCCGGTGGATGATTTAAGCACAGGCCTGGTATATTACTACGCGGGAGATTATGGCAATGCGCTGGCAGCCTTCGATCATTACCTTCAGAATGCTCCGCCCGACCCGGGAACCGGTTTTTTCTACACCGCCCTGATCAATCGGGAGATCGGCGATCACCAGGCGACGGTAAAGGCCCTGAACGAGCTGATTGATAACTATCCGGAGCACCAATACTGGGATGACGCCTGGGAGCAGCTCGCCTATACGCAGTGGTGGTACCTGGATGATTATCCGGGAGCAGTGCAGACACTTCTCGATTTTGCGGATAAAAACCCATCACACCCGCGTGCCGGCGAGTTCCTCTTCGATGCCGCCCAAATCGCCGAACGGGATGGACAATTCGATCAGGCTTCTGATCTATGGGAGCGCATGGCCAACCTGTATCCGGGCGATGAAAATGCCTTGCGCGCCCTATTCCTGGCCGGTATCACCCGCTATCGCGCTGGGGATTATGCCGCTGCACAAGCCACCTTCGAGCGGCTGGTGACGCTAAATCCTCCGATCGACCAACGCACCGCGGCTATGTTTTGGACCGGCAAAGCGCAGCAGGCTCAAAACAACCTAGAAGGGGCACGCCAAACCTGGGAACAGACACAGAATATTGACCCAACTGGTTATTACAGCGAGCGCTCCCGGGAAATCCTGCGAAATCGCGTCCCTTTCACACCTCCCATCGCGTATGACCTGGCATTTGACCTGGCAAGCGAGCGCATCAAGGCGGATGAGTGGGTGCGCTCAACGTTCAATTTACCCCCCGAGACAGATCTTTCCGGGCTGAGCGAGCTGGCCAGCGACCCGGCCGTGATCCGCGGCAACGAGCTCTGGCATCTTGGCCAGTACGAAGACGCCCGCAGCGAATTCGAGCAAGTCCGCCTGGCGGCAGAAACCGACGCCATCCAGTCCTACCGGCTGGCCAATCACCTGCTGGAGCTGGGCCTTTACCGCTCGGCAATCATGGCCGCCCGCAATGTGCTCGACCTGGCTGGGCTGAGCGATGCCGACACCTTGAATGCACCGCCTTATTTCAATCACCTGCGCTTCGGCACCTATTTTTCCGAGCTGGTCCTGCCGGTAGCCCAACAGTACCAGATTCATCCTTTGCTCTTGTTCAGCCTGATCAGGCAAGAGAGCCTGTTTGAAGGATTTGTACGCTCATCCGCGGCTGCCAGTGGCTTGATGCAAATCATGCCTGCCACCGGCGAGCAGTTAGCCGGCGACCTGGGCTGGCCAGCAAATTTCACTTCCGATGACCTTTCCCGCCCATTGGTTAGCGTTACCCTGGGCAGCGATTATTTAAAGGCGCAATTAGACGGCTTCGAAGGGGATGTATACGCCGCTCTGGCAGCCTACAACGGCGGCCCAGGCAATGCCTTGCAGTGGAAAGAGCTGGCCTCGGACGATCCTGACTTGTTCCTCGAAGTGATCCGCTATTCCGAGACGCGCAATTATATCCGCGGGATTTATGAGATTTTCAACATCTACCGCCGGATCTACGATCGCACCCCTTAACTCTTTTCAATCGTTAATCGCAGGCAGGCAACGCAAATCGAGGCGGGAAAATCTGCCGGTAATTGCTCAAATATTTGATTTGCGAGAGTCGGCAGGTCAGGGACTGGGTGTCGGGGCAGTATCGGTGCCGGCTTCGCGCCCGGCGAGCAGGAACCAGGAACGCACAGTCAGAAATCGGTCGCTTGGATCGAAGAGCGGGCCCATCTGCACACCCTGCACTTTTTCATCGACTGCGTAGGTGTAAACCGGATATAAAAGGGTGATCGCAGGCAGCTGGTTGCCAAAGCGCACCTGGAAATTACGGTAACGCTTGGTGCGCTCATCCATGTCCACCTGGGTGCGGGCTTGTTCCAGGTATTCACTGGCTTGCCGGTCATCCCAACCGGCGTAATTCTGGCCGTCATTGATTTGCGTCTGGTGCCAAAATGGATAGGGGTCTGGGTCTGGCGTTCGGCTGAAGTTCAGATCCACCAGCACGGCCTCGTAATTACGCGGCTCCAGATGGTCGGCCAGCAAAGTTTCGTAGGGTACGGGCTTTAAATCTACCTGCACACCCAGCAGGCCCCAATTCTCCTGGATGACCTGTGCAATCTCGGTATACGGGGATTCGGCCGGGTAGATCAATTCAAAGGAAAGGGACTGTCCGTCTTTCGAGCGCACCTGCCCGCCTTCGGCCGGGATTGTGTAGCCAGCGTCCTTGAGCATTTCCGTGGCAGCCTGTGGATCGTATGGAATCTGCTCGACCCCGTCATAATAAGCCCAGGTTCCAGGGAAAACCGGCCCGTTGGCGACAATCGCCTGGCCGCCCAGCAACCGGTCGACGATCCACTGGCGGTTCAAACCCGTCACCAATGCCCGCCGCACATCCTGTTCCTGGAAAAAATTAACATCATTATTCTCCAGGTTAAGATAAAGCAGGCTCAGGCTGGGTAAACGCCCGGTATATAAATTTAATGCCTCGGCACTCAACGCCTGGGAGAGCTGCCCCGGGGCTACCTGCCCCACGCCCATCACTTCACCTTGCTCGTAGGCTGTATAAGCTGAGGCGTCATCTGGATAATAGCGAAATACAAATTCATCGATAAATGGCGGTTCCTGGTAATAATCCTGGAATGCCGAGAGAACAACACCCTGCACCTGGCCCTCTTCCACCAATAACTGATCGAAGCGGAACGGGCCGCTACCCACAGGTGCCAGGTTGAAATCCGAATCCACCAGGGATTCAGGAGGCACCGCTTTCAGGATGTGCGCCGGCAGAACGCCAAAGGACAGGTAATCCAGGAAGGGGGCAAATGGCTCCGGCATGATGAACTGCAGCGTTTTCTCATCCAGGATTTTCACCTCAACTTGCTGCCAGAACTCCCGCAGGTCGCTGGGCACAGGGATCTGTTCGTTGCGAATCAAATCCACGGTAAAGAGGACATCCTCACTGGTGACCGGTTGGCCATCATGCCAGACGGCATTCGAGCGGATCAGAAAGTTATATATCTTCCCGTCCTTGGAAACGCCCCAGGAGTCGGCCAGATCGGGCTGTGGTACACCGCGATCATCAAATTGGATCAGGCTGCTGAATATGAGCCGGTTGATATCACGATCGGGCTGATTGTAGGCATCCAGCAATGGGTTTAACCGCCCCAAGGAACCAACCAGGGCTTCCGTGTAAACCCCACCCGATACCGGTTGGACCGCTTCAGGCTCACCTGGCGCAACTGCAGGTTTTTGCCCGAGGAGCAATACCCCGATTGCTACCAGGGCCAGGACAACCACCAGCAACTGCCATCTTAATTTTTTCATACTGAGGAATTGAGATAAAAAGGGGCGCTCACCAGCCTGGCCGTGAGTCACCCCTGGCTCATTTAGATTTCAGATCCGAAACTGGATCGATATCCTGACCCCTATATAGCGACGATAATAATGCACAGCGAGAAAAACAAAACACCCAGGCCAATGGTTACAAAGAAGAGTGTTTTCTCGATGCCGCGTCGGGCGGTGAAAACACTGCCCATGTCGCCGCCGGTCAAATTACCCAGGCCGGCGCCTTTGCTTTGTAAAACCACGCTGGCTACCAGCGCAATCGACGTTATAATCAATGCGATATAAAGATAAGTGTCCACGTACTTCTCCTGCAAAATAACATTCTTGGTATGTTGAAAAGCAGGGCGATTATACCTTATTTTGTAAGGTCTCTGGCAGTAAAATCGCAGAAATTTTAGCATGCTTCATGAAATCATCATAAATCTACATATGCACACCCGTTACTCGGATGGCAGTGGCAGCCATAACGATATTGTTCAGGCCGCCATGGCTTCCGGCATCGATGCCGTCATCGTCACCGACCACAACGTGTGGGTAATCGGACCAGAAGGCTATTACCACAACGGAAGTGGGCGAGTCTTGCTGCTGGTCGGCGAGGAAATTCACGACCAGGCACGCCAGCCCCAGAAAAATCACCTTTTGGTAATCGGCGCCGATAAAGAGCTGGCAACCTATGCCGGCGACCCTCAACGCCTGTTGGACAGCATCCGGCAGGCCGGCGGTTTATCCTTCCTGGCACACCCTTTCGACCCCCCTTCTACAGTGGTGGGCGAAGAAGACCTCTCCTGGGTCGATTGGCAGGTGACCGGCTTCACGGGGATCGAGCTTTGGAATGGGTTGTCCGAATTTAAATCCAGGTTGAAATCGAAATTGCACGCCATCTACTACACTTTCAACCCAAAGCGAGTTGCAACAGGACCTTTTCTGCAGACGCTGGCAAAATGGGATGAATTGTTAGCTTCCGGCAAACGGATTGTTGCAATCGGCGGATCGGACGCACATGCGATAAAAGCAAATCTAGGGCCGCTGCGGCGCACAATCTTCCCTTACGAGTTCCATTTTCGCACCATCAATACACACCTGCTGCTGCCATCCCCCCTTACTGGTGAAGTCGATATCGATCGCAAGATGATCTATGCGGCTCTGGCCAATGGCAGGGCATTTATAGGCTATGATCTGCCTGCCTCGACCAGTGGTTTCCGCTTTACGGCCCAGGGGAAAGACAGTCTTGCCCAGATGGGAGAACTGCTCTCCGGGCAGCACGGTGTAACCTTCCAGGTTCGGCTGCCCCGGCCAACCGACTGTCGATTGATTAAAGACGGCAAGGTGGTCAAGGCCTGGCAGAAGCGCGATACCTGCACCCATATCACCAGCGAGCCAGGCGCCTATCGTGTGGAAGCATCCATCCCCTTCGAGGGCAAGTCTCGCGGCTGGATCTACAGCAATCCGATCTATATCACCCCTTAATCCGCAATTCGCCCGGAATGAATCGGGTATAATACCAGATTGCCGCCTTGTTGCCCGGCGGTTTCAACTCCCACATTATCTTTGCATGATTGCGAGTCTACGAGAGCTATAGCATGGATTTCAAGCTTCACGCCCCGTATAAACCTACCGGCGATCAGCCGGAAGCCATCCGCCAGTTAGTGGATGGCATAGAAAAAGGCTACCGCGACCAGGTGCTTCTTGGCGCTACCGGTACAGGCAAGACGTTTACCATTGCCTCAGTCATCGAGAAGATAAATATGCCAGCCCTGGTGATGGCGCATAACAAAACCCTGGCTGCCCAGCTGTATGCCGAGTTTAAGGACTTCTTTCCTGAAAATGCCGTTGAGTACTTTGTCTCTTATTACGATTATTACCAGCCGGAAGCTTATGTCCCGCGCCACGACCTGTACATTGAAAAAGACGCTGATATCAACGAGGAAATCGAGCGACTGCGGCTGGCCGCCACGACTGCTCTGATGTCGCGCCGGGATGTGATTATCGTAGCCTCGGTTTCCTGCATCTACGGCCTGGGGAACCCGGAGGCTTATGGCCGTGTCGTCATCAATCTGGAGAGCGGGAGTGTCTATCGCCGCAATGCCTTGCTGCGTCACCTGGTGGAAGGGCATTACGAGCGCAACGATCTGGAGCTGCGCGCCGGCACCTTTCGAGTACGCGGCGACAGCCTGGATATTGTCCCGGCTTACCAGGATAAGTTCGGTTACCGAATCACATTTTTTGGCGATGAAGTCGAACGAATCATCGAGTTCGATACCCTCACCGGGGAGCTGCGCCGGGAGCTGAGCACAGTCGCTATCTACCCGGCCAAGCACTACATCACAGAAGAAGAAAAGCTGAAAGAAGCCATTACGGACATAGAGACCGAGCTCAACGAGCGAGTGAGTTTCTTCAAAGCGAACGAAAAGCTGCTCGAGGCACAGCGAATCGAATCGCGTACCCAGTACGACCTGGAGATGTTGCGGGAAGTGGGTTACTGCTCGGGCATCGAGAACTATTCGCGCCACCTGGACCAGCGTGGTCCCGGTACCCCTCCGTGGACTCTAATGGATTATCTGCCCAGCAACTACCTGCTGGTGATTGACGAATCGCACATGAGTGTTCCCCAGATCCGCGGCATGTACAATGGCGACCGCAGCCGTAAAGGGACTCTGGTTGAGTATGGTTTTCGCCTGCCATCGGCCATGGACAACCGGCCGCTCAAGTTTGATGAGTTCGAAGCGCACATGGGGTTCACCGTCTACACCTCCGCCACACCGGCGCAATTTGAAATGAATCGTGCTGACCAGGTAGTCGAGCAGATCATCCGCCCGACGGGGCTGGTGGACCCTGAAGTTGAAGTGCGGCCGATCGAAGGTCAGGTCGACGACTTGATTGGAGAAATCCGCAAACGGGTTGAGGTCGGGCAGCGCGTCCTGGTGACTACCCTGACCAAGCGCATGGCGGAGAAATTGGCAGATTACCTGCTTGAGTTAGGCACTAAAGTGCACTACCTGCACTCCGAGATTGACACTCTAGAGCGCATCGGCATCCTGCGCGATCTACGGCTGGGTGTGTTCGATGTCCTTGTCGGGATTAATCTGCTGCGCGAAGGCCTGGACCTGCCAGAAGTATCCCTGGTGGCCATTTTGGATGCGGACAAAGAGGGCTTCCTGCGCTCAGATACTGCCTTGATCCAGACCATCGGCCGGGCTGCCCGGCATGTCGACGGGAAAGTGATCATGTATGCCGACCGGATGACGGACTCGATGCGCCGGGCAATCGACGAGACCAATCGCCGTCGCGCCAAGCAAGTGACTTATAACCAGGAGCACAACATCCAGCCCGCCAGCATCTTCAAGGCGGTTCACGACCTGACCGACCAGCTCTCTGTTCGGGTAGTTGCCGAGCCAAAGGCAGATTATCGCGTGCGGGGCGTGTTAGGAATGCCTAAGAACGAGATGCAAAAAATTATCGCCGAGCTCGAGAAGCAGATGAAAGAGGCTGCCAAAAACCTGGAATTCGAGAAGGCGGCTGTCCTGCGCGACCAGATTTACGAGCTGCGCAGCATTCTGGCGGAGGAAAGCAACCTCAAGCCCTGGGAGAAGATCCATCTGCTGGCCGGCAACGAATAGCCTTAGTATCCTGTCAGAATACTGCAACATTCACATGAAGTTCAGCTATTCTTCACAGGTTCTTCACAACTTATTAGTAATATAAAGTCATTAGGATATTAATCACAAGAGGAGAAAATATAACATGAAGAAAATCATGATTGTTGGTGCAGTTGTACTGGTAGTCATCGCCACCCTGGCGATTGGCGGTTTCGCTTACGCCCAATCACAGAATCCTGATCGGCCGGATGTCCCATTTGGCCAGAGTATGATGGGCGGCCGAGGCTACGGACAGGGGATGATGGACTCGCCTGCGTTCGGGCAGATGCGCGGCCGAAGGAATGGCGGCCAGCTACAAACATACATGGAATCCGCTCTGGCTGAAGCCTTTGGCCTGACTGTTGAAGAGCTCCAGGCCGCGCGACAAGAAGGCAAAAGCCTGCTGGATATCGCCAAGGATCAGGGGCTGACGGTTGCAGAATTCCAGGAAATAATGACCGAGGCTCGCCAGAATGCGCTGGACCAGGCGGTTGCCGATGGTGTTATTACCCAGGATCAGGCTGATCAAATGTCCGCTTTCAAGGAAGCGGCAAAAGGACGCCGGCAGCAGATGGGCGCTATCCACGACTACATGGAAGCTGCCATCGCAGCCGAGTTTGGCCTGACTGAGGAAGAACTTGAAGCACGGCATGCTGCCGGTGAGACTATGATGGATCTGGCAAGTGAACAGGGCCTGACCATAGAAGACTTCACAGCCAGGATGACGGCAGCCCGCGCCAGCGCTCTAGAGCAGGCGGTCGCCGACGGCGTGATAACCCAGGAGCAGGCCGATTGGATGCAGCAGCATATGGGCTCGAATGGCATGATGGGTGGTCTTGGTCGCGGCGGTTGCAACGGCGGCGGCATGCGCGGCCCGGGAATGGGTCGGGGGATGCAGCGTTTCTCACCGCCTGCCGGTCCAACCAGTTAGGGTAGCACTCCCAAAAATATGCTTCCGGACCCCAGGGTTCGGAAGCTTTTTTTCTAGAGCACAGAACCGATATAATACCCTGAGAGGCATGTTGTGGCAACCATCCTGATCATCGAAGACGAATCGGAGCTGGTAAAGGTGCTGCGCACTTACCTGGAAAAAGCCGGGTACATCGTCCTGGCAGCCGGGCGTGGGGATACCGGCCTGACCGCCTGGGAGCAACGTAAGCCCGACCTGGTGATCCTCGATCTCAATTTACCCGGGATGGATGGTCTGGATGTTGCCCGGGAAATCCGTCGCAAAGGCAATACACCGATCATTATGCTGACAGCTCGGGTGGAAGAAACCGACGAGCTGATTGGATTAGAATTAGGCGCGGACGACTACATCCCTAAGCCTTTCTCGCCGCGCGTGGTCGTCGCCAGGGTGCGCGCCCTGCTCCGGCGGGCCGAGCCAGGACCGTCCGCAAAATTATTACGATTCACCGACCTGGAGATCGATCTGGAGGCCCACTCGGTATTGCTCCACGGGAATGCACTCGATCTGACACCCACTGAATTCAACTTGCTCGCCACCCTGGCTGGTCAGCCGGGGCGAGCATTCAGCCGGCTGCAGCTGTTAGAAGCCAGCCAGGGTTCGGCGTACGAGGGCTACGAACGGACCATCGATGCCCATATCAAAAACTTGCGCGCAAAAATCGAGCAGGACCCGAGGAATCCCCAATTAATTGAAACCGTGTTTGGCATAGGGTACCGGTTCAGTAAAACCCCATGAGCCTGCGCCTGAAACTATTCCTTGCCTTCGGCACGATGGTACTGCTGACGATTGCAATCGTCGTGCTGGTTGCCCGCCAGAGCTCTGTGCGAGAACTGCGCGCCTTCATGCTACGCGGTGGGATAGCCGGCTCCGAAGAGATCATCACAAGGTTAGAAGCATATTACACGGCCACCGGATCCTGGGACGGCGCGGGTGACCTGCTGCAACTCACTGGACAGGGGCAGGGCCAGCAGCACTCAGCCGGAATGTCAGGGATGATGCGCCAGCGTCTGATCCTTGCACAGCGCAATGGCCTGGTCGTATTCGATACCGCCAATGAAATGGTCGGTAATCGATTGAGCGTCAGTGAACGGCGACAAGCCATCGCTTTACAATCCCGCGGCAAGATCGTCGGGCTGCTGTTGCCACTCGGCGGCATGGCTGCCACCATGAAAGAAGAAACGAACCTGGTTTCCCGCCTGAACCAGGCCGCCTTGCTTACCGGGATAATTGCCGGCAGCCTGGCGCTTTTCCTGGCTGCACTGCTCGCATACCATCTGCTGCGGCCGGTTGAAGAAATCACCCGGGCAGCAGAAAAACTGGCTAAAGGCGACCTGTCCCAACGTGTGCCGGAACGCGGCCAGGACGAGCTGGCCAGGCTGGCAGGGACATTTAACTATATGGCAGATTCTCTGCAGCAAGCCCAAGACACCCGGCGCGCTTTAACAGCCGACATTTCTCATGAGCTGCGCAATCCGCTGGCCGTGCAGCGTGCCAACCTGGAAGCGCTGCAGGACGGTCTATACCCGCTGACCTCAGAAAACCTGCAGCCGGTGCTTGACCAGAATCTACTGCTCACCCGCCTGGTAGAAGACCTGCGCATACTGGCGCTCGCCGAGTCAGGCCAGCTCAGGCTGGAGCTCACTCCGACCGACCTGCCGGGACTTGTCCAGCGGGTCATCGAGCACTTCGCACCACAGGCCGCTGCCCAGCAGGCGGAGGTGCGATTTTTCGACGATCTCGACCCGGAGAATCCCTTACCACCACTGGAACTCGACCCAATGCGCATCGAACAAATCCTGAACAACCTGCTATCCAACGCCCTGCGCTATATCCGTTCTGGCGGTATGATCACATTGCGAATCGCCCGGCAAGCCCAGGCGGCTGTGATCACAGTACATGACAATGGGACTGGCATCCCGCCGGAGGCGCTGCCGCACATCTTCGAGCGGTTCTACCGTGCCGACCGCTCCCGCAGCCGCTCGGAGGGAGGCTCAGGGCTTGGCCTGGCAATCGCCCGCGAACTGGCAGAGGCCCATCACGGCAGCCTGACCGCAAGCAACCATCCCCAGGGCGGTGCATTATTCACCCTGTCCTTCCCACTGCCGCCGGATGCGCCCCGGGAACCAGCACGGAAATAAAGAAGCGTAACCAACCGGGATGAAGAACAACATCACTCGTCTGCTGGATGCACGCGGCATCCCATATCAGGTGTACGACCTGCCGGCCGAGAAGCTAGGGGCCCTGGAGACGGCCCGCATCCTGGGAATCTTGCCTGAGATTGTCTATAAAACCATCGTGGTTACCCGCGAAGGCAAAGGCAAGCCCATACTGGCTGTAGTTCCAGGTACCGATGAAGTCGATCTGAAAGCCCTGGCCAGGGCTTTGGGCGAGAAGAAAGTCAACCTGCCAACCGAGCGTGAAGCCGAGCAGCTGACCGGGCTGCAAGCCGGAGGAATTTCCCCCCTGGCATTGATCAACCGCGGCTTCCAGGTGGTGGTGGATGCGACTGCCGAACTGTACGAGCAGATCCATATCTCCGGCGGCCAGCGCGGGCTGAACATCAGCCTGCCGCCGCATGCGCTGATCTCCTTGACCCAGGCCAGCGTGGCCGAAATTTGCGCCTCATCTCTGCCCCCTTGATCTCTATGCCAAGCAATCAAAAAAGACTGCGCCGGAGTTGTCTGCCGGCGCAGTCTTTTTATCAATGCAGTCTAGAATTGCTAGGGAAGCGGCTGCCCGTTCACCACCACGCTGGTCTCGCCAGCGACGTAATCCGGCAGCGGTATTTCAGCCGCAAAAGGTGCCAGAACCTGGACACACAGCTCATTTGGGTCGGATACCGAATATGCCTCTACCAGGATTTGACCCTGCGCATCTGGGGCAGAGACAACCACCCGCAGCTGGTTGCAGGGTGTCGGCAGGTACCCGCTGAGATATAACGCTGATACAGCAGCATCTTCCCTGGATGGCAGGATGCCGCTCTCCTGGACGTCGACTTCGCCACGGGTCATGTTTTGATCGCTTGCCTGGGGCGTCCAATCCTCACTGGTCAATATTGATTTCGCTCCACCGTTCTGCCCGGCAGGAATGCCCGGATAAGGATTAACCGTTGGATTCTGGGTTGCCGCCCCGGGATATGCATCCGGGGTTCCTCCAGCTTCCGGCGCCTCGGTCTGGGCGGGTTGTGCGCTGCTGCATGCGGCAGCTCCTAGCGCCATTATAACCATAACCAGCAAGGCCATACAACCTTGTGATGTTCTCTTTAAGCTCATCCTGCGATCCTCCAATATAAGATAAACCTGGACGTCAGGATGGCCGTGGAAGTTCCATCCCTCAGTTCCGTCCGGCACTCCCAACGTCCGTTCAGCCCTTCACGACAACCACCGGACGAAGCCGGGCGACTTTGCGGGCGATTCCCGCGCCGGCGACGGTTTCTACCACGGCATCGACATCTTTATACGCCTGGGGCGCCTCTTCCGCCAGGCCAGACATCGAGCCGGCGCGGATATGAATGCCTTCCGATTCGAGCTCCTTGCGCAATGTCTCTCCGCGTACTTCACGCTTTGCCTGGTGGCGGCTCATCACCCGTCCCGCACCGTGGCAAGAAGATCCAAAGGAACGCTGCATACTGGCCTGCGTACCTACCAGTACCCAGGAGGCAGTGCCCATACTGCCAGGGACCAATACCGGCTGGCCGATTGCCTGGTATTCGGGCGGCAGCTCCGCTGCGCCGGGACCAAAGGCGCGTGTGGCCCCCTTACGATGGACGCAGACCTTGATCTCTTTGCCCTCAATCAGGTGCGTCTCAACCTTGCCCATGTTGTGGGCGATATCGTACACCTGGTGGAGCTGCCAGTGCTTGACCTTCCCGGCGAAAACTTCCTCAAACGCCTTACGGGCAAAATGAGCCAGCACCTGCCGGTTGGCAAATGCGTAGTTAGCCGCACAGCGCATAGCGGCCAGATAAGCCTGGCCTTCCGGAGAAGAAAGCGGCGCGCAGACCAGCTCCCTATCCGGCAGGTGGATCTTGTAACGCCGGACGGCATCCTGGAAATCTGCGACATAGTCCGAGCATATCTGGTGCCCAAAACCACGCGATCCGCAGTGGATCTGTAAAACAAGATTGCCTTCCACAAGGCCCATCGGCTGGGCTGCCGCGGGATCGTATATGTGATCCACCACATCCACTTCAATAAAATGGTTCCCCGCCCCGAGTGTGCCCAGCTGCGGGCGACCGCGCTCCTTGGCGCGTTTGCTCACCTTGCCGGGATCAGCCCCCTCCAGGCGGCCCCCCTCCTCCGTTCGGCGCAGGTCAGCTTCGCTGGCATATCCGTGCTTGAGTGCCCAGCGCGACCCGTCACGGCAAACCTGGTCCAGCTCGTTCTCGCTCATCGGTACGGCGCCTTTACCGCCTACTCCACTGGGACAGTAATGATCGAGGGCTGACGCCAGGTTGTTCAGCAAGCCGGCCGCACTTTCATAGGGTATCTGCGATGCCAGCAGGCGCACACCACAATTGATATCGTACCCAATGGCTCCTGGTGAGATCACGCCATCCGGGTAACGCGTGGCGGCAACACCGCCAATCGGAAAGCCATATCCCTGGTGCATATCCGGCATGACCACAACCTCACCCACCAGGCCGGGCAAGGTGGCGGCATTCACCGCCTGCTCCAGCGAGTTATCGTCCATCACTTTTTCTAACAGGCTGCGGGTGGCAAAGATACGTACAGGTACGCGCATATCCTGGCGAAAAGAGCGGGGAATTTCCCACTCATAATCGCTGATGCGGATCAGATCCTTGATAGATGCCATCTATCTCACTCCTGTGCAGTAATAATCGGTAGCGCTTAGACCCGGGGTATCCCGGCTTCAGACATCAAAGACAATCCTGGTCTGCAATCCTGGTCGGGTATTTTGAATTTGCAACTTGTGATAAGTGACTGCTTTTATCTCTTTATCCAGGCCGGCCAATGGGAGGCCATGCAGCTCGGCATGCAGCCCATCGCCTTCCAGACTCAGGTTGAATGTGTCAAAAACCAGCCCTTGCTCTTCCTGGTAGAAAAGCAGTTCGGCCAGAAAGGCAACCAGCAGGGTCTCGAGGTCAGCCGGTGGCAACCTGAAGGTATGCACAATTCCAGCCCCAGGGTGCGAACGTACTCCGGAAAGATAATACATCCCACGCGCCGCTTGCTCCAGAAGGGCGATATAATCCGGCGCCCAGACTTCCAGCTCCCAATCGGCGGTATGCTCGAGCTCGCGAAAACCAGCTGAGGATTCCATGTCTGGTACCAGTATACCGTAATTTACTCGGCCGCCTTGGGGCTCAAGGCGGGCATAGGTACAGAGTATAATACCTCCAGGTGCCAGGATGAAAGAAGCCGGAAAGATCGAAACCACGCTCAACCGCATAGAGTCCAGCTTGCAGTCCCTCATCGAGGGCAGTCTGGCTCGTCTCTTTGCCAATGGTGATTCACCGAAAAACCTGGCACATTTGTTGGTGGAAGCTATGCGGGAAAAATCCTGGCTGGACGAGACAGGCAGCCTGCAGGCGCCAAATTATTACCAGCTGGAAACCGACCGTGCCATGGCCGAAACCTTATCCGCCGACCCGGCCTTGCTCGACGAGCTGGCAAATTTCCTGCAGATATCTGCCCAGGATTCGGGCATTCGCTTTACCGGTCAGCCGGTGGTGCGGTTATCCCCTGATCCCGACTTGCCTCCGGGCGAGGTGCGCGTCACCGCCAGGAGCAGCCAGGACAATTTGTCCGAAACCCACGCCATGCAGCTTGCAACCTCCGCTGCACTGTCGGATTCCCGGCCGGCGGGTGTCGAGCCCATACCACCGGGTGCATTCTTGATTGTGGACGGTATGCGGATATTTCCGCTTTCACAGACGCTGGTAAACATCGGCAGGCACCCGGACAACCACCTGGTGGTGGATGATCCGCGTGTCTCACGCCGCCATGCCCAATTGCGGATCATCGCAGGCCGCTATGTGATCTTCGACCTGAATTCAACCGGGGGTACCGCGGTAAACGGCAAGACCATCCACCAATCGCAGCTATCTCCTGGAGATGTTATTTCCCTGTCCGGCGTACCGCTGGTTTACGGCCAGGAAGACATCCCACCAGATTCGACTCAACGTATCAACCTGCCTGTCTGACCCGATGAGCGCTACCATCCTGCTGGCTTTGCGAATTATCCTGATCGCCATTCTGTTCGGCTTCATCGGTTGGGCATTCTGGCTACTCTGGCGTGACTTGCGCATGCAAAGCGCCACACTCACCAGGCCGCGCCTCCCAAGCATTCAACTGACCAGTATAGACGCCCCGCCCCAGGCGAAACTCTTCACCCGTCCCCAGGTACTGGTTGGCCGCGATCCGGCAGCTGAGTTATATCTGGAAGATAAAACTATCTCAGCCAGACATGCACGCCTTTACTTTGAAGACACCCAGTGGTGGGTGGAAGACCTGGGGTCGACCAACGGCACTCTCTTAAACCAGGAGCCAGTGCTCGAGCCGGTTGTGCTGGCCAGCGGCGACCGGTTGCAGTTTGGCCAGGTTGCCTTTACCCTAATGATCCCAGATCAAAACGGCGCCTGATAGGAAATGAGCAATGGAAAAACATGCGAAATTTGCCGTGATTGGCGGCTCCGGCTTGTACCGGATGCCCGGTTTGACCGATGTAGTAGAGTTAAATCTTGAGACGCCTTTTGGACAGCCCAGCAGCCCGATTATCGTGGGGACTTTGGCAGGACAACGGCTGGCCTTCTTGGCACGGCATGGCATAGGCCATTTCATCTCGCCTTCAGAGGTAAATTACCGGGCGAACATATTCGCTCTCAAGTCGATAGGCGTAGAGAGGGTGATCAGCATAAGCGCCTGCGGCTCACTACGTGACGATTACGCTCCCGGTGATATCGTTATTCCCGACCAACTATTCGACCTGACGCGCGACCGCAAGCGCAGCTTCTTTGGCGATGGGCTGGTTGCCCACATCAGCGTAGCCGAACCATTTTGCGCACAGCTTTCCGAGATGCTGTATGACGCCGCGGAAACCACCGGGGCACGTATGCATCGCGGTGGCACGGTCATTACAATTGAAGGACCGCGTTTTTCCACACGTGCCGAATCCAACGTCTACCGCACCTGGGGTATGTCCTTAATAGGCATGACCACATCCCCGGAAGCGTTCCTGGCTCGTGAAGCGGAGATATGTTATACCGTGATGGCCCACGTGACAGATTATGACGTCTGGCACATCAGCAAGCAACCGGTCACTGTGGATATCGTCGTGGAAATCTTGAATCGCAACACGCAGATTGCCTTCCAGTGCGTGGAAAACCTGGCTGCGGCAATCGATCGCGAACGCACCTGCGAGTGCGGAAGCGCCCTGGCAAATGCGTTGATTACCCGGCCGGATGCGGTTCCAGTAGAAACCCGCCGGCGGCTGGGGCCGCTCGTGGACCAATACCTGGGGATTCCCTGAATACGATGAGTCACAACACCCGGGAAAGCCGGCTACTAGCCCTGGCAGCGGTTTTCCTGTTTTTATATTCAGTCGCCCTTAGCCTGGCGCCCGCTGCCCGGCTGCGCAGCTGGCAGGCAGATTTCCCCTGGCAGCATTGGGCAGGATTCGCGGCCTGGCTGGTCGTATTCGGAACAGCTGCTTTCCTGGGACGAAAAAAGCTGCCCGGACACGACCCGTATCTGCTGCCGATCACCGGGCTACTTACCGGCTGGGGGTTGCTGACGGTCTTCCGTTTGTATCCGGAATCCGGATGGCGCCAGACAGCCTGGCTGCTGGTGGGGGGTGCAATCTACCTGGCGGGTATCCATTACCCAGTTATCCTGAAATTGCTGCGCCGCTATAAATATCTTTGGCTGACCCTTGGCCTGGCGCTCACCGGGCTGACCCTGGTGCTTGGCACCAACCCACTGGGTTTTGGTCCGCGTATGTGGTTAGGGTGCTGTGGGCTTTATCTGCAGCCATCCGAGCCATTAAAATTCCTGCTGGTCGTCTACCTGGCAGCCTACCTGGCAGACCGGCTGCCGCTGATCAATCTTCCCGCCGGACGTTCCGCTCCGACCCAACCGGCACCCGGACGGCGCCCCGGGGTGGATAGTCAAGGTGGTAATGACCGGCGACCTGCTTCCCGTACCGGCCGCCGAGCCCCATTCACAGGCAGTATGCTCCCCCTGGTGGCCCCTACATTGGTTATGACCGGGCTTGCTCTGGGAATTCTGCTCGTCCAGCGTGACCTGGGAACCGCCTCGATCTTCCTGTTCGTCTATTTTGCCATCCTGTATGTCGCTACAGGCCGCAAAATCGTTCTCGGCACCGCTCTGGCGGTCCTGGTTGTGTTTGGCGCGATCGGATATTGGATGTTCGACCTGGTGCGGCTGCGCATCGATGCCTGGCTCAACCCCTGGTTGGATCCCAGTGGTCGCTCTTACCAGATTGTGCAGTCCCTCCTGGCTGTGGCCAACGGCGGGATTCTTGGGCGCGGCCCGGGCGTCGGGAACCCCGGCCTGGTGCCAGTGCCTCACTCGGATTTTATCTTTGCCTCGATCAGCGAAGAGACCGGCCTGTTGGGGGCGGTGGGGATTTTACTGTTATTGGCGCTGCTGGTAGATCGCGGTCTGCGGCTCGCACTGAGCGCCCCCAACGCTTACCAGCGCTACCTGGCAACCGGTTTGACGGCGCTGATCGTCTCGCAGGCGGTATTGATCATCGGGGGCAACCTGCGCCTGCTGCCACTGACCGGTGTGACTCTGCCGTTTGTTTCGTATGGCGGGTCTTCCCTGGTGGTTTCCTTCCTGGCTTTACTCATCCTGATGTTAATTTCCAGCCAGCCCGAGAGCCGCCCGGCGTACCTGCCCAACCCTGAGAATTATCTCCAGTTAGGTGGCTTTTTACTGGCCGGGCTGGCAGCTGCCGTGCTGGTGACGGCCTGGTGGGCAGTTTACCGCGGCCCCAGCCTGTTGACGCGCACCGACAACCCTCGCCGGGCACTTGCCGACCGCTACGTCGCCCGCGGCGCCCTGCTCGACCGCAACAACGAACCGCTCAATGAAACGACCGGCGTATCTGGCAGCTACACTCGGCAAAACATGTATGCCCCTCTCAGCAATATCATTGGCTACACTCACCCGGTTTATGGCCAATCCGGCCTGGAAGCCGGCCTGGACCCTTACCTGAGAGGCCTGGATGGCAACTCAGCTTTATCGATCTGGATCAATCACCTGCTGTACGGCCAACCGCCACCCGGTCTGGACGTGCGCCTGAGCCTTGATCTCGGCATGCAGCGTGCCACCGACCGGCTGCTTGGAGAAACAAAGGGTTCAGCTGTGCTGCTCAATGCAGAGAATGGGGAAATCCTGTCGATGGCCTCACACCCCACCTATGATGCCAACCAGTTGGATAGCCAATGGGAGGAACTGATAAAGGATCCCGACTCCCCCTTGCTGAACCGGGCAACCCAGGGCGCTTATCTGACTGGCTCAGGATTGTCGCCTGCGCTGGCCGCCATCCTGACCGGCGGGAACCCGCCCGGCGATCCGGCTGCTGATATCCTGCCCAGCCCATTGCAAATGGCGCTGGCTGCCGCCGCCCTGACCAATGGCGGCCTGCAACCTGCGTCTCAAATTGCGCTGGCCCTCGAAACGCCGAATGCCGGCTGGCTGCCACTGTCCACCACCAATCAGGATAACTGGCTTCCGGAAGGTGCCGGCCTGTCATTTCAGGCGCTCTCCGCTCAGGAAGTGGCGGCTGCAATTCAAAACCTGGCAGCCACCGATACCTCGGTCGAAAACGGAACCACCTGGGAAAACGTCTCTTGCACGGGTAATCTCGATGACATCACTGGGGAAAACCAGGATGCTTGCTGGTACGTAGCCGGTACTCTGCCGGATTGGCAGGGCACACCTCTGGCGCTGGCCGTGGTGATCGAGAATCACTCCCCAGAAGCCGTACGTCAGATCGGCCGGCAAATCATGCTGGCTGCCATGCAGCCTTAATAATAAATTTCTCTAGCGAACCACGCGTAGAAAGCGCCGCTTGCCCACCTGCAACACACCCGGGTGCGGCAGCGGCAGTCCCGGATCATTCAAAGTCTCGCCATCCAAGCGCACCCCATTTTGGGCGATCATCCGGCGCCCTTCACTTTTGCTGGCTACCAGCTGGTTGTTAAACAGCACATCCAGCACGCTCTCGCCAGCCTGCAAGGTATATAACGGCATCTCCTCCGGCACACTCCCCTGCTGGAATACGCGGATAAATTCTTGCTCCCCGTGCAGTGCTCCTTGTTCCGAGTGGTAGATGGATACAATCTCGCGCGCCAGTTTCATCTTGACATCCCGGGGGTGGTAGCGCCCTTCTGCCATACCCGCTTCAAGCTCGGCGATTTCAGCCGGAGTCCAGCGCGTCACCAGGCGGAAAAACTGTCCCATCGCCTTATCGGGCACGCTCATCACCTTGCCGTACATATCCTCCGGGGTGGAGAGCAGCGGGATGTGGTTGCCCAGCGATTTGCTCATCTTAATCTCGCCATCTGTGCCAGGCAAGATACCTAGGATGATGGCGATGTTTGGTTTTTCGCCCAGCGCGACCATCAGCTTGCGCGCAGCAGTAACAATATTGAAGAGCTGATCCGTCCCGCCCACCTGCACATCCGTCCGCAGCGCGTAGGCGTCGTATCCTTGCATGATGGCGTAAAATGTTTCATGCAGGTAGATGGCATCGCCATTATCCCAGCGCAGCCGGAAATTTTCCCGGTTAATAAACTGCTGGATGGTAAAGTTTGATGCCAGCTTGATGACTTCCGCAAAAGACAGCTCCGAAAGCCACTCAGCATTAAAGCGCACCTGTGTCTTTGCCTTGTCGAGCACCTTATATGCCTGCTCGGCATAGGTGCGCGCATTCTCCGCCACCTCTTCGCGGGTCAATTGAGGGCGGAGCTTATCTTTATCTGAAGGATCGCCGATCAGGGAGGTGTAGTTGCCCACCAGGAACACCACCTCATGGCCCAGCTCTTGAAATTGGCGCAGCTTGCGCATGGGGACGGTGTGCCCCAGGTGCAGGTCGCTGGTGCGCGGGTCGAAACCACAATAAATCCTCAACGGGCGGCCCTGCATCTCGGCTTCCACCAGGCGCTGGCGCAGTTCGTTCGCCATTGCCTGCTTAAGCGTTTCATCGCCGTATTCCGTGCCCTGCATCAGGTAAGCTACCTGTTCATCGATGCTTAGTTTATGATTGCTCATCCTTGACTCTCCATACTGCCATCTTACCAGATTCATCGCCGTCCTACACAAGAACGTGCCCAATATCCCGACAGGCAGGCATCCGTCTTAATGCCTGCCTGTCGGGACAAGGTGAGGGTGCGCCTTCTGCTCAGAGGTTAAGTTCGGCCATAGACAAGCCGGTTGCCATCCTGGGCAACTTCTTTCAAATGGGCATTCATGATGATCTTTTCCACGATCAGATCCCCTTGCTCGAAACCCATCCGACCTTTTACCTCGCCGTAGGCTTTCACCTCGCCCAAGGCACGGAAACTGAAATGACCCAGGTCACCGTATACCTGCACCTTATTTCCCCAGGTAGAGCTGGTTACCTCAACCTGCTGCACCTGCGCCCATGTCAGGGTCACATGCCGCAAGCCATTTATAAACTCCACGCCCTGGTCGTCCAGGTAGATCACGCTCTTACGATCCATCCAATTTCCCAGGCTGATGCTCAGGGAAGCGAGCAGTAAAAATATTGTCATGTAAGGTGCAAAATTAGGCACATGCAGCCCACGCAGGAGCAGGATGGCCCACCCCACGAACATCAGGCCGGTAGAAAGCCAGGCCAGTGCTTCCCCCCGGCGAGATAACAGAATTGGACGGTATACTTCCGGCTGCATGCACCTATTATACAAAGAAATCCGGCTATCGTTAACGGCGGCATTCCAATTTTTGACATCGGTATAAAACGACCGAAGCCCCCCGGCTTTGCCGCGCGGCATGCTATAATTTGCACTATTAAGCGAAGCACGACCCCTTGGAGAGGGGCGCGGAGGCGTCATGTACGATCCGGTGTTGGTGTTAAACGCCAATTTTGAGCCGATCCATGTATGCACCACCCGCCGGGCTATGGGATTAATCATAAATGGAAAAGCCAGCCTGGTGCTGAATGGCCGCGGCGAGATCAAGACCATCTCACGCGTTTACCCGCGACCGTCGATCATCCGCCTGGAAAAAATGATCCGCCGGCCGCGCCCGACCATCCGCCTGACCAAACGCGAAATCCTGCGCCGTGATGAATATACCTGTCAGTACTGTGGCCTGCACACCATCCACCTGACGATCGATCATGTCATCCCTCGCCGCCTGGGTGGCCGGCATACCTGGGAGAACCTGGTAGCCGCTTGCCCGACCTGCAATCACCACAAAGGCGGCCGTACCATCGAGCAAGCCCAGATGCGACTGCTTCACCTTCCCAGTGAGCCGCCGTCATCAGCCCATTATCTTTTTTCCCGCCA
>JBFYSP010000084.1:0-10533 GCA_041301395.1 Anaerolineae bacterium
CAATCCCAGCGATATAGCGCCAGGGCGTGTGCTTTCCAAGGAAAGCTGCGTTCAGGTAGGAAGGGCGTTCGGTAAGAATGCTATTTCTTCAACAGATCGCGAATCTCAGCCAGCAAGACGACCTCATCAGATGGCGCAGCCGGCGGTGCAGGCAGGGCTTCTTTTTGTTTGGTCGCCTTATTGACGGCCTTGACAACCAGGAACAGGGCCAGCGGTATCACCAGGGAAGTCACAATCGCCTGGATGAAGTTCCCATACGTGATCACGGCGTCGCCGACCGTTATCGACAGGCCGGTGAAATCGACCCCGCCGATCGATACACCTACGATCGGTATGATATCGTTGATGAACGAGTTTATGATTGCACCAAATGCGCCACCAATGATGACCGCTACAGCCAAGTCTAACAAATTATATCACCACACAGATTTGGGCTTTTGAAAAGCTGCTCGTACTACGTGGGCCACGCAAAACGGATGTCACCCTGAACGAAGTGAAGGGTCTAGATTCTTCACTTCGTTCAGAATGACATATCAAATATGGAGGGCAGGCTGGATTTGTTTTCTCCTGATCCTGTCAGGGCTGTGGGGGAAGGGTCTCGTGGTGGTCTTTCCAGCCTCTGGCCTCGGCTGCCAAGAAACGTGCCGGGTATCAAGAAGTGCCTCCAGCCCTGTTTAATTCGTGAGCATTAATTAATAACTTGTTAGCAAGAGGGATATCCAGATATAATATGAGTAATAAGACCAACTAGAATTTATATCTGAGGGAAAAATGAGAAGAAAAACTACGTCCGATTCGCTGAGTGCAATTTTTATTGCCGTCATGATCCTGGCATTGACCATTGGACCCTGGGCGACTCCTAAGCCTGTGAAGGCAGCTACAACAATTGAGGTGAATAGCCTGGTGGATGGTCTGAGCAATGATGGTACATGTACATTGCGGGAGGCGGTCATTTCGGCGAACAAGGATACATCTTCCGGCAGCAAGCCCGGCGAATGCAAGGCGGGCAGTGGCGCCGACACCATTGAATTTAAGTTTTCGACTCGCGGCTCCTGGGTGATCAAGATCACCAAGACAGATAATGGTAAAGAAGATGCATCCGCGAGCGGCGACCTGGATATCCTGGGCAGCCTGACAATCCAGGGGCCAGGTGCCGACCAGCTGACCGTCGAGGCGGTGAATGCCAAAGATCGCTTGTTTCATATCTTACAAAGCAGCACGAACGCCACCATCTCCGGATTGACCCTCAAGGGCGGCAATGTTTCCAGCAACGGTGGGAGTGTGTATAACAATGGAACACTGAAACTGGTTGAGAGTGTCATAACTGGCAACGCGGCCAGCGGGGAAGGCGGCGGGGTCTATAATTCGGCAAGCGGCAACCTGACCATTGAGGGCAGCACCATAGCCGGCAACACGGCGCGCGGCAATGGCGGCGGGATCGCCGGCAGCGGGGTGATTGACCTGAGCAACAGCACCCTGGCGAACAACCGCAGCCTGAAGTCCGGCGGCGGTATATCCAGCACCATGATCGCCACGATGAACCACGTGACGGTGGCTTATAACCAAGCTGCCGCCAGAGGCGGTGGCGTGTTCGTTGCTGGGGGAACTTTCAACCTGCAAAATACCATCCTGGCGGCTAACACCGGCGCCGGCGATTGCTCTGGCAGCCTCGTTTCGCAGGGCTACAACCTGATTCAGAACCAGGCGGGCTGCACGGTCACCGCAGCCGCCGGGGATATCTCCGGGCAGCCGGCCGGGCTGGCGTCCGCCCTGGCGAGTAACGGTGGCACAACGCCCACCCTGGCTTTGCTGGATGGAAGCCTGGCGATCGACGCCGGCGCAACCGGCATCGCCTGCCTGGCGACCGACCAGCGCGGCGTTCCTCGCCCGCGCGGCCAGGCCTGTGATATCGGCGCTTATGAAAGCGGCCTGGCTAACCCACCGGTAATCATTCGTGCCTTCTCGGTGCAGCTGGCTTCCGGGGCAGGTGGGACACGAGTTGTCGGTCGTCTCAACAGCCTGGTGAACGCAACTTTTACGCTTGAGTTCTATTACTCGGATAGCTGCGATACGAATGCGGCGCGTACTTCGCTGGGTACAACTACGATAACCACGAATGGCGATGGAAATTCCCTCTTCCTGGCAGATGTTGCCGGGCAGGCGCCACTGGGGGCATTCATTACGGCCGTAGCTTACGACGCCAACGGCAACCCCTCAGGCACTTCGGATTGTGTTCGCCTGGGCCTGGGTAATGACTCCTGGCCTAAAGCCCTCGAAGTTACCCTGTCGGGTGCTGGGATCGCGACCGGCAGCGTGGACGATTACATTGACCTGCAAGGCCAATCGCGCTGGTTCAAAGTATCTGTGCAGCCGGGCAGCAAGCTGACCGTTGCGCTGACCAACCTGCCGGATAATTATGACCTGACGGTGTACAAGGACATCAAAAATGCCTTTAAGACACTGACCACTTCCCAGGACCTGGTCCAGCTCAGCGCCGAGTTTGCCCCGGACAGCTTCAGCCCGGATTCATTCAGTCCGGACAGCTTTAGCCCGGACAGCTTCAGCCCCGACAGCTTCAGTCCGGACTCCTTCAGTCCAGACAGCTTCAGCCCGGATATCTTCAGCCCGGACTCGTTCAGCTCAGACCTGTTCAGCCCGGACTCCTTCAGTCCGGACAGCTTCAGCCCGGACAGCTTCAGTCAGGACAGCTTCAGCCCAGACAGTTTCAGTCCAGACTCGTTCAGCACGGACGCTTACTATCCCGATATCTTCAGCCCAGACTCGTTCTCCAGCGCCCAGACCCGCAGCCTGGTGGCTGTGTCGGCTTTCGAAGGAACTATTGGGGAAGGGGTGCGCGTCAATACCTGGGAAAACACGGGCGATTACTACATCCGCGTGCGTGGACGGAACGGGGCGTACAACCTGAACACTCCCTTCCACCTGAATATCGCGCTGGCAGCCGGTACCTGCCAAAATGTTGCCCCGGTCAGTGTGCCATCGAATACGAGCATCCCGGCCGGATTTACGACCCTGATCATCACCAACCTGGCACGCCTGGAAGGCACTTTCGCTGAGAAGAGCGCGCTGTGGGGCCGCCTGCAGGATCTCGCCATGCGTTCGGAAGTAAACGGCTATGTCCTGGATACCGATGCAGACAGCCGCACCGCGGCGGCTAACCAACAGGCAGATGCCTACCCGTTGTGCCCGTATGCTAAGAACCTGGTCGCCTCGTCAATCAAAGAAATTGTCGATGGTTATTGGGAAACCAATCCTGGCCTGGATTACATTGTGCTGGTGGGTGGCGATGAGGTAATCCCATTCTTCCGCTACCCGGATAATGCCGGCCTGGCGAACGAGCGCAATTATGTGCCGCCCGTCCTGGATAACACCCCTTCGCAGGCCAGCTTACGTTATGGCTACCTGCTCACCCAGGATCCGTATGGGGCTCGCAGTGGGGTTTCAGTCAAGTCGAACACGATGTGGATCCCCGAGCTGGCGGTCGGCCGCCTGGTAGAAACACCAGACGAAATCATGACCATGTTGGATGCTTACCTGATGACCGCCAACGGGACTGTTGCCACGCCGACCTCCGCCATGGTGACCGGATATGATTTCCTTACGGATGCCGCTCTGGGAATACAAGGGGAGCTGAGCGCCGGCCTGGGATCAAGCGGGCAGGTGCAGTCGCTGATCCAACCCCGCGGCTTCTCCCCCGAGGAGACGCTCAACCCGGCCGGCATCCCCTGGTCGGCAGATGATTTGCGCACGGTCTTGCTGGGCAGCCGGCATGATCTGGTTGCGCTGGCGGGACACTTCAGCCAGGCAACTACCCTGGCGGCGGATTACAAGACCCGCTTCTCGACCATTGAGATGCTGGCGAGCAACACCGACTTTACGAACAGTATTGTCTTCAGCCCGGGCTGTCACTCCGGTTACAACACGGTGGATGCGCATGCCGTCCCGGGCGTGACCTTACAACCCGACTGGGCGCAGGCATTTGCCCAAATGGGGGCTACCCTGATTGCCGGGACCGGCTACCAGTATGGCGACACCGACTTCATCGAGTACGGCGAGCGGCTGTACCTGGAGTTCAGCAAACAGCTGCGCGCCGGCAGCGGCCCGGTGGCTGTGGGCGAAGCGCTGGTCAGAGCCAAACAGGCATACCTGGAAGATACCCCGCAGCTACGCGGCATCCATGAGAAATCTTTCCAGATTGCCACCCTGTTTGGGCTGCCCATGCTGAAAGTGGACATGCCGGCCGGCAGAGGCGACGACACTGGTGAAACCCCGATGGTGAACGCAACAACACTCTTCGGCAGCGCACCCGGGGCTACCCTGGGCCTGGAATATGCCGACGTGACCCTGCCCTTCAACCTGGCGATCCATACGGTGGATTTGCAGGATACCTCGGTGATTACCCCCACAACCATCACGGCCACCTACCTGTCCGGTTCGGATGGGGAAGTCACCCGCCCGGGTGAGCCGACCTTACCTGTTGAAGTGTTCAACGTCAGTCCACCGGCGGCCAAATCCAACCTGGTGCTGCGGGGTGTGGGCTTCCTGGGCGGGCAGTACAATGATGTACAGGATATCCTGCCTCTGAGCGGGGCGCCCACTACGGAGGTGCGCGGTGTCCATACACCCTTCACCAGCCGGGTGTTCTATCCGATCAAGCCCTGGGAAATCAATTACTTTGACGCCCTGGTGGACCCGCAAAACGGCCAGACCCAACTGTATATCACTCCGGCCCACATCCAGACACCCGATCCGGCTTCTTACCTGTCGACTCTGCGGGCCTACAACCAGATGAGCTTCCGGTTGTACTACAGCGCCAACATTGCCAGCCAGACGACCACCGTCAACCAGCAGGTGTATACCAGTACACCGGCTCTGGCGGCGGCTCCGGCCATCATTCAAGTGAATGATGCTGTCGGCAGCCAGGCGGTCACCTTCGATGTGCGCGTGGCGGGCAACCCGGCGGCGGGCATCCAGGAAGTGTGGGTGACCTATACCGATGTGAGCGCTCCGCTACCTCGTCTGTGGCAGTCCATCTACTTGACCCAGGATGCGCAGGATACCACTCGCTGGCAGGGCAGCCTGGCGGTGAGCAGTGCCCAGGCTCAAAACATTCGCTACATCGTCCAGGCAGCCAATGGTGTTGGCCTGGTCAGCATGGATACCAACCTGGGTGCGTATTACATCCCCGGCTTCCGCAGTGGACAGACCGAGCTGACCAGCCTGGTGTTCACCAATCCACCCGCAGGCGGCGCTTACGGCACCCAGGAAACCTTCACAGCCTTGCTGAGCAGCAACGGGCAGCCGCTGGCGAATCAGCCGGTCATCTTTGACCTTGGCCCGCAGTACCGCCAGGGCATTACCGATGCCAGTGGGATTGTGACGGTCAAACTGCCGCTGCTGGTGTCCCCTGGTGTTTACCCTGTGCAGGCCTACTTCCCGGGCGCCGGCATCTACCGGCCGTCTCGGGGACAGACCGATTTCGTCGTCACCCAGCAATTCACCCTGGTGACCCTCAACCCCAACTCAACCAGCGTCTACCCGGGGCAGGACCCGCAAATGACGGCTACCCTGACGGATATCAACGGCCGCAGGCTGCCCGAGCGGACGTTGATCTTCGTGGTCAGCGGGCCAAACGGCGACTATCGCAAGGCGATCATCACCGATTACGCCGGCAGGGCGCCGCTGGGGGTGTTGCCCCTGGAGCACGGCAGCTACACGGTAGAAGTTTACTTCAACGGCGTCATACCGCTCTCAGGCGGTGGGAGCATCACACTACAGGACGAGCGCTACAGTGCCGGCTTTACCAGCGGCAACCTGGTGTTGTTGAACGGCGCACCGGTTGCCAACCCGGATGATTTCCAGATCACGGCGAACACCTCTCTCCAGGTGCCTGCGCCCGGCGTACTGGGTAACGATTCCGACGCGGATGGCGACATGCTTTCCGCAGTGTTGGCGAGTGGGCCGGCCAATGGCAGCCTGGCGTTGAATCCAGATGGCTCGTTCAGCTACACTCCAGCCACAAACTTCTTTGGCCTGGATAGCTTCACCTACCAGGCCAGTGATGGGGAGCTGCTCTCGATCCCGGCGACTGTGTCGATCACGGTAGACGCGACGGTATGCAACCTGGCGCAGCCCAGCCAGTACTTTATCTGGCCGCCCAACAACAATACCCTGGTGCCGGTAAATATCGTGTTCCCGTCTGACCCGAATACGAACTACCTGGTGACGATCACCGGCATCTTCCAGGACGAAGCGGTGGGCAACGGCAACCAGGCTCCAGATGGTTTTGGTATCGGTACCAGCACGGCGCTGGTGCGTGCGGAGCGTGATCAGAGCAGCGACGGGCGGGTGTACCACATTTACTTTACTGCGGTCCACCCCACTACCGGGAGTACCTGCTCCGGCGTGGTGCGGGTGGCGGTGTACGATAACCAGAGTCAGCCTGCCGATCCCAGCATCATCAATACCATCGACGGTGGAGCGCTCTACGACTCGACGGTCAAAGCGCCTTGATCAGTACTGCCCGGTAGGCCAATCTGCCTGGCGACCCCTGATAGACAACCGACATAGCCGATGCCCTCCAACCGGATGGCATCGGCTTTTCATCGATCGCTCGATATGCGCCCGATGCCAAAACATATTTCACCACATTTGTTTACATCCCCTTAACATTCAAAAGAACTTTCATCCTGGCATTTTTGATACAATCATTTGCAACCTATCCAGACAAGAAATTTGGAGATTAATTTGTGGCCATATCCATAAATCTTTTTCGTAATGCCAAGGATGTCAGGTCGTTTGCTGCCGGTGAGAAGATTTTTTCCAAGGGAGATCATGCCGATGCCATGTTCGTGGTGATAGAAGGGGCTGTGGACATCGTATACAACGGGCATTTGATTGATACCATTGAAAGCGGAGACGTGTTAGGGGAGATGGGACTGATCGAAAAAAGCGATCGCAGCGCAGATGCGCTGGCCCGTTCGGACTGCAAGCTGGTGCCGATAAACGAGCAATATTTTACTTACCTGGTTCAACAGACACCCTATTTCGCCTTGCAGGTGATGCAGATACTCTCCCGGCGCTTGCGCGGCATGATGGAAGATCACCATCAAGAGCTATAGCCAGGTTCCCGCCGGAGGAGAAATCGCAATCGCAGGCGTCAATTTCGGGATAAAATAACCCGATGGAATCCCTGGCTTACATCCCCATGGACCGGCGGCAGGCGCTGGCTGGGAATATGACCCTGCCGGAAAAAACAACCGGCGCGGCTTTGTTTGCCGATATTTCGGGCTTTACCCCGCTGACCGAAGCCCTGGCGCGCGACCTGGGCCCGCAGCGCGGTGCAGAGGAGCTTACCCGCCACCTGAACCTGGTTTATGACGCTTTGATTCAGGAACTGCACCGCTATTCGGGCAGCGTGATTGGATTTAGCGGAGACGCGATCACCTGTTGGTTCAATAATGATAACGGGCTGCGAGCCACCGCCTGCGCCCTGGCGATGCAGCAGGCCATGCAACCCTTTACAAGTGTAGAAATCCCAGGCGGCAAATCTATCTCCCTGGCCATGAAGGCTGCGGTTACCATCGGCAGCGTGCGTCGATTTATTGTCGGCGATCCTGAGATCCAGGTCATCGAGGCAATGGCTGGGGCGGTGATCGATCAAATGGCGATTGCCGAGCATCTGGCCGGCCGCGGAGATGTGCTGGTGGATTGGAACACCGCGGCCCTGTTGGGTGAGCAGGCTGAGATTGCAGAATGGCGCGATAACCCGGACGACCACCAAAAATTTGGGGTTGTGCGGCGGCTGACCGTTGCCGTTCCCGATTGCCCCTGGCCGGTGATCCGCGATGGCGCTATTCCCGAGGAGCAGGTGCGCCAATGGATGCTGCAGCCGGTTTACCAGCGCCTGAAGGACGGGCAGGGAGATTTCCTGGCAGAGCTGCGCCCGGCGGTATCGCTGTTCTTGCGCTTTGGCGGGATTGATTATGACGCTGACGAAGAAGGGGATAAAAAATTAGATGTGTTTATCCGCAGGATGCAGGCTATCTGCGCCCAATTTGAGGGGACGCTGCTGGGCCTGACGATTGGCGATAAAGGCAGCTACCTGTTCGCTGTATTTGGCGCCCCGGTCGCTCACGAAGATGATGCGGCGCGGGCTGTTTCGGCCGCGTTAGAGATGCGCCGCGTGGCATCCAATCTCGAGTTTATCCAGTTTATTCAGATCGGCATCAGCCAGGGGAGATTGCGCACCGGGGCTTATGGCGGCCAGGCGCGACGCACCTATGGGGTGCATGGCGATGAAGTCAACCTGTCGGCCCGCCTGATGCAGGCGGCTGCCCAATGGCAAATTCTGGCCAGTCACCGTGTCTACCATACCACCGCCGAACAGTACCGCTGGGAAGAGCAGCCGCGCCTGATGGTCAAAGGCAAATCCGAGCCGGTGCCAGCCTTCAGCCTGCTGGGGGTACGCGAGCGGCAATCTGTTCACCTGCAGGAGCCAAAGTATGCCATCCCGATGGTTGGAAGGCAAGCCGAGCTGGCCCTGATCGATGAAAGACTGAAGCGGGCAATGCAGGGAGAAGGGCAGGTGATCGGCATTGCCGGAGAGGCCGGCATCGGGAAGTCGCGCCTGATGGCAGAAGTGATCCGGCTGGCGAACCAGCAAGGCATCATGGCATACGGCAGCGAGTGCCAATCCTATGGCATGAATACCAGCTACCTGGTCTGGCAGGGAATCTGGCAATCCTATTTTGACATGGACCAGCACCTGAGCGGGGAAGAAAAGATTGCCTTGCTGCGCAGCCAGCTGGAAGAGATTGACCCGAGCCTGCTGCCGCGCCTGCCGCTGCTGGGGCCAGTGCTCAACCTCAGCATCCCGGACAACGAGCTGACCGGTTCCCTGGATGGCAAGCTGCGCAAAGAATCGCTGGAAGCGATGCTGGTGGATATCCTCCGCAAGCAGACGAGCAATACACCAACTTTGATTGTGCTGGAAAACTGCCACTGGCTCGATCCGCTGTCCTATGATTTGCTCAAGGCGATTACGAAATCGATTTCCGACCGGCCGGTGTGCCTGGTGATGGCATATCGCCCGCCGGACCTGCCGCGCAGCTCTATGCCGCGCCTGGAAGGACTGCCGAATTTCCTGGAGATTGATCTGAATGAGTTTTCTCAGGAGGAAGCCGCTCAACTGATCCATCTTAAACTGGAGCAGTTCTTTGGCTCGCATCGCCATGTGTCGGAAGCTTTAACAGAAAGTATCACTCGCCGGTCGCAGGGGAACCCGTTTTATATTGAGGAATTAATTAACTACCTGCAGGACAGCGGGCGAGATCCCTCGGATATTGATGCTGTCGAGCAGCTCGATTTACCGAGCAGCCTGCACAGCCTGATCCTGACGCGCATCGATCAACGCACCGAAAGCCAGAAAATTACGCTCAAACTGGCCAGCATCATTGGACGCTTGTTTGTGGCTTCCTGGTTATGGATGGCCTTTCCCCCGCTCCAGGAGCGCCAGCAGGTGCTCGCCGACCTGGATGTTCTCAGCCGGCTCGACCTCACGCCGATGGATATCCCTGAACCGGAGCTGACATATTTATTCAAGCACATTGTCACCCAGGAAGTGGCTTACGAAAGCCTGCCGTTCGCTACCCGGGCGCGCTTTCATGATTTGCTGGCTCAGTATATCGAGCGCCGGTTCAGTGGTTCGACGGCGCAATATGTCGACCTGCTGGCGTACCACTACAATCTGAGCGAGAATGAGGGCAAGAAAAAAGAATACCTGCTGAAAGCCGGCCAAAACGCGCAGGAAAAGTTCGCTAACGAGGCGGCTATCGATTATTTCCAGCGAGCATTGCCCCTGCTGGCGGAGTCTGAAAAAGTGGCCACCATGCTCAAGCTGGGGCATGTGTTGGAGATCATCGGCAAATGGCAGGAGGCGGATGAACTGTACCAGCAAGCGCTGGAAGTTGCCAACAACACTGAAGATCGAAAGGCTCAGGCGTTGTGCCAGCTTTCGATCGGCGAGATGCTGCGTAAGCGCGGCCAGTTTGCCGATGCGCTCTCCTGGTATGAGCAGGCTCAGGGTGGTTTCACAGAATTGAAAGATGAGGAAGGGCAGGGGATGGTGCTGCATTACCTGGGAACACTATCCGCTCAGCAGGGCGATTACCGGGCAGCCACCCAGTATTACGAACAAAGTATGGACATCCGCCTGAAGCTGGGCGACCAGATCAACATCGCCAATTTGCTCAATAATCTGGGCATCCTGGCGCGATATGGGTCGGATTTTGACAGGGCGCGCCAGCTGCAGGAGCAAAGCCTGTCGATCCGGCGCGGTCTGGGGAACCGGTCCGGGATAGCCACCTCTTTAAACAACCTGAGTATGGTGGCTCGGGACCAAAGTGAGTATGTCACTGCCACGCAGTACCTGGAGGAAGCCCTGGTTATCTTCCGCGAGCTAGGAAACAAATGGGAGATTGCCAATTCATTAAGCGGCCTGGGTGAGCTGGCGCT
>JBFYSP010000108.1:0-3687 GCA_041301395.1 Anaerolineae bacterium
AGCCAGCGGGAAGCGCCTTTTTCATCTGGTGGGGAGGCGCGCAGGCTGAACATTTCACCGGCATCCGAGATGGGAATGCGGCGGATGGGCAGCTTTGCGTCGTCCAGGTCCACCAGCCAGAGCTCGTCCGGCATCAGGATGGCCAGCCATTCGGAATCGCTGCCGGCCTGGTTGTCGATGAACAGGACGCTGCGGATGTTTTCAAACACAGCGCCGCGCTGCACACCCAGGTCGAGCACCGGGACGTCCAGCGGGTCAGGCTTATTCAGGTTGTACAGGCGAAAGGTGCTGCTATCGAACAGCCAGCGCTCGGATGGGCTGAAAAACAGGGCTTCGGCCAGGCCGAGCTGGTCTGGCTGTAACCAGGAGAGCAGGGTTGGCTGGCCGGAGGCAAGATCGTAAAAGCGCAGGACAGAAGCATACTCCACCACCAGGAAACGGCCGGTGGGGCTGATATTCATATCGTAAATTTCCTCGTAAGTGCTGCCTTCGGCGCCCCCGCCGGCCAGTGATAGGCCCTGCATGAGGGCCTGCATCGTGGCGGGGTGACGGTCGTCGAAGGGTTGTGCGGAGCGGGCAGCCTCAACGGCCAACAGCAGGCTGCGCTGCGGGTAGGCAGGTGAAGCCAGGCGCGCTTCGGCGGCCAGCTCTCCGGCGCGGGCGATGCCCTGCTCGTACTCGGCGGCAGCCCGTTCGCGCTTGGCAGCTTCGGCCGATTGCTCGGCCTGCCGGCGCTGAGTCTCGGCTTCCTTGCGCTGGGCTTCGGCTTCGTCGCGTGCTTCCAGGGCTTGCTGCTCGGCGGCGTATGCTTTGCGGGCGTTGTTATCGGCTTCCACCCGGGCGGCATTGGCCCTGCGGTTGGCACCCAGGGCTATGAAAACCAGTGCGATGGCGACTACCGCCGCGGCTACGGCCGTGACGGTATAGATCTGCAGCCGGCGGCGCTGTTTGCGCTCGTGCTCCAGACGCTCCTGCTCCAATTGGCGCACCGCCCGGCATTTGCGCAGGAAGTCGCCCTCCAGCTCGCTCAGCTCGGTGGCGTGGGTATCCGCCCAGGCTTCCACTTCCAGCAGAGCATTCTCGCGCAGCAGCAAGTCATCGCGCATGCCCTGGTCGCGCCACAGCTCGGCCTGGCGCTGCAGCAGGCTGAGGTGGGTGTTGAACCAGGCGGTGTTGTCTTGCTGCACCGGGTTCAGCAGGCGGTCGTGGGTCAGCTCGAACCAGGTGGTGCCGCGGCGGGTGTCGCGGCGCACCAGGTGGGCGTCTTCCAGCAGGCGGATGGCGGCGTTGCTCAGGCCGCCGCTGACCTCCGGCTCCATCAGCACCTGGCCGCGGATACCGCTTTCGGTGATCAGCTTGCGCTCGAACCAGCGGCGGATCCAGCGCTCGCCTTCACCGGTGGTTTGCGCAACGGAGCGCACCCTGGCAGCGTAATACTCGGCCAGGGAAATATCGACATTGCCGATCTGATCCAGCTCGTCCAGGGCGATGGCGGTCTGGTCGGGGCGCAGCTTCTGCCACAGGTTGTAGCCCACCACCTGCAGCTGCACCGGCTCGACGTAAGCACCGGCCACGGCAGTCAGATTGCCATCCGGCTGCATCACCTGCACCCGACTGAGGTCTTCTACCAGGCGGGCGGCAGCTTCGGCTGAAAAATCCACCCCGCCCTGGTGGGCGGTGCGCTCGACCACCTCCTGGGCGGCAGCTTTGCCCAGCAGGTCCAGGCGGAAGGTAGCCTTCAGGCGGTTTGGCAGGGGGCGCAGGTAAGGCTCCAGCCCGGCCAGGTAATCCTCGCGCATGGCAAACACAGTAAAGCGAGAGGGTTCCTGCAGGGCTTCGCCCACCTGGTTGAAGAACTCCTGCTTGGCCTGGGTATCGGTGGGGTCGAGAGTCAGGATCTCCTCGAACTGGTCGAAAATCAGCACGCTGCGCTCAGGCGTGCGGGCTGCCAGGTAATCCACCAGGCGCATGGCAGCCAGTTCGGCTTCCGGCAGGCGCTGCGCTTCCGGGTAGGCTTCTTCCAGGTCGGTGAGCACGCTGTAGAGATAGCGGTTGGAGGCTGGAAAAGCCGGGTTGGGCGCCAGGTTGACGCGCAGCACGGGCAGCACGTTGAAGCGCCGGCCGCGCAGGCGGGGCAGTAAGCTGGCGCGCAGCAGGGAAGTCTTGCCGGCGCCGGAAGGCGAGTAGAGCAAGACGACGCGCTCGGCCAGTACCAGGTTGAACAGCTGGCCGGTCTCGCGCTCGCGGCCGTATAGCTGCTCCTCCTCACGGAAGGGGCGCGGGCCGATGAAGGGATTGGGACGGTCAGAAGTTGGGTTCATGCACTGCCCTTCAGGTGGCGGACAAGCTCCGCCAGGAAATCCTCGCTGCTGCCCCAGAACAGGCTGACGTTACCGCTCTGGAAGTACTGCTCCAGGAAGCGCCGCGCCCGGCCGGCATCGGTAATATGGTCATCTTCCGGCTCGATCTGCACCGCGGCGTGCGAGTAGTCTTGCAGCAAATAGCTGCCCTCCTGCTGCAGGATGACGCGGAACAGCACCCGGAAGGTCCAATCATCCATGCGAAAGCCCAGGAACAGCAGGGCGGTGCTGCTCAGCGCCGAAAGCACGCAGGGCGGCACCAGGTCCTTGTTGCGGGTCATGCCGATCAGATAATCAAAGTAATCGTCCTCGGTAACCACCAACGAGGATGGCTCGGAGAGGTGCCCGTACAGGTGGTATATCAACGGGTGGTCAGGGTCCGGGTCACTCTCGAAGAGATATTTTTCGGGAGGCAGTTCCTTCACCAGCTTGCTGTTCCACGGGCACAGGCGAATCTGGGGTTCGGCGTCCAGCTCGCGCAGGGCATCGGCCAGCAGGTCGCCGGCGGTGGCGTTGATGTAGAGCGGCAGGCGCAGCTGAGCCAGGCGCGCATAAGGGCTGCTGGCGGGGTCCTGCCAGAAGGCGGCAGCAGCCACTTGCATCGCTTGCAGGATCTGGCCGGCATCCCAGGGTTTGCGCTGCTGCAGCTGCGCGTCCAGGTGCGGGCTGTAGTAGCGCAGCAGCTCTTCGCGCAGAGCGTCCAGCAGGGCGGTGCGCACGTAACGCGGGCTCTGCCGGGCAGCCAGGTATTGGGCGACGCGCGGCAGCTCGTCCCTATCGGCGGCGGACAGCGGGTAGCCGTGGCGCTCGGCCCAGCGCAGGGCGATGTCACGCTGCGGACCGATCAGCGGTTCCACCAGGCCGGGGCCCAGCAAGGCGGTGCACTCGCCCAATTGGATGGCGGAGACCAGGCTTTCCCAGCGCTCAAACTGTTCTTGCTTTTCACCGGCGAAACCGGGGGTGTACCACACGCGCCCATCCGACAGGCGCAGGTAGAGCACCGGCATCCAGGCGTCCGGCCGAGAGCGGGCGGCATCGCGCCCCAGGGCGACGGCGCGGTCCACCCGGCCGTCTCGCGACAGCTCGCTAAAGAAGGCCGGCATGAAAGCAGCTACAGTATCCATGGAGATATCGCCCTGCATGGCCAGCACGGCCGGCACCCCGGCCTGCGCCAGCAGCGGGCCAAGGGCTGCCATCGCATCGGAAGCGTCGCTGAGGCGGGCGTCGGAGCCTTTGCCGGCGGATTGGCAGGATGCCAGCACCACCAGCAGCGGCCGCTGGGCGGGCAGCAGGGAGCGGATGCGCTCTACCAGGATTTCGCCGTGAA
>JBFYSP010000114.1:0-5102 GCA_041301395.1 Anaerolineae bacterium
TCTCCAGAGAGCAAGGTTATGTAGAATGAGATAAGCCCTGAAGGGGGCGTCCCTAAGTTTAGCACAGACGTTCTATCTGTCAAGGGTATTCGAATCAAGAATCGAATCCAATTTTATACAAGGTGTAATAGATTCCCCTGGAGGCCAGCAGTTCCTCATGGGATCCTTCTTCGACGATACGTCCATCCTGGATGACAACAATCCGATCGGCGTTGACCACCGTAGATAGTCGGTGGGCAATGACGAAAGCCGTCCGCCCATGCAGCAGGTGGGTTAGCGCTTGCTGGATCACTCGCTCTGTCTGGGTATCCACACTGGAAGTGGCTTCGTCCAGGATCAAGATACGCGGATCGGCGAGCAGTGCCCGAGCGAACGAGATGAGCTGGCGTTGCCCCACGGACAGAACAATGCCGCCTTCTTCTACAGGCGAGTTATAGCCCTGCGGCAGCTTGCTGATAAATTCATGCGCACCTACTGCCCGGGCCGCAGCGACAACTTCTTCGTCGCTGGCATCCAGCCGCCCGAAGCGGATGTTATCCGTCACGGATCCGCTGAACAGGAACGGGTCCTGCAGGACGATGCCCATCTGGCTGCGCAGGCTATGCTGGGTGACCTTGCGCAGGTCGTGGCTATCGATGAGCACGACCCCTGAGGTAGGATCGTGGAAACGGCTGACCAGCTTGACGAGGGTGGATTTTCCCGCGCCGGTTTTTCCGACCAGGGCGACCGTCTCGCCTGGCCTGATCCACAGGGAGACATCCTCCAATACCAGGGTGGGGTCATCGGTGTAATGGAAGGATACCCGATCGAAGCGCACATCACCCTGGATGACCGGCAATTCGATGGCATGCGGGTCATCCACCACCTCGGGAGGGGTGTCTAACAGGGCGAAGACCCTCTCGCCGCCTGCCATGGTCGATTGAAAGGTATCGTAACGCTGGCTGAGGTCGCGGATGGGCTCAAAGAAACGATCGATGTACAGCACGAAAGCGATCAATACGCCTGCGGTGATGGTTGGGCCGGCTGTATCTTTAAGAATGATTACACCACCTACCCAAACAACCAGGGCGACGGCCAGCGCTCCCAGGAAATCGATCGCGGATGGAAAAGCAGCAGCAACCCGGGCGGCGCGCAGGTTGGTGTCCAGGTTGTTCTTGTTCACGTTGTTGCTGAAATAAGCATAATTGACTGGCTGGCGGGAGAAAGCCTGTACGACCCGGATGCCGTTGATGTTTTCGGCCAGGACGGAGTTAACCCAGCTAATGGCTGCCCTTACCTGGCGGTAATTATCGCGGGCGCGCTTGCGAAACAAGATCGTGACCAGGATCATTATCGGCAGCACGCTGAAGGTGATCAGCGAAAGCTGCCAGTTAAGGAATAGCATGGCAATCAGGATGCCGATCAGGGTAAAGAGATCGCGCGCCACGGCCAGGAGTGCCCAGGTGATGAACTCGCGCAGCACACCCACGTCGTTGATCACCCTTACGATAACCCGCCCGACACTGTAGCGGTTGTAAAAACTCAGGGATAGCTTTTGCAGGTGTTCGAACAGCTGAGAGCGTAGCTCGTAGATGATGGACTGCCCGACGTGTGCCATGATGTTAATTCGCCAGTAGATCGAGATCCACTGCAGGCAAATAGCAGCCAGGTATATCAAGACGGTTTTTGCAAGTACTTCCCGGTTGCCGGCCGCTATCCCGGAATCGATGGCGACCTTGACCAGGTATGGGCCTGCCACGGCGGCTGCCGAGTTGATCAGCATCAGGAGCACTGAAACCGCCAGCCGAGCTTTATACGGCGACATCAGCCCGACCAGGCGGCGGGTCACCTGAGGGTCATAACCTTTTTGCGGGATATCGTCCGGGCTAGGCGGTACTTGTGACATCGATGCTTTCCATCGCTTCGCGGAACTCTTCCTGATCGCGTAGCTGCAGCTCATAAATCTCGCGGTACAGGCCACCCTGAGTAAGCAGCAGCGAGTGGGTACCGCGTTGGACTATACGGCCGTGATCCATCACCAGGATCAAGTCTGCCCGGCGGACGGTAGACAGGCGGTGGGCGATCACGAAGGTGGTGCGGCCTGACATCAAATCGTCCAGGGCTTGCTGAATCATCTGCTCGGTCTCGGTATCGACGCTGGAGGTGGAGTCGTCCAGGATTAGGATGCGCGGCTGGAGCAGCAAGGCTCGGGCGATGGCAACCCGCTGGCGCTGCCCGCCGGAGAGGGTCACGCCGCGTTCGCCTACCACGGTCTGGTAGCCTTCTGGCAGCTGCTCAATAAACTCGTGAGCCTGGGCTGCCCTGGCAGCAGCGACAATCTCTTCCTGGCTCGCTTCTGGGCGACCATAGGCGATATTCTCCGCAATAGTGGTCGAGAAGAGTAAAGAGGTCTGCAGGACGATGCCTATTTGGCGGCGCAGGGTCACCAGGTCCACCTGGCGCACATCGCAGCCATCTACCTGGACGCTGCCCTGGGAAGCGTCGTAAAAGCGCGGAATCAGGTTTACCAGGGATGTTTTCCCGGACCCGGTCGGCCCGATTAAGGCAACCACCTGGTTCGGGGCGACGCTGAAATTGATATCATCCAGGGTTGGGATGGTCTGCCGGCTGTATTGAAAGCATACGTTATCGAAAGTTACCTGCCCCGAAAGCGTGGGCAATAGGGTGGCTCCGGGGGGTGTCTCGATTTCCGGCTGCAGGTCAAGCACTTCAAAGGTGCGCTGCACCCCGGCAGCGGCTTCTCCGGCCATGTTTACCAGCCAGGTTAGCTGTTGGGCAGGCGCGGCCAGCATCAGCATATAGCTGTTAAAAGCCACCAGCTCTCCTACGGTCATCTGCCCATCGATCACCATCTGCCCCCCGAACCACAGGATCAAGATGGTGCTGAGCGCCACCAGGAAGTGGCTGGTGGGCATCACTTTTGAAAACTCGCCAAGCACCTTGATGCGCGCCTGGTAGAGCACCCGGTTGGTGAAAGAGAAACGCTCGATCTCATAAGGCTCGCGGGCAAATGCCCGCACGACCTGTACCCCGCTGACATTCTCCTGGACCCGAGAGGACAGCTCTCCTAGGGTGTTATCCACATCCAGGAAGTATTTGCCGACTCGAGAGCCGAAGTTCGTGGTGATCAATACCAGAGGGATCATGGGTAGCAGAGCGATGGCAGCCAGAGCCGGTTGTGCCCAGAATAATATCCCCACAATGCCAACCACTAAGAGGCCCAGCCGTACGATCTCTACCACGCCAAAACCAGTGAAACGCTCGATGGCGCGCACATCTTCGATACAGCGGCTGATTAATTGACCGGTCTGAGAATGATCGTGGAAGCTGAATGAGAGGTGCTGGATGTGGTCGAACAGCCGGTTGCGCATATCGAAACCGACCTGCGTGGCGACCCATTCCCCCAGGTAACGCTGTACGTAGAGCAGACCGCTGCGCGCGCTCCCGACCAGCAGGATCAACAGGGCGGATAATCCCAGGTACAGCATGCGGTCTTGCGCCAGGCCAACATCGATGATGCGCTGTAAAATCGCCGGAATAGCCAGGCTGGCGAGGGTCGCTCCCAGCACAACCAGGAGCAGTAAACTCACCTGGTACCGGTAAGGTGAAAGGACTTCACGCAGCCGGAGCAGTGACCTCATACGCGATCAGCTGGTGGAGCAGCGTGCGCCTGCACGATGACTTCCCGAGAATCAACAATCTGGCGCAGCTGTGGGTCCGGTTCTTCGCCTTGCGGGGGCTGCTGGACGAAAAAAACAAGCGCACTCAAGGTGTAGGTTTCTCCCGGCTGTGGGCGGCGCAGGTGCATGGTGAGCTCCATTTTGCGGTACATGCTTTCCACAATGCTCGTGTTGGTGTCTTCGTTGCCGGCGGAATCCCGGATTGCCAGGTCGGCAGATGGCCGCTGCTGAGATGGGTCGACTTCTAAGTAAACGCGCACCCGCTTGCCGTCTGGATAGGTTTCGGCGCGCAGCGCACGGATTCGAACTTCATCGGGAGGCAGTGGAACTTCTGTTGGGTCTTGAAAAAAGATATCCATAGCTGTCTCATTCGTCGAATAAAAAGGTGGGCTCGGCGTAATAGCGGACGCCTTTGCGGGCAATGCGCTCCTGGATCCACTGACGCAGGGCGGCATTTTTTTCCTCGAGCGGCTTATCAGTTGCCAGCTCGCTCAATGGATAATTGATGTGCAGGGCACGGGGTGCAATTGTGAAGCGGGTGATGCCCGCAGGCAGCAGGTAACCTGCACCCGCCAGTTCCAGCACATCCACCACGTCAAAATGGGGAAAAATGACCAACCCGCTCAATCCAGGGTAGATGTTTGCCAGCAGGTCAACCTGGCGCACATTGGTGCGATCCAGGTGTGCGCTACCGATATAGCTCATTACCAGATCATTGAGCAGATGGACCCGGGAGAGCAGGTCGTCCGTTTCTGCACACAGGTTATATTGGATACTGCCCGGAACCTGGATAAGCGCCAATCCGCAGCCGCCGATCAGTTCAGGTTCTGCCTGCTGATCCGAGGGTTCTCCCAGGGAAATTCCTTGCAGGGAGCGGATGGCAGCGATAAAAACGGCTGGAGTTACCCCCCAGATGACATGGTTCCAATTTTCCAGGCGCACACCGGCATCCTCGGGCTGCACAACTTGCACCAGGATGTCTCGGTAGCCCATCTGCTGCAAGGCGGTGAAGCGGTTGGCGCCATCCAGGACCATGAATCGTTCACTCCCGTCTGGCAGAGGCGCCACTACCGGTGGATTGCGGAACAAGGCGCTCTCCCGTATGCGTTCGATCAGCGGCGGTGTGCGTTGGTCGTCATGCCATTCATGCAGAACAAGGGAATCAATCGGTAAAAACTCGAGACGGGGAAGTTCTTCTAGCATAATAAGACTACCGTACCTGCGTTAAGTTTGCCTAAGCGTACCACGATTTGGATAAGCCGTCAAAAGATGGATGGCAGGAAATGTCCAGAATCGAGCTGTTCATACTTCTTCGCGGCGGAAACCACCCCGCTTCAGCGGGTGGAGGAAGCCGCGCTCCTTTGCTAAAATGGGTCTATGCCTCAAGAAACCAACCACAGCCCCCACAGCGCCTATGGTATC
>JBFYSP010000121.1:0-12845 GCA_041301395.1 Anaerolineae bacterium
CTCCAGCCCACCTCGTAAGATGGCTGGCGCAGCGGCACGCCGGTCAGCGCGGCGATCTCGCGCGCTACCCCCTGCACGTTAGCGTCTCGGGCGATGTTGGGCGTGATGGCGATGTCCAGCACCGCGTCGCCCATGTACTCCACCAGCGGCACACCCACCGGCGCATCCGCATCCAGCAGGATCACGCCTTCGTGTTCATCCGAGATGCCCAACTCCTTCTCGGAGCAGATCATCGAATAGGAGTCCACCCCGCGAATCTTGGCTCGCTTGAGTGTGGTGAGTACCTGGCCCGGTTGGTGACCGTCGTAAATGCGGGCGCCTTCCTTAGCGTATGCCACCTTGAGCGGGAACCCCAGCGGTCCCTGGCCTTTGTATGGGTACAGGTTGGGCGCTCCGGTCAGCACGATGTGCTCTTGCTGCCCGTCATCCAGCCGGCACAGAACCAGCCGGTCGGCGTTGGGGTGCGGCATCACTTCCAGTACCGCCGCTGTCACTATCTTGTCCGCCTCCCAGCTCAGCCCGGAGACCTTCATCTCGCTCTGCTGCAAGCTGCTGGAGTTACTGCCGGGCATCGGCAGCCCGACATAGGTAATCTCCTCCACTTCCAGGCCGGCCATCGTCAAGCGGTGGGCCAACTCATCGATGGGGAGGGAGATGTCAACGTAGTCTTTGATCCAAGTCAGGGGTAGTTTCATGGCTAAAATTGCTCCAGAAATCTCAAATCATTCGCCCAGAAATAGCGGATATCATCGATGCGGTGGCGCAGCATCGTAATGCGTTCTGGCCCCATGCCGAAGGCATAGCCGGTATAGCGCCGCGGGTCATAGCCGCCGTTTTGCAGCACCACCGGGTGGACCATGCCGCAGCCCAGGATCTCCAGCCAGCCGCTGCGCTTGCAGACCGCGCAGCCAGTGCCACCGCAGACGAAGCATTCCACGTCCATCTCGGCGGAGGGCTCAGTGAAGGGGAAGTGCGAGGCGCGGAAGCGGGTACGCACGGCCTGGCCAAAGAAGCGCCGTGCAAAGTCGCTCAGCGTGCCTTTCAGGTCGCCGAAAGTGATGTACTCGCCGACTGCCAGGCCTTCCAACTGGTTGAACTGCATCTCCGAGCGCGAGGTGATTTGCTCATAGCGGGCGCACATGCCGGGCAGCACGATGCGGATGGGCGGCGGGTTTTCCGGGTTTTCAGCGGCATATTCGCGCATCGCCCGGATTTGTCCCGGCGAGGTGTGGGTGCGAAACATGATCGGGTTCTCTCCGGGTGTCCGACCGGTATCCAGGTAGTAGGAGTCCTGCATTTCACGCGCCGGGTGGTTGAGGGGGAAGTTAAGCAGCTGGAAGTTGTACTCGTCGCTTTCGACTTCCCGTGAGCGGTACACCTGGAAGCCCATCTCGGCAAAGGTGCGGTTCAGATCGCGCAGGGTCTGCGTGGTGGGATGGATGCGGCCGCGCGGCATACTCCTGCCCGATAGGGTCACATCCAGCCGCTCGGTTTGCAGCGAGCGCTGCAGAGCAGCCTGGCGCAGACTTTTGGCTTTGTCGGCATAGGCTCCTTCGAGTGCTTGTTTCACCTCGTTGGCGCGCCGGCCGATCAGCGGGCGTTCCTCCTTAGGCAGCGTGCCCAGCTTATCGAAGGTCTGCATCAACGGGGCGCTGCGCCCCAGATAAGCCACCTTCCAGCGCTGCAGCCCATCGTCGTCCTGCACCTGCTCCAGGCCGGCCAGGGCCTCTTGTTGGATTGCATTGAGTTGCTCTTGCATACGTCCTCCTGTTCGGCTGTCCGGCATCTCTCGGTGAGGAATGCTCCCCTGGGCAATGACTGGCAGCCAGCAAATAAAAAGTCCCGTCCCAATTCAGGGACGGGACGGGGTCCCGCGGTACCACCCTGGTTGCCTGTTTGCACAGGCCGCTCGTAAGCCAACAGCCATACTCACGGCGATTGACTCCCTTTCGTTAACGCGAGGGCTGCGTCCCGGACTACTGGGTGCGTCGTTCACCCGGGCGGCTCGGGAGGGAACTTCAACCAGCTTCCACCGGGCGGGGGTCTCAGTCGCTGCCCCACGCCTCCCTGTCGGCTTTCCCTGGTCTACTTTCCTCCGTCTTAGCCTTTCAAGTTTCGTTCGCAACTGTAATTATGCTCACTTTTCATGCCTCTGTCAAGGCGAATAATGAAAAAAGTGGCCTTATAATCGTAGGTCTAATGGAAAAAAGCCAGACCTCTAGTCTCCTTGCATTCCAGGCGGCGAAAAATCACTGGATAGGCGATCTGACCGGCCATCAGCAGACCTATAAACGATGGCTGTGGCTGGCATGGTTGCTTGCCTGGCTGCTGGCGCTGATCTGGCAGCCGGCTGTGCTGCGCCCGGCAGCCTCGACCTGGGGGCAGAAACCGGTGCTGGCCTACCTGGCGCTGACCGATGGCCCGCTGGAAGATTTGCGCGCCTCGGATATCCTTAGCGAGCAGCAGGTGGGCCAGGTGCAGGATGCCGCCCGGCAGGAACAAGAGCAGCTGCGCCGGTTGGCAGAGACATCGCTGCCCATCATCCTGACCCCCGATCTTTCTTTACCACAAAAACGCACCTTGCTGCGCCTGTTTGGCTATAACAGGCGGGTCTCCCAGGTGATTCGAGATAGCCGGATGACGCTGTGCGCCCGGTTGGGTTTACCAGGCTGCTTGCGGCTGGCTGCCTGGACGCAAGGACAATGGGAGGTGGAACGCCTCCTGCATGGCATCCCGTCCTGGCAAAGCAGCCCGCGCACGTACACTATCTTTGCCACGCATTACAACTCCAAGGGGAAACCGATTGTGGCGCTGCCGGATGCCTGCTTGAAGCTCGCCAACGGCGGCAGTCAATCCTGCAATAGTAAGGGCTATCAGACCGGGCAGGGCTATACCGTTTTTATCGGATACAAGGGTAAGGCAGCCGCCTTTCTGGTGGGGGAAGCCGGGCCATGGAACGTTGACGACAACTACTGGGCCAGCGTTTACGATCCCCAACCGCGCCGCATGTTTGCCGACCTGGCGTTAGGCCTGCCCGAGGCTCAGGCTGCTTTTTTCAACGGCTACAACGGCGGGCAGGACCAGTATGGGCGGACGGTGACCGCGCCCTTCGGCATCGACCTGGGGGATGGCGTAGGCAGCCAGATCGGGCTGCCACCGGGAGCGAACGACTGGATCGAAGTCACGTTCATGTGGACCGAGGGCTGGGGCCAGCCGGATCCAGGAGCATCTTCTGGAGGGGCGGTGGCGCCGCTGGAAACGGCAGCTCCGGCTGCAGACAGCTCGGTGGTGCACGAGGTGCAGGCGGGTCAGGCATTGTGGAGCATAGCCGCCGCATATCAGGTCAGCCTGCCCGACCTGCTGGCGCTGAATGGACTGACGGATCAATCCATCATCCGGCCGGGGGAAAAGCTGGTGATTGTACCTGCCAGTGCTGCGCCAACACCCAGCCCGACGGCCGCCCAGGCCAGCCAGGCGCCGCCGGCTCGCTCTACTGCCACGTCCATGCCCGGGCGTCCAACGGCGCTTACAACAATGCCAGCCGAACCTTCAGCAACCTCGCAAAGCATTCCGGCGGCCGCGAGCAGCGGAATTGACCCGCTGCTGCTGGTTATCCTGGCGGGGGTCCTGCTTGGGGCAGCGCTGCTGATCCTCGGACTGCGCCGTCGTTGAGAGGGTATAATAGGCGGCGATGTATACCCTCCCAAATGATCCTTCACGCAGCAAAAAATCACTGCACTTCACCCTACAGGAAAAAGGCTGGCTGCTCCTGCTGCTGGCCGGCCTGCTGTTGCTCGCGGCGGCCTGCTCGCAAGGCGGCCCGGCGCCGGAAGCCACGCTTCCCACCTCGAACGACGAGCCGAGCGCCACGCTGGAGTCGACCGCCACGCCTGCTCCGCCTACTGCCACACCGGAGCCCCTGGCCGCCAGGGTCAATGACCAGGGGATCACCCTGGCGGAATACCAGGCCGAGTTGAGCCGTTATCAATCGGCGCAGGGGTCCGAGCCCACGGATGAGGACCGGCAGCGCGTCCTGGATGAGCTGATTGACCAGGCTCTCCTGGCCCAGGGGGCGGGCGAGCAGGGTTTTGTGGTCGATGATGCGGCGCTGGAGGCGCGTTTGGCGCAGCTCGCTGAGCAGATGGGCGGGGAGCAGGCGCTGGCCGGCTGGCTGACGGCGAATAGCTACGACGCTGAAACTTTCCAGGATGCTCTGCGGCGCTCCGTGGCCGCCGCTTGGATGCGAGATAAAATCCTGGAGCAAGTACCGGTGACCGCCGAACAGGTGCATGCCTGGCAGATTCTGTTCGATAACCCGGATGAAGCCAACCAAGTAATCGCCCAGCTGGATGGTGGGGCTGATTTTGCCCAGCTGGCAGCTCAATACGACCCGGCGACGCGCGGCGAGCTGGGGTGGTTCCCGCGTGGGTACCTGCTTGACCCCGCCGTCGATGAGGCGGTCTTCAAGCTGGAGGCGGGCCAGCATACGCCGGTGCTGCAAACGGCCATCGGTTATCACATTATCCAGGTAATCGAACGCAATGCAAACCAGCCGCTCTCCCCGGATGCTTTGCTGTTGGTGCAGACCCAGGCAATCCGGGAATGGGTTGAAGAGCGGCGGGCCGAGAGCCAGGTCGAGATTTTTTAGCCCCGATTTATTCCAGACATTTTCGTAAAATCAACGCCATGGCATGCGACCAGAGCAGCGGATTGGCGATCGCACCCCAGCGCATCACCCACTCGGGGTAATAGTGGGGATCATTGAGGTTTACCGGGATTTGTTCGGGCAGATTGCCGGCCTGGTCGGCGCAAGACTCAACCCAGCGCAGAAAGTCCTGGGCGCACTCTCGCTTTCCCGAGATGGCATAATACCAGCCCAACCAGGCGGTCAATAGCACCCACTCACCGCCACCATAATAGGTATCGGCCCGGTAGCGATGCACTCCACCGCCCGGCGCCCGCAACTCCGCTTCGATGCGCGCCACGCTTTGGCGCATACGCTCGTCATCGACAGCCACAACGCCATACGGCACCCCCAGACCCAGGAGCGAGGCATCCACCTGGCGGCTGCCCAGGAACTTAACGAAGGCCCCCTGGTAGACTCCCCGCGAGAATATTGTATCGAGTATAATTTCGAGCGCCGCGGCATGCTCCCGCTCGTTGAGCCGCGCCTCGGCCTGCAACCCGGCATAGATCGCCGCCAGGGTATGCAGATGCACTTGATCGCTGAATTCCTCCCAGCAGTCGAAGCAAGGCCGCGGCCAAAGCGCCTCCAGATAGTCTGCAACCAGGCGAGCTGCGCCAAGGTGCTCCGATGACAGGGGCTTTGCATTCAAATTCCGATGCTGTTCCAGCGCCCAGAGCCAGGTCCCCAGGCCATCCAGTTGGTGGTTGGGCCAGTCTTCGCCTGACTCAGCCCCATCGACGGCATAGCGAGTGTGCAGGATATCCTCGGCCTTAAGGGCCGCCCCGCTCCGCCCCGTCTCAACCGCCCGTTGGACAATTTCCGCTCGGGCATTCACCATGGCGGCAGCCCAGTTATGGAAGCGACGGGCGCTTTCATGCTCGCCATATAAATCCATGGCATAGGCGATGAAGGATCCATCACGAAACCAGCAATAATGATAAGTCGGAAAGTTGGGGCTGGCCAGGTATGCCCCGCTGAATGCCTGGCTGGCATGGATTATTTCCAGGCTGCGAATGATCCTGTGATCAAGCATCTTGTTGCTCCAGATTTTCCTGTGATAATACCAGCAGGGAATGATAATGAATATCCGGCAAGCACAGGATCAGGGTTTCTCCCTGCCGCTGGATGTCGATTGGCGCCAAAACCGGCGTGTCGCTCTCTGGATTTGCCCACCATGCCCGGTGCATACCCGGCGCACCATGAATTTCGATCCAGCAATTGGATAGCGGCTGTGGAGCAGGATGGGCCTGGTCCCAGCGTGGATCATCCAGCCCGTGGGTGTTGACCAGGCCAATCACCAAACACCCCGCTCCCTGGTGAGGGAAAGAGCAGATCCCTTCCGGGGCGATTACCTGCACATCACTCGCCTGGGTGGTACGGGGCCCCAGCAGCTCACCGTAGCGAACGGCAAAATCACTTTCCTGCCGCAGCGAATGGTAGAGACCATCACTTAGCGGTTGGTGCTTAGGAAAATATGGGTCGGCCAGCCAACGCGCCTGCTCGCCCAGCGCGATCCGCGTTGCTCCTGCGGCCTGAATGAAAGCGTTGGCCAGGCGAATACTGGCCTCATTTTCTGCCGGCTGGTAGAGCGCCAGGATCACCGGCTTGCCCAGCGAGATTGCTCGCCCCTGGTCGATTATCTCGGTCAGGTCGCGGTAGCGCACGGCGGGAGGCCAGACTTCGATGTATACCGAGTCTACCGGGGCGGTAGCCAGGCTCTCAATAGGCCAGTTGCCCACCGCGTTAAATAGCACTGCCGCCTGGGGATAACTGGCTTTCAAATTGCGCACAAAAGCAGTAAAGGCTGCGGGGATATCCACCGGCTGGTTGACCGCATCGTAGCCCTCTTTCGGGTCGCCATATTGATCCACATGCAAGCCGTCAAAGGGAAGGGCCTGCAGCACCTGGCCACATTCGGCCAGCAGGTGCTGGCTCCATCCCCGGCCAGGGGTGGGGTCCATCAAGCCCAGGAAGTCGAAGAATTTCAGCGGCTGACCGTCTGCCCCGTATAGCGCCCACCCCGGGTGCGCTGCCGAAAAATCCAGGCCAGCGGCGTAAACTGCCAGATATGGCATACCGGCCATGCCTCGCTGGTGGGCTGCATCCAGCAAGCTGCGCACCACCGTCAAAGATTGCAACCGCCCCAGCGGGTCAATGTATTCATCTTGCGGCGACAGCAATGCATGGTGGCGATACTGCCAGTCATAGAATTGCAATGAATTGATATGAAAGCGGAGCAATGCGTCCAGCGTCTCGTCGATGTCCTGCCGGTCTGGTTTGAAATCGCATAGGAAGCCGTAGCGCGGGTAATCCGTCCAGATTGTCTGCACATCGAACGCCGTGCTGCGCCGGGCATGCTCGATTCCACTGGCATCCAACAAGCGGGCGTCAACCCCATAACCGCTCCCCGTCTGTCCCACGGGCTGATAGGCTATGACGATTTTTTGCTCACCCTCCTCAAGGGACAGAGCCCGGTGAACTACAGCAACCGTCCTGTCCAGGTGGGAGACGCTGATCTCCAGGGTTGCGGCTCCGGCCTGGGCACTGTGCAGGATTACCAGGATTCGCACTTCCTCCCCTGGTTGGAATGTGCCTTTAAGTGGGTATAAATCCAATAGCAGCATGGCTAGCCCTTCAACCCGCTGGTGGCAATGCCACGAATGAAATATCGCTGGAGGATGACAAAGACCACGATGACAGGCACAACCGCTACGATCGAGGCGGCAAACACCTGCCCCCACTCCGTCAGGTGTTGTCCCTGGAACAGGGCGATGGCGATAGGCAGCGTGCGCCGGGTGGTCTCTTTGATGGCGACATGCGCCCAGGGAAATTCGTCCCAACTGTATAAAAAGGTGAAGATGGTTACGACTGCCAATCCAGGCCCGGAGAGCGGCATCACGATTCGCCAAAAGATCGTCATCTGGCTGGCACCGTCGATCAAAGCGGACTCCTCCAATTCGCGCGGTATGCCCTCGAAATAACCGCGCAGCAAGAAGGTGTTGATCGAGATGTTCATTGTCACATAGATGGCTATCAGACCGATGAATTTATCCAAGAGATGGATCTGCTTGGCGATGATAAACTGCGGGATGATCAGCATAACCGGCGGTATCATCATCCCCAGCAGGATGACGTAAAAGAGAGGTTCCTTGCCGGGGAAATCCAGCCGGGCAAAGGCATAGGCCAGCAGTGTAGAAACCAGCACCGTGGTAGCCGTGGTCACCACGGCAACGAACAGGCTGTTCAAGAAATACAGGCCAAACATGTCTTTACTCAACGCCTGGACATAGTTTTTGAGGGTCACCTGAGCAGGCCACAAACGCGGCGGAAACTCAAAAATCATCGCCTGTGGTTTCAGGGAGGTGATGACCATATACCAGAAGGGGAGGATCACCAACACCGCCCCGGCCAGGAGCAGGGCATAGGCGAGCCATCGTTTGAGCAGGCGTTGGCGGCTAAGTCTCATTTTTTATATCTCCACCCGGCGGCGCAGCAGCCGAATCTGAAAGATACTGATGGCAAAGACCGCGGCAGTCAACAACCAACTGATAGCCGAGCCATAGCCGAAATCCAGTTTGGTGAATGTGGCTTCGTACATCAGCGTTAGAACAAAATGCGTCTTGTCGAGCGGGTCGCCACCGTTGGTGAGCAGCAGATTTGAGATGTAAGCATTCAGAGCCCCAATGGTCAGTACCACGGTCAGGAAAATCAGTGTGGGCCGCAGTAAGGGCAGCGTAATCCCGAAGAAGCGCTGGACCGCGCCCGCTCCGTCTACCTGGGCGGCTTCTTCCAGCTCTATGGGGATGGACTGCAGCCCGGCAAGCAAGATCACAGATGTCCAGCCGACTCCTTTCCAGATGCCCAGCAGGTGGATCGGGACAAATGCCAGGACGGGATCAGCCAGCCAGCGGATGTTATTAGGAATGACACCGAGAACGTCACGCAGCAGATAGTTGATCAGCCCGGCCTGCCCGCTGAACATGTACTCGAACAGCAAGCTGACGATCACCCAGGAGGTGATCACCGGGAGATAATACAGGACGCGGAGGGCAGGACGGCCTCGCAGCGGTTGGTTGAGCAATACAGCCACCCCCAGCCCCAAGGCGATCTGCGCCGGCACGGTTACCAGGGCATATGCGATGGTGTTGAGCACCGCCCGTTGGAAAATTGGGTCGCTCAGGGCACGGGCATAGTTGTCAAACCCTATCCAGGTGGACAGCGACGCGTTGAGCACCTTCCAATCGTAAAAGCTGACACGCAGTGAATAGAGCATCGGCAGCAAGATGAAGGTGCCGTACAACAGCAGCCCTGGCAAGAGAAAGGGCGCCGCCCGGAGCAGTTTGGTGAGGTTACGCTGGCGTGTGGAGTGTATCATATCGCCCTGGCTAGTTGATCGGTTGGTGTTGAGTAAGGTAGCACCGTAGACTGAGTACGCTTCTCCTGGCTTCCCCTCCTGATTTCAGCCCGAAGTAGGGTAGAAAATGAGAGGGGAAGCCTTTCAAAGGAGAAGGATCTGCGAATGACTCATTTACTGCAGCAGGGCGTTGATTTCCTCAGCAGCCTGATCCAGGGCTTCCTGGGGGGTCTGCTCGCCGCGCAGCATGCGCTGGAAGGCATTATTGATTGCCCCGTCCATGTCGCCCCACTTGGGATGCGGGACACGGGCCTGGGCAGTCTTTAGCTGCTCCATGAATACAGCAAAGTAGGCTGGCATGCTGGGGTCGCTTGCCAAGCCGGCAAGGGTTGGCATTACGCCCACTTCAGCCATCATCTTCTGGGATTCTTCGCTGAGCAGGAAGGCAGCCCATGTCATAGCCGCTTCGCTGTTCTGGGTGCCAGAGAAGACGACCAGGTCTTCGCCGCCCACTACCGAACTGGTCGTGCCGTCGGGGCCGGTGGGTACCAAGGCAAAGTTGACTGGGAAGTCGGGGTAGTTGCCCTTGTAGATGTCTACCATCCAGGGGCCGTCGATGATGCTGGCGTAAAGCCCGGTGGCATGCCCATCTGCAGTACCAATGCCGCCGCCCAGCAGATTCGGGGAGATGCAGCCCTGGTTGTACAGGTCGGTGAGCATGGTGAAGGCCGCCACGCTTTCCGGACCGTTGATGTATCCGGTGGCGGTGGTGATATCGGGATCGACAATCTTGCCGCCCATGGCGTAGAAGATCGGTGCGGGAGCCCAGAAATACGTGCCGCCCAGAGCATAGCCGTACTGCTCTTCGCCCTTGGAAAGCTGGCAGGCTACCGTGGCAAACTCCTCCATCGTCTTGGGAGGCTCAGTCAATCCGGCGGCCTCATAAACTGCCTTGTTCCAAAGCAACACCTGGGTGTTGGTGTTTTGCGGAAGGCCGTAGTAATGGCCTTTCCAGAAATTTGTTGACAGCGGGCCGGGGAATACGGCTGCCTTAATCTCGTCGAAACCGGGCATGTTGCCATCGAGTTGCATCAGAACAGCCTGGTCGGCAAACTCCGGCACAAAGGCGATATCCATGCGGGCAGTGTCCGGGCCTTCTCCGCCGGCCAGGGAAGTGAGCAGCGCCGGCTTGAAGTCGTCGTAGGCATAGCGAGTAGGCTTGACAATAATACCCGGGTTGGCAGCTTCAAAGGCAGCCACAACTTTATCAAGCTGGGCTGTCTCAGGATCACTCATCGTGTGCCAGTAGGTGATCTCGACCGGTTCAGGTGTGGGCGGCACTTCTGTGGGCGGTACTGCCGTGGGTGGTAAGGCTGTAGGGGGCACGGCAGTCGGGGGGGCTGCCGCCGGCGGTTCAGTAGCTGCCGGCGCCTGGGTGGGCTCAGCCGTCTGGGCACAGCCAGACAGCAGCAGCGTCGTGGTTACAAGCAAGACACCCAAGATGTTAAAAAAGCGTTTAGTGGACATCGAAAATCTCCTATATTGATTAATGGTTGAGTAAACAATTGATGGGTCAGGTGGATTGATTGGGTTAATTTCTTCCAGGCGCCTCCGTTTGCTGATCGTGGTCAATCAAGTAAATGGCTTTTTGACTTATTTTGCTCACTGAAAAATCAACATTAAAAAAATTATAGGGCAGAGATCATGCCGCTGCCAGCCTTTCTTTATCTACTGGCGACTCAAATAAATGGCGCAATACCAGTCCGGCTGCGCCGCGAGCCCAGGCATATTCGTCCCAGACATCGATCTGTAGATCTACATCCCTGCGCAGCGGCGGCATCACCTGCTCTTGCAGCGAGCGGCGCATCGGGCCGAACATCCACTCCCCGACGCGTACGCCTTCTCCGCTCAGGATGATCAGCTGCGGCACCAGTAAATTGACCAGGTTGGCAATGGCACGACCGAGCAGTTCGCCGGCCTGGGCCAGTATGGCACGCGCCAGCGGATTGCCGGCCTCGGCCTTACCAACCAGCATCTCTATGGTCGAGACCTCCAATCCGGCTTCCTGCGCCTGGCGCAACAACGCGGGGTCGGAAACATAGGTCTCAAGGCAGCCGCGTTTTGTGCAGGCGCACAGTGGACCAGCCGGGTCGATGACCGTGTGACCCAATTCACCCGCACCGCCCCTGGCGCCGGTATATAGCTTGCCGCCCAGGACAATCCCCAGTCCAACGCCGCGCCCGATTGTCACCGTCAGAAAATTGTCAATGCCCTGGCCCCGGCCAAACCACAGCTCGGTCAGGGTTAAGGTATTAACGTCATTATCGATGTAGACTGGCGCCTCTACGGAAGAACACAACAGATCGGCAACCGGCACCTGGTCCCAGCCAAAAATCGGAGATTGGCGCAGCAAGCCTCGCCCGGGGTCGACGATGCCCGCCAACCCCACGCCGACCCCATAGAAACGCCGGCGATCAACTTTATTGGCAGCCAGGATATCGTTTACGACCTGGCATAGGGCATCCAGGATGGCTTGCTGAGAAATCTCTGCCAGGGGAATGGTTTGGCTGGCGAGCACGGTGGCTTCCAGGTCGGTTAGTGCGACGCTGATGTGATCCTCGGTAAGCTTGGCGCCAATGACGAACCCACCGCGAGGATTGAGCGCCAGCAGGATGGGTTTGCGACCGCCGCTCGAGTCGCCGGCCTCTTTTTCAAAAATCAGGCCGCTTTCGAGCAGCTCAGCGGAGATAGCGGTGATGGTAGCCGCGCTCAACCCGGAGTGTTTTGCGATCTCTGTGCGCGATACCGGCCCCAGAGTCTTGATCGTGTTCAAGACCGAGGAGCGGTTGATGGCGCGGATCAGGTTTCGGTTGCCGATGAGCTGTTTTTGCATCTACTTTCTTTCTTCATTGAACAAAGTAAGTAGATTATACTTCATTTCCGAAAGGAGTCAAGAGGATTACGAAAAGTTAAGGCGATGAATAGTTTTGGTTGGGATAAAATTGACCAGGACACCGGAGACTGATGACTGGATGCTAACTCACGATAATCACCGCACCGAAGCCCTTGCCGTCCTGCACGCCCGCCTGCATGCCTGCCGGCTGTGCCTGGATGCCGGGCATGATATCTTCCCGCGCGCCATCTTCTCCGGTGGAATCGGCGCCCGCATCATGCTGGTCGGCCAGGCGCCTGGAATCACAGAGAAGGAAGCCGGGCGCCCTTTTAATGCTGGCAGCGGCTCGCGCCTGTTCAAATGGCTGGCACAGGCCGGCATCGATGAGACTTGGTTCCGTCAGAGCCAGTACATGACCGCGGTCACCAAATGCTACCCCGGGCGAGCCAAATCCGGCAGCGGCGATCGCGTCCCTTCCCGAAAGGAGCAGGAGTTGTGCCGCCCCTATCTGCAGGCCGAGATTTCCCTGGTCGATCCGCAGCTCATCATCCCGGTCGGCAGGCTGGCGATCGGGTTGTTCTATCCGGCTGGTCAAACGTTGGAGGAAATTATTGGGACGCGCAAGCAGGTCGATCGTCGTTGGGTCGTCCCCTTACCGCACCCCTCCGGCGCCTCCCGCTGGCATCAGCTAGAAGAAAACCGGGCGCGCGTCGTCCATGCGATTGGTTTACTCCAGGAATCACTGAACTCGTGAAAAAGCAGCTGAGGCACTGATGTATTTTTCAGTGCCTCAGTAGTCTGTCAACGATCATACCAGGAATTCGCATAAAACTTGCATCCGAAGAGTGATACTGAAAAACGGAGGCAAGCAACATGAATCAGAGCTATGTAGTCAAACTGACACCCGAAGA
>JBFYSP010000137.1:0-5280 GCA_041301395.1 Anaerolineae bacterium
GAAGCTCGCGGCTTCGATCCATTGAACTATATGTCATTCAAAGAAGCCCGCCGCATGGATCGCTTCACCCAATTTGCAGTTGCCGGGTTAGCTCAGGCCATGGAGCAATCGAAGCTGGTAATCAACGAGCACAATGCCTACCAGGTGGGCTCGAATGTAGGCTCCGCAGTTGGCGGCATTGCGACCTACCACAACGAATTTCATGTCCTGGAAGAAAAAGGACCGCGCCGCATCAATCCCTTCCTGGCCACTATGATTGTTGTTGACGCCGCCGCCGTCCAGGTCGCGCTGCGTACCGGCGCCCGCGGTCCAAATTTTGGGGTTGCTTCCGCCTGCGCTACCGGTGCCGACTCGATCGGGATGGCTTACGATGCCATCCGCTATGGGCGTGCCCAGGCCATGATTACCGGCGGAGTGGATGCCACCCTGACCCCCATCAGCCTGGCTGCCTATGATCGGGTTGGCGCCCTCTCGCACCGCAACGATGAGCCTGCCCTGGCCAGCCGTCCATTCGATGGCGAGCGGGATGGCTTTGTCCCCGGCGAAGGCGGGGCAGTGTTAGTCCTGGAAGATTTACAGCATGCACTCCAGCGCGGCGCCGAGCCGCTGGCCGAAGTGATTTCGTATGCGTCAACCTCGGACGCCATTCACCTGACTGCCCCCGATAAAGAAGGCGAAGGCGCGGCAACTTGCATGCAGCTGGCCTGTGATCTCGGCGGACTAAGCCCGGCGGAAATTGAATACATCAATGCCCACGGAACCAGCACTCGCCTGGGCGACGTCGCCGAAACCGTTGCCCTCAAGCAGGTTTTCGGTGAGTATGCCTACCATCTGCCCATCAGCTCTACCAAGTCGATGACCGGTCACCTGGTGGGTGGTTCCGGCGCCCTGGAGGCAGCCATTTGCGTCCAGGCGCTGCTTAGCGGAACGCTGCCGCCGACAATCAACCAGACCACGCCCGATCCGCAGTGTGATCTGGATTACATCCCGAACCAGGCACGGGTCACACATCCCAATATTGTTATGTCCAACTCTTTTGGCTTCGGCGGACACAATGCTACCCTCATCCTGAAGAAATGGTCTGAGGGCTAATTCGTATTGAAAAACTTACAGAATTTCCCCACATTCCCTGCTACCAGGCCGGCCAATGCGCCGCCTGCCTTCCACTTACTGGCGAAGCCCACTGGCGCCACCTGCAACCTGGACTGCAAATACTGTTTCTTCCTCTCAAAGGAGATGCTTTACCCTGGCAGCCGCTTCCGCATGGCAGATAATATGCTGGAACTGTACATCAAGCAGCTGCTCGAATCCCACCAATCACCCGAAGTCACCATTGCCTGGCAGGGTGGCGAGCCCACCCTGATGGGTCTGGATTTCTTCAAGCGCTCGATTGAGTACGCAGATATGCACCGCCGTCCCGATCAGGTGCTTGAGTACACCATCCAAACCAACGGCACCAAAATAGATGACCGCTGGGCGGCTTTCTTTAAAGAACATAATTTTCTCGTTGGCCTGAGTGTCGACGGTACGCCTGCGATGCATGACGCCTACCGGGTTGATAAAGGCGGCGCAGGTACTTATGAACAGGTGCTGCGCGGCTGGCAGGCATTGCGCCGCCACCAGGTCGATTTCAACATCCTGTGCACCCTGCATGCCGCAAATGCCGACCATCCCCTGGAAGTCTACCACCACTTCCGCGACGAGCTGCATGCCCAGTTCATCCAGTTTATCCCCATTATCGAGCGCGCCACTCCCGAGACCCTGAATATCGCCGACCAGGGTTGGAGCGAGCGCCCACTGTACACCCAGGTTGGTGAGCTGGTGACCAGCCGCTCGGTGCAGCCGGAGCAATACGGCCGCTTCCTCAATGCCATCTTTGATGAGTGGGTGCGCCGTGATGTGGGTAAAGTCTATGTCCAGATGTTCGATGTCGCCCTGGCGAGCTGGGTGGGGTTGCACTCGCTGTGTGTCTTTTCTCCCACCTGCGGCCAGGCCCTGGCAATCGAGCACAATGGCGACCTGTATTCTTGCGATCACTTCGTAGAGCCGGGCTATTTGTTGGGCAACATCCAGGAGACACACATGATCGAGCTGATCGCTTCCGACCAGCAGCGCAAGTTCGGCCAGGACAAACAGGACAGCCTGCCGCGCTACTGCAGGGAGTGCGAGGTGCGCTTTGCCTGTCACGGCGGCTGCCCAAAAGATCGCTTCATCCACACCCCAGACGGCGAGCCTGGGCTGAACTATCTGTGCGCCGGCTACAAGCTCTTCTTCCACCACATCGACCGGCGTATGAAGATGATGGCTGACCTGCTGCGCCGCGGCCGCTTCGCCGACGAGGTGATGAACCTGCTGGCTGCGGAAGAAATGGCGCGCCTGCAGCAAGCTATCGCCACGGCCAATCCAGACGACCCCTGCCCCTGCGGCAGCGGGCGGAAGATAAAAAACTGCCATGGGAAGATAGGGAAGGGGAGCAGCCTGAAGTCTCAATAAGGTGAATTGGCCAGTCGCTACCGACTGCCGAATGACCCGGGAGTAATTCCAGGTCGCAATATGGGGGAAAGCTGCAAGATGAAAATCCATTAATATTTGATTTACTTAAATTCAAGATTAATTTATAATACTTTCCTATAAGTAAAAAAGTGAAGGCTCATTATTTTTTATTAATATATTAATAAATATTGAAATTGGTTACGAACGGGCATTTGCTTATGTTTTTCGCCTGTTTGTCGCCAAACACGGGTATGGAGTTTGATGGGTAGAAAATATTATGCTCTGTAGAGCCTTTATGGTTAAATAAATGTCTCGAGGAGATTCACTGGTGCGAGAAGAATCGGGGATTCTATTCGCGCGCCTGGACATTGTTACTTCCCCAACCAACGGCGCATGTTGCCCGCAAGTAACTGATCTGGTGCAGTTCATCATCTCGAAAATCGCTCGAACCCGTGTAGTTGGAGCGATTTTTTTTACTCTGCCTCAGCATGTTTTATTAATGCCCGACCGATTGTCGAGCAAGTATATCCGAGAAGGTTCGTGATTTTTCCTGGGAGAGAGAGCCATGGAACATAGAGCTAATTCAAGTTCGGTCGCTGTCAGGTCAAATACCACTCAACTGGTTTTGGCCGCCCTGCTGGGCGTCCTTGCTGTCGCCTTGCTGGTTTCCAGCACGCTGTTTGGTACGGGGTTGTGGGCCTTATTGACAGGCCTGCTCTTGCTCTCCGCCGGGGTGGCCCTGGCGGCCCTGTCGGGCCGGCGCCGGCCGCGCAGCAAGCCCGAACGGGCTACGCGCCTGGCGATGCGCACACGGCGCAAACAGCGGCGCTATACCTGGCTGAATCTGGTCATGATCACCATGTTCCTGACCAGCTTCATCGCGGGAGCCATCCCGCCTGCCAGTGTGGCTGCTGCCCCGGCCAGCCCTGAAACATCCGTTCCTGCTGCCCAGGCGGTGCCTGCCTCTCCCCAGGCGACCGTCACCAGCGATTCGGATGCCGTTCTGTCCGTCGATTCTTCCCTGGCAAACGGGCGCGCAGAAGCCCAGATCGCTAACGAACCATCTCAACCGGATACTGCCGACTCCGCCTCGACCCCCGAGCTGGTGAATATCTTCGAACCCGCAGCCCAGCAGCCGACTGCCGGCCAGGGGAGCGGAGAAGTGACTCAGCAGGGTGGCACTACCAGCGAAGGCCCGATCCTGGCCGAAGCCCCCTCCGCCTCCATCCCCGCCAACTCGCTGATCATCCCGATGGATACCACTTACCAGAACCTGGGTATGTGGAAGGCCTTTGGCCTGCTGTATCGCCTGCTGCAGAATGGCGTCCCCATCCAGTGGGCGATCAAGGATAATAAAAACTGGAATGATGTCGACTTCACCGCCAGCGCCGTCGACCTGCGCACGAATGCGGTCATCACCAACCATCAATATAGAGGCGGCCCCTTCATTATTGATGCCGCTTATGCCTCCCAGGCGCTGCCGATCATCCAGGGCTGGTGGGCGTCGTACGCCAACCTGCCTACGGTGCACAAGGCAACGGCTTCCTTCACGGCAGACATCAACTCGGTGTTGCGCTCGCCGCCACGCATCGCCCTGGACGACAATGGCGGTGGAATTGCCCTGCCTTACCTGGTCACCGCCGGTATCCCCGACTCCCAGGGACGGCTGAACTGGCCAGATAACGGCGATCTGACCGATGACTGGTTGACTGCCCCGGAGATCGCCGGTGCATTAGGGCCGGGCAACCTGGGCGATGGCGTTTTCTTTAAGAAAGGCGTCTGCTCGGCCCGCGTCTATGACGTCTTTATCACCCCACATAGCGAAGGTTACGGCTACACCCCTGGCAGCCTGATGGCTTTCGGTAACAATGCCTATGCCGAATTGGACCTGTATATCCAGGATGGCGGCGGTTGGACGGTAATGTGCCACTCAATCGAGATTATGGACTATGCCTTCTACCAGTTATACGCCGACCCGATCACTCGCCAGCTCTTCTCGGCCAACTCCCTACCCGGCTCGATGCTGACCACCCAGGGCATCCAGAATCTACCCAATAAGGGCGATACGGGCAGTTGGTTCGTCAATTCGGCCACTGGCCAGCCGTTGGACCCGGATGGGGCGATCAGCTTTGCCGACCTGCCGCTGGCCCAGGCGGTCAGCACCACTGCGCCGCAGGCGCTGCCCGGCGGTTCGGGGCAGACTGGTTTTAACACCACCACGCCCTATTACCCGGAGACAGAGGTAGTAGCCTGGTTCACGGTGGCGGGTGACCCGGTGCGCTACGACCACGTGATTGCCGGCTCGTATCACGGGGGCTCTGGCGCCGGCAAAGTCACCTACATCGGCGGGCACTCATACAGCACATCGGTACCGTATTCGGGCAACTTTGAGGCGCCTTACCTGCGCATGTTCTACAACTCGCTGTTCTTTAACGGCTCGGCCAAGGCCAATTTCGAGCTGACCCCGTCTCTGACCCAGGCCCCGCAGGGCGCCACCACGCCCATGACCCTGGATTTGAAAAACTCCGGCGGCAGTATTGCCACCAATGTCAACAGCGTCAAGATAATCCTGGAGCCGGGAGTGACCTATGTCAGTATGGCCTTCGGACCGGCACCGACATCCGTTGTTCCAGGTCCGGGCGGCACCACGGTGTTAACCTTCCCGAACCTGGGCAGCATCACTGGCGGCGCCACCGCCCTGAAGCTCAACCTGACGGTATTTTCGGCGGTCGTCCAAACCCAGGCTAAGATCGCCACCTTCGAAGCCAAATACGGCGACGTCGCCGG
>JBFYSP010000140.1:0-35924 GCA_041301395.1 Anaerolineae bacterium
GGATTTCTACCCAGCCTGCTTGCTGTCCAGCCTGGCGGCGATCCATCCGTTTTTAGATCATTTGCACGTGAATAAAGCCATCATCGGCCAGGTACATTTGTGCCCTGGTTAAAATTAAGTCAGAGCCATCAGAACCATCGAAACTGGTTGCTTTGAACGCATTCAGCTCGGCGATTAAATCATTGATTAACCTAGGTGGGGGGTTGGTTATCCCAACAGATCCCAAGGCCTCTCTTAAGGCTGCACCTGGGTTTGAGCCTAATAGACGCTCCAGGAAGCCGGGGGTACCTACGATCTTCCCAGCGATGATGGAGTAATAATCAGGTTCACTATTGCCTTTATTTTTCGCATTTCCAGCAGTCATATCTCCCTCCTACATATCGAACAATGGACTGATTTAACTGGCAGCATGCGAGATGTGCTCCAGCCCCTTTGGTTCCTTCTTAGGAGCAACAGGATCCAGGCGGCCTTCTCAAATCATCTCTCTTTCAGGACGGTCGGCCAGATAATCGCGTGCGTTTCTTACGAGATATTCTTCCCCAAGAGCACCCTTAAACGTATCCAGCAATGCCACAAGCTCATCGATCAATTCGTCGGTAGGCTCCAGGCCGACAGTTTCCAGGGCCTCTCGCAAAGCCAAACGTGGGTGGTCAATGAGTTTTAAAGTAAATGCAGGGTCACTGACAATTTTTCCGGCAATGATTGAGTAGACATCGGGTTCCCCATACGTTTGTCCATTTAGCGTCATGTTTTATCCTCCTGATCAGATGCACACGGATGAACGAGAAAAAAGAGGCGGGTGACTAAATTTATATTAATTATTATAACATGATCTAGCCCAATTTCGACAACAACTGTCTCATTCGCACAGCGAGCCAGACCATCGGGCAGGCTCACTCTTTGGGTGCTTGCAGGACCTGCTTCATGCCAGCCAACAAACCGGCAGTGGCGTGCATGGTCTGCAGCACCGCGGTCTTCTGTTTGAACACGAGCAGCTGCCTTTCGTGCAGGTAATCCAGCAATGGCGGCGAACCGAGCTCGGCGGCCTGCGCCTGCATGGCATTCATCCACTCATCCAGGGTCGCCAGGCCCCGCTCGAAGCCTTCCCGGATGACCCAATCCGCCAGGGCTTCATCCTGGCGCATACTGCGCCTGGCTTCCGACAGGAAATAGGTCTGGGTGCCGTATTGAAGATCCTTTACCCAACCGAACAGGTCGTTCCACATCTGGTGCCAGCGGCCAAACAGCTCCACGAAGCGCAGCCAGTTTTCCATGGCGTCGGGCTGCTCGTAGCGCCAGAAGACTGCCGCCAGCGGGATTTTGGCGGCGCAAGTTTTATGGGCGCTGATTTTCAGGAACAAGTCAAGGTCGATTTGCTTAAGCTCGGAATCTTCCAGGGTGGCTTCAGCAGAGTGCATCCAGGTGCGATTGAAGAATTCCCAGAAGGGGTGCTGGTACGAGAAGTATGCCTGGTAGGGGCTTTGGAAACAGGTATGAAAGAAGGCAAAAGCCGGCAACAGATCATGCTGCTCCTCGCCATGGCCATCCATCAGGTTATCCATCAGGCGGATGAATAAGTAACCGCCGGCGGTGGAATAGACCAGGTGCGACTGGAAGTCAGGATCTGGATCGCGGTGCAAAGATTGCTCGGCAAACCAGGGCAACAGCAGCATGGGGAAAGAGCCAGGACTCTTGAAGGCCTGCTCTGGCCCGCCCGGCGCGGTGACCGTCTGCATCCAGGTGAGGATGCGCTGCCCGAGGAGAGGGCCAACCGCCTGCGCGGCGGACTGCAGGCGCTGGAAGGCCTGGTGGATGATGGCGCTCAATGCGGGATCGTACATTGGTCAGATCTCGGCGAGCGCCTGCCGGGCACGTTGTAAATCACGCCCGGCCTGCAGGGTGGTGAAGAGCTCCACCGCTCTGGAGATCATTACCTGGCGCTGCGGGTCGCCGGCCGGCAGGTGTCGCCCGATTTCCAGACAGGCCAGACCCTGGTCGTGACGCATTTCCAGCGTTTCGGCAAAGGCCAGGCTCTTGTTCCATGCTTTGTGTGCGGCGGCTTGCCGGCCGGAGAGCCACTCGAAACAACCTGTGTACAACCAGGCGCGCGGTTGGCCGATGGGGAACACCCGGGCATAACGCCCCAGAATTTTGTTGGCTTTGACGACCTTTTTCTCTACCTCGGGCGGCGCTTCTCCGGCCTCCCACAACGAAAGATAGACACAGGCAGGGCCGGCATAGCCACTGAAGGAGGAGAAATTGCTGGGCGCGGCTTTTTCGCCCAGCTGCATGGCTTGCTCGGCCATCGCCAGCGCCCGTTCTGTATCCCCAACATGCCGGCATACCATGGAAAACAACCCGTACATCTCCATTAAGAGGGCATCATCGCTTATCTTGCTATCCACGGTCATCAATGCGTACAGCTCTTCCAGGTATCCCAGGGCGTCCGACTCATGTCCCTGGTAGACCAGGGCATAGGCTTTGCCCTGCAAGCCAAAGGCAAGGGAGTGCACCGCGTTGCGGCGTCGGGCGACCTGGATGAGGTCATTGGCCAGCGCCTGGCTGGCGGTAAATTTTCCCTGGAAATAATTCAGGGCACACAGCACGCCCAGGCCATCCTCCCAACGGCGCTGGTCGCCGAGACGCGCCGAGATAGCGACCGCTTCTTCAAGCAGCTGCCTGGCGTTGGCCCAGGCCCCCACGCCCGTATAGTAGAAAGCCACGGCTATGTTGACCCAGTTAAGGGCAATTAAATCATCGACGCCCTCCACGGTATCCAGAGCCCTGCGCAGGTATGCAGTGGCAACCGAGTGAAGCGGGATGAAGCCGACCAGGGCGCCAAACGTGGCGTAGCCGCGCGCCAGCTCCGGCGAAGGCCCAGCCGACTCAGCCAGGTTCAACGTACGGAAGGCCATATACAATGAAAGCGGCATCTCGGAGGTAATGTAATAGACTTCAACCAGGCGCTCACAAGCCCGCGAGGCCGCTAACAGGTTCGCTTGCTGGCTGGCAAGCCGGCCCACAAAGAAACCGGGCAGGAGGCGATGCAGGAGCTGCTGCAATGCCAGGGTAATAATACCAATCAGCTCGCCCAGCCGCGTGCGCGGCACTGCCTGGCCAAAAAGCGACAGGCCTGTTTCGAGATGCCGGCGACCCTTGACGTATTCTGCCAGGTTGACATAGGCCTCGCCCAGCAGCAACTCCCATCCGGCCCGGCGGGGGGCATCGATTTTCAGGTTAGCCTGGTCTGCCCTGAGCAGCACGGCGCTCAGCAGTTCAACTGCTTCCCGGTTAGCGAAGTTACGCACGGCCTGCGTCCCCGCTTTATCCAGGTATTCCACCGCTGTCATGGCCTGGTCGGTCTGGTTCCAGTGGTAAGCCAGCAAGGCATATACCTGCGACAGGTCGTCTCGATAGGTGGCTTCATACCATTCGGCGATGGCGCGGTGCAGGTCCCGCCGCTGGGTGGCCAGCATCAGGTTGTAAGCCACGTCGCGTGTAATGATATGCTTGAACATGTAGGCGAGATCCGCGCCGGGAGATTCCAGGCGGATAAAGCCCAGACGCTCCAGCGTATCCAGGTAATCTTGCAGGTTAGGCTTATCGATTTCAATCGGGTAGATGTCGTACAAGATGTGGAATGAAAAAACCCGACCAATGGCGCTGGACATTTTCAATGTGAGCTGTTCCTGGGGCGTCAGGCAATCAATGCGGCTGCGGATGACATCCTGGATAGTATCCGGAAAATTCAGGCTGTTTAAATCAACGCTGCCGGTGACGAGCTGTGCCTCCCTGCCCGCCACCCGGATCATGCCAGCATCCCGCAGGGCAAAAATCAACTCCTCACTAAAGAAGGGGTTTCCTTCCGCTTTCTCAATAATAAATTCAAATAAGGAGGGGGTTACATGGTCCACATCCAGGCGGTGGCGAGCCAGCACGGCCACTTCAGAAGGGGAGAACGGTTCTAACAACAGCCGGTTGGTCTGGCTCCCGCCCAGAATTCCATCATATTCATCGGGAGGCGCGGCAGTAAACGGGCGGTGAGCCAGGATCAAAAGTACAGGCTGGACGCTGCGATACACCCTCTCTACCAATGCCCAGGAAGCCGAATCGAGTCTGTGGGCATCTTCAATGGCCAATAATAACGGCGCAGCCTTGGCGGCCTGAGAGAGCAGCCCCACCAGCAGCTCGCGGATATTGCTGGCACGCACCTCACTGCTCATTTGCCGCGTGAGCTCATTTTCCGGCAAATCCAGAGGCAGGATGGTGTTCAACAGCGGGACAAACCCGACCTGCTCGGGTGCAAACTCGGCCAGCTTTTCCAGGACTTGCGCCCGCAGTTTCTCGCGGTTTTCCGTGTCTGGCTCGCCTGCCAGCGATTCCAGGGCAAAAAGTTGAGCGAAGACCGGCTTCCAGGCGTAATAGGTCGAAGTCTTTCCAATCTCATCTGCCGAGCCCAGCAGAACGCGCATACCGTATCGCCTGGACTGCTGCAGGGCATATTCCAGCAGACGAGATTTGCCTACACCGGCCTCTCCCTCGATCAATACGGTCCGGCTGCGGCCTGCCAGCAATTCCTGTATTCCCGCATTAATAACGGCCTGCTCGAATTCTCGCCCGACGAGCGGGTACCGGGAGCGTCCTAAAAGGTCGGCCTTCAGGTCGATCAGGAGATTCGTTAAAACGAAGACCTCGACCGGTTCATCGAAGCCTTTTATTGGGAATTGGCCCAAGGCCTTAAATTCGAAATGGCCGGAGGCTTCTTTTTTGATGCGACTGCTGGCCAGAATTTGACCCGGGGCGGCTGAATCCATGAGCCTGGCGGCCAGATTGACATCCAGGCCATTCGCCCCATAGGTGCGGCGGGTGGAAGCACCGTAAGCACCCACGCGCACCTGGCCGCGTGAGATTCCGATTTGCACATCGTGGATAAAACTCAAATCCTCGGGAGGCGATCTCAATTCCAGGGTCGCTGCCAGCGCCCGGTCGACGTCATCCTCGTGCGTCACGCGTGCCCCGAAAGCTGCAAAAAGGTAGCTGCCTTTATCGCCAATAGTCAGATCAAGGAGAAAACCTTCATAACGGGCGAGGACCCGCTGCACCCAGTTGATGTACGCATCCAGCTTGACGCCAGCCTCGTCGTCTTCGTCATAATTAATGCCAGTGAACTTGAGGAAGATCGCCACTGCGGAACGCAGTTCCGACAGAAATTCTCCCTCACCTCGAATCAGCCTATCATAAACGGGAGGCAGCAGCCAATCCCTGGCTACTTCGGGATCGAGGTCAACAGGTTCAGCCCAGGGTTGATCGGGGATTGTCTCGCTCAACCCCTCTACCACGGCGTAGTGCTCACCTCTCTCATCACTGCGCCACTCTTTGACCCGCGCCTGATTGCCAAGCCGCCCCATGACTTCAGATCCAACCACGACCTCACCACTGCGCAAGTGCCGTTCGGCAGCCGCCATGCGGTCCAAAATCTCCCCGGCCAGCACCTCGATGGTTTGAATGCGCGGCTGTCCCACCAAAAAACGCCGGGCCCGGCCGGACATCACCGCTACTTTGATCCCCAATGGGTACTCGTTGCCAGCCGGAGTCGATAAAATCTGCAATTTATAGAGCTCTTTTTGCATATCCAGGGCGCAGGCAGTGCCCTTGCGTCCATTATCGCCATCGAACCAGCAGGTGATGGCGTCGCCTCCAAAACCGATCACGCTGCCGCCGTATCGGTGAACCACGCCAATCAGGGCCTCATACACGAGGTCTAACTGGCGGCTCAGTTCTTCCGCGCCTACCAGAGGACCTAATTCCTGGTAAAGGGCGCTGTTGAAGTGTGTAAACCCGGAAATATCTGCAAACAAGACCGCGCCACTGGTTCGATCGGGCAATGTTTCCCCGCGCCCAAGCGCTTGTCGGCGATCCATTGGGATGTATGCGTCGAGAGTGCTCATCAGATTAAAATTATATATCGTTTCTTACGAATTTGGAGACAGATTGTATGAAAATAAAAAAGCCCCGAAGGTTTTCAAAAAACCTTCGGGGCTGATAATCATCCAGGCTTACGCCTCGCGAAATTCACCTTCAATCACTTCACCCTCTTCGGGACCGTTCCCATTCCCTCCGGGGTAAGTCGAGCCTCCGTCCTGAGCGGCCTGGCTGGCATACAGCTGCTGGCTGAGGGCATGGAAGGCGTTTTGCAGCTCGTCGCTCAGGCGCTTGATGCGGGCGGCGTCATCGCCCTTGACAGCCTCGCGCAGTCCTTCCAGCTTACCTGTGATGTTCTGGCGTTCGGCGGCGGGGACTTTGTCGCCCAGCTCGCGCAGGGTCTTTTCGGTCTGGTAGGCCAGGGTGTCGGCGGTGTTGCGGGCTTCGACCAGTTCCTTGCGGCGGGCGTCTTCGCCGGCGTGTTCTTTAGCCTGCTGCACCATGCGGTCGATATCGCCGCGGTTGAGGTTGGTGGAAGCGGTGATGGCGACCTTCTGCTCCTTGCCGGTGGCTTTGTCTTTAGCGGTGACGTGGATGATGCCGTTGGCGTCGATGTCGAAAATGACTTCGACCTGCGGCATGCCGCGCGGCGCCATGGGGAGGCCCTCCAGGCGGAAGCGGCCCAGGCTCATGTTATCGGCGGCCATCGGGCGCTCACCTTGCAGGACGTGGATATCCACGGCGGTTTGGTTGTCCTCGGCGGTGGAGAAGACTTCGCTCTTGCGCACCGGGATGGTGGTGTTACGCTCGATCAGTACGGTCATCACGCCGCCCAGGGTTTCCAGACCCAGGGAGAGCGGGGTGACATCCAGCAGGAGCACATCACGCACCTCGCCGCCCAGCACGCCGCCCTGGATGGCGGCGCCTATGGCGACCACCTCGTCGGGGTTGACGCCCTTGTGGGGCTCTTTGTTGGTCAGGGAGCGCACCAGCTCCTGCACCATCGGCATGCGGGTAGAGCCGCCTACGAGGACGACCTCGTTGATTTTTTCGGCTGAGAACCCAGCGTCTTTGAGAGCTGCGCTGAAGGGGCCACGCAGGCGGGCTACCAGACTCTCGGAGAGCTGCTCGAACTTGGCCCGGCTGACCTTGGTCTGCAGGTGCTTGGGACCGCCGGCATCGGCGGTGATGTAAGGCAGGTTAATTTCGGTCTCCAGCACGCTGGAAAGCTCGATCTTGGCCTTTTCGGCGGCCTCGCGCAGGCGCTGCAGGGCCTGGCGGTCCTGGCGCAGGTCGATGCCGTATTCCTTCTTGAATTCGCCGGCCACCCAGTTGACGATAGCCTCATCCCAGTCGTCGCCGCCCAGGTGTGTATCGCCGTTGGTCGACTTGACCTCGATCACGCCGCCGCCCACTTCCAGGACGCTGACATCGAAGGTGCCGCCGCCCAGGTCGAAGACCAGGATGGTTTCGTTATCCTTCTTATCCAGGCCGTAGGCCAGGGCAGCTGCGGTGGGCTCATTAATGATGCGCATGACTTCCAAACCGGCGATCTTGCCGGCGTCCTTGGTTGCCTGGCGCTGGCTGTCGTTGAAGTAGGCCGGGACGGTGATGACAGCCTGGGTAACCGGCTCGCCCAGGTAAGCTTCGGCGTCGGCCTTGAGCTTGGCCAGGATCATCGAGGAAATTTCCTGCGGGGCGTACTCCTTACCGGTGACAGGCAGCTTGACACGGGCATCGCCCGCCGGGCCGCGCACCACCTGGTAGGGGACGATCTTACGCTCGGATTCGACCTCATCGAAGTGCCGACCCATAAAGCGCTTGATCGAGTACACGGTGTTTTCGGGGTTAACCACAGCCTGGCGCTTGGCGGTCTGACCCACCATGCGCTCGCCGTTTTTATTGAAGCCGACCACAGAGGGCAGCAGGCGCGAACCCTCGGCAGTGGAAATTACAAGGGGGTCGCCACCTTCGACGACCGCCACCACACTGTTCGTGGTCCCCAAATCGATACCTATAATCTTCGCCATGTTGGTTTCTCCTTAATTCTTGTGTCATTCCGATTGAAGAGCAGGGTCTAGATTCTTCGGTCGCAGGGCTCCCTCAGAATGACAGCCTGGTAGTGGGACTTCCTCAGAATGACAATAATGATTATGTTTAGTTTGAAGGATACCCCGGCAAGGCAAGAATCACGTTAACATCATGTTGGAGGAGTATATACATGATTTGGTATTTACGGCACGGAAAATGTACCTGGAAAAGGCAGCCAATATTTTAAGATTCGAATCGCCATATAAAGTGGTAGACGGCCATATTCCCGCCTCCTTACCCATATATGGGGGTAACCTAAATCCTAACCCCAGCTATGGGGCAGCGGATTCGGGCTGCCCCTAATCTCACATACCAGAAACAACCGGAAATCCTTAAGATTCGGCAACCTTAAAGTATCATTTATTTTTAGACTACCGTAAGGCTGGGCTATTGCTAATTTTAGGAGTTCTGCTACAATACTGAATAGATCGGCACTGAGAACGAAGTCGTTCTACCTCCCAAGTCCCAGCATGGGACTGAAACTTAGACAAGACAGAATACCGGTACATCACGCCCCTGGCAGCTGCGCGCAGGTCGGGTTAGCTACGCTGCGTTTAATTTTACCTGGATCGGAGGACTTGTGCAATGAAAGCAGATCGGGCCTGGCAAGCCGCACTCGGACAACTTGAAATGGAAATGCCCAAAGCCGCCTACGAAACCTGGGTAAGAGACGCAGAGTTTCTTTCTTATGAAGATGGTAGCTTTATCGTTGGTGTGAACAATGCCTATGCACGCGACTGGCTGGACAGCCGGCTTTCGAGCACGGTCAGGCGCATCCTGACCGGGATGATGAAGCGGACGGTAGAAGTACGCTTTATCGTTTGGCAGAACCAGGTGCCGGCGGCGCAGATCGAGGAGATAGAACCGGCGCTGCGCGAAAGCGCCGAGCCGGGCTACAGCGCCACGCTGAACGGGCGCTATACCTTTGAAAATTTCGTCGTGGGGGCCAGCAACCGTTTGGCGCACGCCGCGTCGATGGCAGTAGCCGAACGGCCGGCGCAAGCCTACAACCCGCTCTTCCTGTATGGCGGCGTTGGTCTGGGCAAGACTCATCTGCTGCACGCCATTGGCAATTTGTGCGTGCAGAGCGGGCTGAATATCCTGTACGTGTCGTCAGAAGAGTTCACCAACGACCTGATTAACGCCATCCGCACCCACACCACGCCGGCCTTTCGTGAAAAATACCGGCGCACGGATGTGCTGCTGATCGACGATATCCAGTTTATTGCCGGCAAGGAATCTACCCAGGAAGAATTCTTCCATACCTTCAATACCCTGCATGGTCAAAACAAACAGGTCGTGATCACATCGGACCGCCCGCCCAAGGCGATGGTGACCCTGGAAGAGCGGCTGCGTTCACGCTTCGAGTGGGGGTTGACCGCCGACATCCAGCCACCGGATATCGAGACTCGCCAGGCCATCCTGCGCGACAAAGCCGAGCGCATGGGTAAACAGTTCCCCAACGATATGACCGAGCTGATCGCCCGCCGGGTGCAGTCCAACATCCGCGAGCTGGAAGGGGCGCTGACCAAGGTGGCGGCTTTCGCCGACCTGAGCGGGCTGCCGGTCACCTCGCAGCTGGTGGAAACGGCGCTGGTAGACCTGCTGCCCCGCCGCGGCGATGTCCAGCCGGATGAAGTGGTCTGCCAGGTGGCGCAGGCATTCGGTTTAACCGTCGAGCAGATGCGCAGCCGCGACCGCAGCCGGCAGGTGGCGCTACCCCGCCAGATCGCCATGTTCCTGCTGCGGGAAGAGGCCAACGTCTCCCTGCCCCATATCGGCGAGGTGCTGGGCGGGCGCGACCATACTACGGTGATGTATGGCTGCGACAAAATCGCCGACTTGCTGGAAACCGACGACCGGCTGCGGCGCCAGGTAAGCGAGATCAAAGAGCAGATATTCAGTCCCCCTAATAAACGTTCGTAAAAAAAAGATATCAAAAAAACTGACGGTAATTCCGCCAGTTTTTTGATAAAACTCAATTTGTTTGCTTGTGGAGCCTAACGCGCAGCCAGGCGCGGAAGCGGCGAAAATAGCGCACCCAGGGCAGCTCGAGCACTTTGGGCGGGCGCTCGGTTGGCGGCCAGGGATCCTGGTCGAACATCTTTCGCAGGGCATAGCGGCTGAACAAAATGAAGGTAGCCAGCACCGGGGCAGCCAGCACCAATCCCACAATGCCCAGCAGGCTGGCGGCGACAATGGCTGTCACCAGCAGCGCGGCGGGATGCACCCCCAGGGCGGTGTTGTAAAAGCGGGGCACGACCAGATAATCAAAGATCTGGTCGAGCACGATGCAGCACACAATGACCAGCAGGGCATACTGCCAGGGTTCCAGGTTGAAGTAGTTGCTTCCCTGGAAATAGGCCACCAGCGCAGTCACCGTCCAGGTGATGAACGGGCCCAGGTACGGCACGAAACGGGCCAGCCCGGCCAGGATGGCAATACCAAAAGCATAGCGCAGCCCCAGGATCATTAACAGGGCAGTGTAGGCCAGGACGACCAGCATAAAAATGATCAATTGGCCGCGCAAGAAAGAATTCCAGATGCGGGAGAGCTCGCTGCCGATGCGGCGCAGGTCGTAATCTAACCCGGGCAGCTCAATCACTACGATACCGCGTGAGACCTGGCTGGCATCGGCCAGTAAAAAATACGAGACGATCAGGATAAACAGAATCCAGCCCAGGGTGGATAGGGTGCCGGAAGCAAAGGTGCCCACCAATCCTCCGGCCTGGCCCAGAATCGGCTGGACATATTGCAGCAGCTGCTCGGTCAATGTGGTGATGCCGGATTGGTCGGCCAACCCGGTAAACGTGAAGGGGCCGATATTGATCTGCACCGTAGCCAATTCGGCAATCCGGTCTGGCAAGGAGGCGATAAACTGAGAAACCACCTCGACGACGCTCTGCATCTGCTGGACAATCTGGAAGCCGGCATAGGTGATCAGTCCTGCCAGCACAATTACCACGACGATGTAGATCAAGCTGACCGAGAAGCGCCACGAGAGGTGCGCGACGCGGCTCAGGCGATTTGCCAGCGGGTGCAGCAGGTACGCCAGGATAAAGGCCATGAGCAATGGCCCAACAATGTTGCGGAAGGTGATGAGCAGCGCTGCCACAATGGCGATCATCGTCAGACCGATAATCGTCTTGGTTGTCGGGCTCCAGGCAGGTGAGACGGCAGGCGGTTTATCGACGCTCATACTAAAATTATTCTATCCGGATTGCACTGTTTTGGCAATTAGTTTAAGGAGGTGATTAAACGCAAACGGTGCAGGCAGTTAATGCCCGCACCGGAGCTATTGATGGGTAAGCAGCAGTCTTTTAACGCAGGAAGAAAGCCAGGATGATCAGTGCCGAGAAGAAAACCCCTGCCAGGACGCCGATACGCTTCAGGTCCTTGACAACGTATGAGTAATCCGGGTTGAAATCCTTGTCTGCCGAACGAGCGCTGCTGGCGAAACCGGACGGCTTGGAAACCGTCTCGACTGCGGCGACGGGGGCTGCCTGGGTTTTACCGTTACCATTTGACAGGCGTTTTGTCTTTTTTGCCATGTAAGAAGACCTCCATAATTCCTAATGCGCTGCTGGCGGTAGGCTCCGCCGGCGCGAAGGCGATTATATCACAACTCTCTAGGGCGCCAGATGTTAACCAGCTTGCCCTGCGTTTCGTCTGTGAGCTGGTCCCAGCCATCCAGCGGCAGGTCGATCTGAGCCAGGGCTGCCGTCGTCAGGCTGTCCACCTGGTCGGTCAGGAGCGCCATCAGCTCTTCCAGGCCGGGATTATGGCCAACGACCATCACGGTGGTATAGTATGCTGGAAGGGCGCTGAGCAACTCCAGGATTTCCTCCGGGGCGGCAGCGTACAGATCGTCCAGCCAGCTCACCTCGCCGGTGTAGCCGGCCGCGTCAGTGACCAGCTCAACCGTCTGCCGGGCGCGGCGGGCGGTTGAACTCAGGATCAAGTCGGGCAGCAGGTTCGCATCATTCAGCATCTTGCCAACGCGGGGCGCATCTCGCAGGCCGCGTTTTGCCAACGGGCGGTCCTGGTCGGCCAGCGATTCGTCCTTCCAGCTGGACTTCGCATGCCGCAGAAGCAGCAGTATTTTCATAGCTTGTTCCTCCCTTTGATCAATCCTATCTGCTACCAGCAAAAAAAGGTGCCATTAAACCGGGCCGTAGGCAGGCAGGTAGACTGCCTCACCGTTGTTGTCAAAGTAGTAGTGCGGGAACCAGGCTACCCCAAAGTGATCCGGCAAGATATCTTTTTTGAGCGGCGTCACTTTGAGCTCAGCCACCTGGCCGGCTACTTTAGCCCAACGGGCGGCGATTTCTGCCAGGGCATCGGCCTGTTCCTGTTCAAGCTCCGCCACCTGTTTTTTCAGGCTGGCAACCAGGGCTTCGGCTGCTTTGACTTCACTCTTGGCCTGGGAGGTCATGCGACTCTTGGATTGGGAGGCGGAGAGCTTAACCTTCTTGCGAGGCAGGAGCATGCGCGCCAGGTTGTCGGCGTGGGTAGACCATTCGTCCATCCGGCGGTGGCCAAGCTGATCCTGCTCAATTTCCAGCTCCTTCTGTGCCTTGTCCAGCTTGATCTGCAGGGCGTCCAACTTCTTCTCGTACGAATCGGCCAGCCTGGCGGCTTCCACCTCCTGGCGCTCACTCGTCGCGGCGACACACTGCTTGCGAAAATCGGCCTGGGAAATCTGCGGGCCGGCATAGATCTGCAAAGCGTCGTTATAACGCACCAACGCTTCGCTAGAGCGGTACACGTAGTCCTGGAAGTCGCGCTCCAGAGCTTTCAGGGTACGCAAATCCGAGAAGGGCGGATCCAGCGGGCTGAAGCCGGCTTTCTCGACCGGGGGGCCGCTCAAGGCGCGGGCATCCACGGGCATAGCGGGGTGATCTTCCCAGCGCACGACCGCCCGGCGGTCAACCTCGTTAACCAGGACGGCTAGCACCTGGTCGAAATCCAGATTGTACCTGCGGTTGAGGTAACGCACGGTAACCTGGGCGAGCAGCACCGGCCGGTAAATCACACGAGGCGTCAGGCCCTCGGGAGGGCAAGGCCGGCCGGCCATTTCACAGGCTTGCTGCGGGGTCAGACCAACCGGCAGGATGAACTCCTCGACACCGGCTGGGACGGGCGGGCGAGTCGTGGAAGCCACGATTGCCGCTGCGCTGACCGCGGCAACCGGCTTTCCCGGGCGAGCCGGGCGTACCGGCTGCGTGTCGGCTACGGCGGCTTCCGCGGCCGTCAGGGAGGCGGCTGCGGCAGGTGCTGCCTCAACAGGCGGCGCTTCAGCCTCCAGCCCTACACCGGCCAGCAGGTTGAGGGCCGGGATCTGGATGCGGGTGAGCGGACCTGCCAGGTAGCTCATCGCCCAGCGGGTTTGGAAGAGCATAGGCTCTTTTTCGTGTACATTGTGCATCAGGAACACCCGCTTATTCAAGCCGGCGATCAGGCGGTCGTAAGTCTCGCGGTCCAGCCCACCCAGAGCGCCGTCCAGCCCATCCAACAGGCGCTGCTTATCTTTTTCGGTCTGCAGTTTGCCAATGAACCATGTGCCGGTATTGGAGAGCGCCTTATAATCCAAATCTACCGGGTTTTGCGTGACCAGCACCTGCCCTACCCCAAAAGCCCTCGCCTGCTTCAACATGCGCAGCATGACCAGCTTGGCCGGGGGGTTGCGCACCGGCGGGATATAGCCATAGATTTCGTCAAAGTAGACGATGGCCCGCAGCGTGGTGGTACCGCTCTGCGCTCGCATCCACGACTCGACCGCGGCATACAGCAGGGTGACGAAGAACATGCGCTCGGTATCGTTCAGGTGGGCAATATAAAAGACACTCTGGCGCGGTTTGCCTTCCGGTGTGAAGAGCAGGTCGCCGATCTCCAGCGGCTGGCCGATGATCCAGGTCTGGAAGCTGGGCGAGGCCAGGATGTTATTCATTAACATGGCCAGCTCAAAGCGGTCTTTTTCCGGGAAGAAGGTGTTGATGTCGAAGACACCCAGTTTTTGGAAAGGCGGAGACTGGATCTGCATGATCAGCTCGCCCAGGTCGAGGTCCAGTCCCTTCTTCCAATGATCTTCGAAGATGTTGGAGATCAGGATGTGCTCGCGGGAGCGCACCGGGTCGATATCTTCCATACCGACCAGGCCCATCAGGGCGGTGGTGGTGCCGCTGATCTTTTCGCGCAGCAGCTCGCGGTTGCTCTCCCAGGGGATTTCAGGCGCCTTCAGGGAAGCCAGGATATTGATCGGGATGCCGGCGTCCGATCCCGGCGTGTAGACGGCAAAATCCACCGCCTCTTTTAGACCCCGGATGCGCTCAGGTTCGATGCTCCATTCGCCCAGGCCTTTACGCCACAAGGCAGCCGTCTCTTCGGCCGCCTGATCCAGCGTTTTAGCGGCGCGGCGCGCGTCATCCGGATTGACCCAGGGCTTGAAATCCTCCGCCAGCAGTTCAGGGAACTGCAGCAGGAGGTTGGTGATGTCGCCCTTGGGGTCGATCATCAGGGCTGGGATGCGGTTCAAGGCTGCTTCCTCCAGCAGGTCGATGCACAGCCCGGTCTTGCCGGAACCGGTCATCCCCAGGATGACGGCGTGCGTGGTCAGATCTTCCAGGCTGTAGAGCAGCGGGTCTGGATTTAGCTTCTTTGCTTTGGCGTCATAATGGCGCCCGAGGTAAAATTTTCCTTGTATATCCATACTCAATCATCCCCGAGATAATAGATCCGGTAGACAAATCCCCGGCTGGCATCGGTGAGATACAGGCTACCGTCGGACCCGGTGATCAGATCAACCGGCCGGCCCCAGCTGCGCCCCGGAGGGTCTATCAGCCAGCCCGTTGCCCAATCTTGCGCCGGGGTGGGCTGCCCGTCCAGTAGCGATAGGTAGACAATTTTAAAGCCAAGCGGCCTGCGACTTTCCCAAGAACCATGCAAGGCAACGAACAGGCCATCCCGGTAGGATGGGGGAAATCGATCTACAGTGTAAAATGCCAGGCCCAATGGAGCGGATTGATCCGGAAGCTCCACAGCGAGCTGAAGTACTCGGTCACAACCGGCAGACGTCCCTGCTCCAAGGCGGTACAGGGCATCCGGCATGCCAGGTAAGGCGGCGGTCACCCACAACTCATCCGTGCCAGGCCGGAAAGCCATCCCGCCGATGCCGCCTGAGGTGCTGGCAACTACGCATTCACCACTGCCGTTTGGATTATAGCGCAGAATCGCTCCCTGTTGAGAGTCCTGTGCAGCCTGGCGACCAGAGGAGGAGGCAGGAATATTAGCCACAAGGAGGGAGGACTCATCCGGAGTGAAACGCAGTACGGGCACAACCCGCCCCCCTGAAGGCAGGTCATCGATCAAGATTTCGTATTGCCTGTAAAAGCCCTGATCATCCGGCCGGCTGAGGCGCGTGATGCGGCTCGCACCGGCAACGAACAGAGAACCGTCGCGCATAAAAGCCAGGCCGGCCGGGGAAGTCAGCCCATCGCCAACCACCTCCCGGGCATCCGCGCTGCCCTCCTGGTTGCGATCCGGCAGGCGTACAATGCGCCCAGAGCCGCGCTCGGCGACATACACATGACCGCCCGGGCCGATGGCCATGCCATGCGGTTCGTGCAATCCGCCGGCAAACACATTGATTCCGAAACCGGTCGGGAGAGCAATCGGATACTGAGGCAGAGTCAGCTCGAGCTGGGGTATGACCGGCTGGAGCGGGGCACAGGCCGGTAGAAGCAGCGCAAACAAGAGCCAGACAATCCCCCGGCTAACCGCCTCAGGGCGCGGCCGCATCGAAAATCCGCTTAAATTCTTCCAGGAACTGGTTAGCGATCTCCGCGTTGTGAATCACCAGCAGGTTCTCGTCGTTTTTCATCTCGGCATTGGCGGTGAAATTGTACGAGCCGAAAACAACAATTTGGTCGTCGATAAGGATCACTTTATGGTGCATGTTCCTGGGGTTGCTGTCCAGGCGCACATCCAACCCGGCTTGCTTCAGGCGCTCGTATTCGCCGCCGGTGTTGCTGGCTACCTGCTGTGCTTCGAAGACAGCGGTCACGTCAACCCCCTGGCGGGCACGTTCCAGCACGGCATCCGCCAGGGCATCGGAGGTGAACGAGTACGCCAGGATGCGAATGCTTTTGCGGGCGGAGCGCAGCAGGTCGACCAGGTGCGCGGAAACCCCATCCTCGGGCGAAAAATACACTTCCAGGGGAGTTCCTTGCAGTTCCAGGCTGGGGTGAGGCGTGTTCGGCTGCGAGCTGCGCCCAAAGCGCCGCTCGACGAACATTTCATTGAACTCCACCAGGTAATCTTCCGCCAGATCGCCCGATCGCAGGCGCACCAGATTGTCGTTGTTGCGGTAGGCGCTGTTCACCGTCAGGTTCATCGACCCCGTCCAAACCTCACGGCGGTCGATGATCACAAACTTGTGGTGCATCAGGCCAGCCTGGTTGTCGCTCACCAGCGGGACGCCGGCGCGCATCAGCTGCCCAATCTCGGGGGTCTCCAGGCTGTCTCGGTCGGTGACGATGCGCACTGAAATTCCGCGGCGGTGTGCCGCCATCAGGGCATCGCGCACGTCCCACAGATCGATGTCGAAAGCGGCGACCTCCACGCTCAGGCGCGCCCGATCGATCGCTGTCACCAGGGCATCCGCTGGCCCGCCGCGATAATCCTGCGCCTGAGCGCTGCCGGGCTGGGTGAAGTAGACCGCGTACCAGGAATCCGTGGCACTGCCGGAAGACGACACCGGCGCAGCAACCAGGCTGCCCCGGGATGCCTGCTCACCCGCCCCGCAGGCGGAAAGGCCTGCCAGCAGCAGGACGGCCGCCAGAAACAGGGCGATCCGTCTGTATGCAGCTGACTTGCGGGAAATCGCAGGGAAGGATGGCGGAGCGAAGCCCCACAGCGGTCTTCGATGTGGGGGCATTTACTGGGGCAGGATCCACAGATTCGGGTGAGACAGCTTCAGGTCGAAGGTAAGCTCTTTCAGCTTATCCGGGCGAGCGGCCTCGATAGCCACCACCAGGAACTCGGCTGCCTTGCGCACATCGCGGATATCCATCGTGATCGGGGCAAAGCGCACCGCTCCGCCAGCCTTGACCTCGGCTTCAGTCTCGGTCAACTGCGGCGGCTGCACCAGGTATCGGATGCCCTGGCTCAGCAGCTGCTCCAGATTCGCCTGGTAAGCGGGGAGGAAGAAACGGCGCGGCTGGCTCCAAAAACGCTGGGCTTCTTCGCGCTGGCCTTTGTCGGAACCGTAGGAAGCGCGCTGCAAATCAACCTGCCCATCCGCCACCCAGTAGGGCTTGCCCGGCGTGCCGGGTGGGATATCGGCCGAGTAGTAGACCAGCTGCGGGATGAGGCCGTTTTCTTCGTCCAGCGACATGGCCTGCCCGCAGTTGGCGCACACCCAGGCCATCTCATCCGGATTGGCCGGGATAGGCGTGCTGCAGCGCAGGCAAATCAGAGGGATCAGGGCAATTTGCCGATCCACTTTTCTATCTCCTTGACGTCAATATCGTTCAGCGCGCCTTCCATGCCGGGGATGCCCGACAGGCTTTTGCCAAGCCCGGGGATGTTCGGCAGGATGGAGGCTTTCTTGCCACCCAGGCGATACTCGTACTGCTCGCCGTAGCGAAAGGCCCGATAGGAAGTGTACATCAACGCCACGCCGCTTAAGAAGAGCCCGAGCACCAGGAGCAGGATACCGGTGCCGTCATCACTATCGCCCAGGGTGTAGAGCACGGCTGAAGTGGCATCAATTGCCAGGAAGGCGCCCACCGCCATGCCCACCACAAGCCGGCCGGCACGGTAAATGGTATTTCCCGGGGCTTTGCCGTACAGGATCTTACCATTGTAGCCGTCGATCGTCACCTGGAAGGCGCGACCGCGATACAGGTAACGCAGCACCCACAGCGGATAGTAGACCAGCCCGGTGCGGTGGCGGAACAAGCGCAGGAAAAGCTGGGAGATGCGGTCGAGGTTGACGCGGTTCCTTACATCGGCTTCGAACACGGATTCGGCGGTTTTCAGCGCTTCGGTAAAGGAGGAGACCGGCTCAAAGACCATCCCCTGACGGTGCAACGCTTCGGCATCGAAGGGTTCCATCTCCTGGTCGCTGAGGGGCACCTGGTTGACGCCAAACTCGCCCACGTCGGCCGCGGCACCGTTCCAGGTCATCTCCTGTACCAGGCGCACCTCGCGCGGTTCGTAACGCGCCTTATCGCCGCTGCCCACGCGTACCTCGCCAAAAGCCCAGGCCGCCATGCGCCCCCATACCGTCCACAAAGGCAGATACACCAGGAAAGCCTCGTCCAGCTGGGCTTCGCGAGTCAGGTTGCGGGCGATGGCCACGCTGCTGCTGAAAAACTTGCGCATCACATTAATAGCCGGATCACGCTCCAGGTGCTGCGGCACCTGGTAGCGCCGCAGGCCGCGCTCGCCGCGCACGAAGGAGCGCAGGTCGCAGTACGGGCAGCGCACGATCACCTGCCCTTCAGGGATGGGCACCATACCGCCGCAGTTGGAGCAGTTCAGTCCGTGGGTGGATTCTGCTTCACTCATACTTTTGCCGCCACCCAGGCCGCCAGCCCAAACAGGATCGGCCCTACGATAAGTCCCACGCCGATGCAGCCCAGCAAGCCCAGCCCGGTGCCGCTGGTACCACCCATATAGGCTCCCACCAGGGGAACGAAGGCCAGTACCAGGAACACCAGCGCTGTGGTGCAGCCGATGGCCTGGTAGGGAGTCTCGGCTTTGGCGGGAAAAATATTGGCGAACACCACCCCCGAGCCGGCTTCGACAATGGCCGTGTAGAGCTGGTTCTTGAACTGGTATTTGAAAGTAAACAAGGGGATGTGTACCAGGAACTGTTCTACGAGCTCGCCTGCCTGTGACGAGCGCCCTGCCAGCCACTCCTGGGCAGTTTGCAGGGGAACGGTGGGCGTCTGAGACTGTGAGTCCAGCTGCAAGTCGTACTTGCGCAGGTCGCCGGCAGTCAGGCGCATTCGGCGCAGCTCGCTGACCGAGCTAGCGGCAGCCAGCTCGATGAAGGTCTGCTCCGACCCGTCAGGGCTGCGACGCTTGAGATACCACACCGGAAAATATTCAAAAGTAACCTGGATGACGGTCGATTTTTTATCCAGGTCTTTGACCGTTTCGTTGCTCGCCATCCAGCGCCGCAGGGCGCCGCCGGCCTTGGCTTCGTCCAGGGTGGGGGCCAGGTACCAGTGAAAGATGACGCGCGACTTATCGACGAAGACCGTTGATCCGCAGTAGGGGCAGTCGAGGAAGATCTGGCCTTCGTCGGGGTGCAGCTCGCCGCCGCACTGCGGGCAGAGCAAAGGCGTAGCTGTGACTGCAGGTTCCACCGTATCCATACAAAAATTATAGCAGAAATCGTGATAAACTTTAGCCGCCCACAAGTTTTGAGTTAAGGAACCCGCATATGACCACTGCCCGTGAATCCTACCCCGTTGAAATCGCCGGCTTGCGCCGGGAGCTGCCGTTATTTGAAGTTGCACCCGGCGTGCGCATCGCCGTGCTTAATATCCTGGGCGATACCGAACTGGTGCAGGCCTGCGCCAAAGCCCTGGCCCAAAAGCTGGCCGGGATCGACTACGATGTGCTGGTGACGGCCGAAGCCAAGAGCATCCCGCTGGCGCATACACTCTCGGTGGAGGCATGCCGGCCTTACGTGGTGCTGCGCAAGATCTACAAGTTATACATGGGCGTGGCGCTGTCGGTCGAGACCGTCTCGATCACCACCGGGCAGCCGCAGATGCTGTACCTGGACGAGAAAGACCACGACCTGCTGCGAGGCAAGCGCGTGCTGCTGCTGGATGATGTGATCAGCACAGGATCGACGCTCAACGGGATGCGCCGCATGATGGAGTCGGCAGGGAGTACCGTTGTGGGCGAGGCGGGGGTGTTTACCGAGGGGAATCAGGAGATGTGGCGCGAGATCCACGCACTGGGGCATTTGCCGGTATTTAGGGGGTAGACCCCGCGACGATGCGCGGGGCTTCGCTAGACGACGGACGACGGATGACCGACGACGGCCTCGTGGGAAAGCACCACTCCGGTGAAGATCATCCGAACGACCTATACACGAGCCCGGGATGGGCTGGCAATGCTGCTCAATGAGGTGGCCCACAACCGTAATATCGTGATCATCCAGCACCGCGGCGAAGAAGAGGTGGCGATGATCGCCGCTTCCGAGCTGGAAAGCCTGATGGAAACCGCATACCTGCTGCGCTCTCCAGCCAATGCCGAGCGCCTGCTGTCAGCATTGAATCGAGCGCGATCGATTTCTTGCAGGCAAGATATCACTACGGGTAAGCTAAAATCACAATCGGGCGGCCTTGAAGGTGGGTGAGGAAGACGACACGTTCTGCGCTGCCCTGCAGGCGTAAATCGCGGATGAGCTGCTGCGGTTCGAGGGGCGAGCCGCGCTTCTTGACCGTGACCCGGCCGACCTGGCGCTCGCGCAGAGCCTGGCGCAGGCGCTTGAGGGAGAAGGGGAACCAGGCTTCTAGCGCCCAGTGGCGGGCGAAGGGCGTGGGCTGCAGGCGGTCGCAGGTCAGGTAGGCGATATCGGGGTCGAGCTGCGCTGCCCCGAGCTGCCGGCCCAGCAGGCCCACCAGCCCGGCGCGCAGCACGGCCGAGTCCGGCTCGTATAAATATGCCTGCGGCTCGGCCAGCGGCAGTGCCTCAGCCCCGAGGGCATCATCAGGCGAGCCGGATAAAGTATGCCGCTCGGAGTAAAGCCCCGCGCCGTTCTGTGAGGCAGGGTCCCGCTTCAGCAGGGTGGCCCGGCGTTCGGCAGTCGCCAGCGGCCCGAACCACAGCACGGCTTCCTTCAATTCCCCAGCCAGCGAGATAAACTCCAGCTCGGATGTGCCATGCGGGCCGCGCAGCAAGGAGCCCAGTTCCGCCAGGTCGACGCCCGGCGAAATCTTGACCGCATTGGCAGGGCAATCCGGCAGCCAATCCAGCACGCTTTCCAGCGCAGGCTGATAGTGGCGCACGGAGAAGGCCCGCCGTCCCGAGCCAGATTGCTCGCGGCGGGCGGGGTCGAAGAAGATGGCCGTCTGGTCAGTAAGTGAGAAAGGTAAAGCATGGTGCAGGTCGGCCCGGACCAGGTCGGCGCGCTCCTGCAACCCCATGGCCTGCAGGTTGGCCTGGGCCATTGCCAGGCGCAGCGGGTCCAGGTCGACTCCGGTCACACGCGCTCTGGCAACCCCGCCCATTCTATTCGCGGGATTGCCGGCCAGGGCCAACGTATCGCCGCCCACCGAGCAGCCCAGATCCAGGATGTGCGGGAAGGCGGAAAGGCGCCCGGCCCGGTAGCTGGAGACGGGATAGGAGGTGGCCTGCTCCAGCGCCGAGCGGGTGAGATACAACTTATCGGCAAAGGGGAACTTGGCCGCCGCCTCGCGCCGCAGGATGGCGATCTCCAGCGCCGCCCGGCTGAGCTCGAGCGGGAAGCGCCGGCTGAGAGCGGTCAGTTGGGGCAGGAAATCCACCTCACGCGGAGAGAGCGCCTCGGCCGCCTGCAGGACTTCCTGCCCGGCAGGGGTCAGCAGCGCCTGGAAAGTAGCTATGTCCATGCCGGCAATTGTATCCTTATTTCAACAAACACCTGATTTCTCATGTTAAATAGAACATATTTTCTGTTATACTATGGTTGAAGACGATCCTTACAGCAGGCAGGTACATGTTTATTTGGCGACGACTGCAACGTGCCCTGGATCGCCAGGTTCTCCAACTCGACTTGCCGCTGATTGAAAGCTTACAAGACCTGGCCGAACGCGAGCAGCGCACCACGAAAGCGGTGGCGTCTGATTTGCTGTCGCTTGCCCTGCAGCAGCGCCATGCAGCGCAGGCCAACCTGCAGTGCTGGGGACTGCTCTCGCCGCGCGAGCAGCAGGTGGCGGCGCTGGTGTGCCTGAACTACAGCAACGCCCAGATCGCCGCCCGCCTGAACATCAGCCAATCGACGGTCAAAACCCACGTCAGCAACGTGCTGCGCAAATTCGGCCTGCAGCGCCGCACCGACCTGCGCCTGGCCCTGGCGGAGTGGGATTTCAGCGCGTTTGAGTGAGGGGGGCAGCAATTATTGCTGCATAATTGCCAATAAATCGAACAAGATCACATCGTGCCGCGCTCGAGTCTCCTGAACCAATTGGCTAGTAAACCCAGAGCGCGAACATAGGCCGAAGCGCACCTGGCGACTCTCCAGCTCGGGCAGGATCAAACTTGCTTTGCGTTCCAGGTTCGCCAGGATATCTTCGCCCACCGGTTTGCCAGTCCATTTGCATTCCACCAGCATGGCATCTGTCTCCCCCAATACCACCAGGTCAATCTCCTCGTTTGCACTCCACCAGTTGCCAATGTTTAGCGGGGCAAAGGGGAGTTTGCCAGATAAGCCGGCCGCCCACAGAAATTGCCGGCAAATTTCCTCAAATGCCAATCCTGTAAATAAATCGATCTGGGGCAGCACTTGGTTTTTCAGAATAATTTGTGCCGCACCGCGTTCGAGCTGTGAGCGATTGGGGTGTACAAAGCGAAACCAAAAGCGAAGGTAGGGATCTGTCAGGCGGTAAATCCCGCGGCGGCTTTTTTGAGGCTGCCGCTCTGTCACAGGGACGCGGCGCTCCACCAAGTGAAGTTGTTGCAAAGTATCCAGATAAGCAGTTGCGCCTTCAATGCCTGTGGCCTGCTTAATCTCATTCAACTTGGTTTTCCCGGCTGCAATCGCCTCCAATATAGCAAAGTAGTTGCGCGGCTCGCGTAGCTCTTGTTGAAGAATAAAGTGCACTTCGTCGTATAAAAATGACCCGCGTGTCAGGATGCCATCCAGAATATTTTGCGCCAGCGATGCCTTCCCTTGCAGGGTGTGCAGATAAGCAGGCGTACCACCGTAAATAGCGTATGCGCGCACCTGGTCTTCCAGGGAAAAATTCTCAAAAAAAGAGCGGGCGTCTGAATATTGAAGGGGCTCGAGCAAATACTGCCCAGTCCGACGCCCATAGAGCGGCGCCTGGTATCCGAGCACTGTTGCTTCCATCATGCCGATATAGGACCCGCACAGGATCAGCATCACCCGGCTATTCTTAAGGGTCTGATCCCAGACGCGTTGGAGGATGCTTGCTATGGGAGGGTAAGCACTAACCAGATAAGGGAACTCGTCCAGGACCACCACCAAGCGCTCTGATTGCGCTGCACGCTCCAGTGCCAGAAATAGATCCTCCCAGGAGGCATAGACCGCACTGATCAGGTCAGTGCCATACAAGACCGTATTGACTGCGTTAGATAGAGCAGTGCGCAGGGATATTTCTGAGCCCAAATCAGAGACAAAAAATATGGCACGCTTCCCTTCACAGAAACGCGCCAGCAGCTCCGTTTTACCGACTCGCCGGCGTCCATACAACACGAAGAACTCCGCTTCACCAGAGATAAACAGTTTTTCCAAAAGGCCAAGTTCAGCAACCCGGTTGACAAACATAAGCATTCTCCCAAACAAGGAAATCCAAATTATGATAACCACGATTTCCTTAAATATATTTTAGCACAAAATCGTTTTCTGGCCCCCATCCTTACAGATCCTCGGCCCCAATGATGAAAACTCAAATATTGATCCCCAAATTTCAACACCTCCGATAAGCGGGATTCTTCATCGCCTGGTCCTGGCGAAGTAGGATTTCAGTACGCTTGAGTGAGATTGCTTAATCCGGCAGGTCCTCGATGTCGATAGAGGAGATATCGAGCAGTGTCGAGCCAGGTCAAATCGGGTTTTTGGATACTTAATGATCTTCTATAATGACGTTTTGGATTAATACTTTGCTTAGCTGGTTAACCTTATAGTTCTTGACCCAGGGCTTAACCAAGCAAGAAGTTGCGGATGAATACGACCAAGGCAAGACTAATGCCTGGTCAACCACAAGCAATCGATCCGCCTGGCGATACAAAGCCATACGCTGCGTCCGGTCGCGAAGATTGACAGCTGCTTCTATCAGAGTGTCAAATCCAGGGTCATTCCATCCCATCCGGTGTAAGGTAGTGATGCAGGAAGATTGGCGCAAGAAATTATCTGGATCTGGGTAATCTGCGACCCATGTAGAAAATACCAGTGAACAATCCTTATCATTTAAACCTTCGCTGAGGTCTAAATCGATCAGGATTCCAAGCTCGGTGCGCCACTGCAAGATGATTTCCGAGAACAGTTCGGGCCGAAAACGACCCGCAGATTTTGGATCGGTGGTGGCTTTGATCACCGCTAAGCCCTGGCCGTCGGGGTATCCGGCATCAGCCAGCAGGCGACGGGCATATTCAAGGTTACAACGTGGCAAGAGATCCGGGGAATGACCCGCCATGCCGGGTGGGACCATCCCGCCATGTGCCCCTGGGAAACCAATTATTCTTATCAGATTGTCCTGGTCCAGAGATAGCTGCAGCGCCCGGCGTAATCGTAAGTCATCGAATGGTGGAAGCTTAGGGTTAATCACAATGTACTTGACACCAAGCAGTCGAACAACGGACTGCTCCTCAGTTGGGATTTCGCCCGGGATTTCATAACCCGGGACTGAAAAAATATCGGTTCGGTTTTCCTGGTAAGCACGCAGCCCCTCCAAAGGATCACGGATGTACGTACTCTCAATCCGGTGGACGTTGCCAGGGAATTCTCCATGGTAGTCAGGGTTGCGTTCGAGTGCAAAGCCAGTTGCTGGATTAAAATCCACCAGGCGATATGCACCGTTGGTTACGATGTGCTCGGGGTGCCACCAATTATCCCCATAACGTTCGATCACAGCCCGTGGCAGGGGGAAGCTTCTAGAGAAGGTAACGATATATGGAAAGTGAGCCACCGGTTTGACTAAGCGAACTTCCAGCGTCAAGTCGTCCAGGGCGCGAACCCCGATACAATCCGGATCAGGGTTGTAGCCCTGGTGATACTCCTGAGCCCCGACCACATCGAAAAGAACTTGGGCAAGCTGATAGTGAATTGACGGATGGAGAATGCGTTTCCAGGCCCACGCGAAATCGCGGGCGGTTACCGGGATACCGTCCGTCCAACGCACATCATCGCGCAGGTGAAAGAGATAGCGCTGACCGCCATCCAGCACCTGCCAGGAACGCGCCACATCCGGGATCACATTCAATTCCTCATCCACCTGTGCCAGCCCGGAGAATAGCCATTTGACGACTCTAGCATCGTTAACAAATAATATTTTCCCTGGATCAAATGTTTTATAATGTGTAAATTCCTCACATAAACGGATAGAATAGTGATTTCCAGGCATAGCTACCTGGCCGGAGCGCCTGGTTTTCTGTGTCAAGGAAAAAGCATGCTCGTAAGCCTGGTAGGTCGCTTCAAATTGGAAGTTGTCATGGTAAACCAGCCCAAGCTTGAGCCAGACCCGCGCCAGGCGATCGCCGTCTCCTGTTCCTTCCAGCAGCTCGACCGCCCGCTGGTAATAACCGACGGCTTCCATGTGCTCGTCGGACAGGCGGGCTCTGTCACCCGCCTGGGTCAAATAGGTTACCGCCTTCTCCGTGTCACCGGCTGCATCGAAATGGTGCGCCAGCAGGCCGTAGTACTCCTCCTTGCGTTCCGCAAACAGGCTTTCCAATGCCTGTCCTACCTTGCCGTGAAACTCACGCCGCTGTTCCAGCAACAGGGATTGGTAGGTCGCCTCCTGAGTCAGGGAGTGTTTGAACATGTACTCAAGCTCGGGTAGGCGAGCCTTCTCGCGCACCAGGTCGGCGCGCTGCAGCAGGGCAAGCTGTCCCTCCAGCTGCTCCTGCGCCTCGGCGATGGCTGCCAGCAGCGAATACAGGAAGCTCTTGCCGATCACCGCCGCCAGCTGCAGCGTGCGGCGCACATCTTCCTGCAGCCGATCGATGCGCGCCAGCAGCACGCCGCGCAGCGTATCTGGGATGATCACCTCCAGCAGAGCCCCTGTCGCCCGCCAGCGCTCCCCCTCCTGCACGATAGCGCCTTGCTCAATCAGGTGGTGCACGATCTCTTCGAGGAATAACGGGTTGCCTTCGGCACGCTCCAGGATGCGCTCCCGCGCTTCTGCTGGCAAATCTACAATCGCCAACAGGTTATCCACCAGGCGGTTCTGCTCATCCTCGCTGAGCGGCCGGAGAGCGATGCCGGTATAGCGCTGGGTGTACTCGCTCTGCGCATTGAGTATGATACGCCAGGAGCCATGCTCCCGTTCCTGGCGGGAGAGCAGCAGGATCATCAACGGCTCATGGTCGATAACTGGCAGCAACAAGTCCAAAGCTTCCAGGCTGGAGGGGTCGGCCCAGTGCAGGTCGTCGAGAACCAACACGGTTGGCTGCTGTTTAGCCAGGCGTGAAAAATAACGGGTGATCGAGAGCAATGTCTGGTACCTGAGGGTCTCACCGTCCAGCAAGTGGACCTGCTCCGCGGCCTCCCCTTCCAGCCGGACACCCAGCAGAACCCCAAGATAGGGCAACATCTGACTGGCATTTTCCCCGAAAAGGGCTTGCAATCGCCTGCGCAGCGCCAGGCGGATCTTGATCTCTGGGTCTCCATCCAAAAGCCCCAGATCATTTTGGATCAGCTGCCGGATCATCCAGAAAGACAGCTTCTGTCCGTAAGACAGGGCACGCCCTTCCAGCCAGTGCAGATTCTGACAGCCCTCCGGTTGATTTAACATCCATTTCTGGCCAGCCGTGCGGCAGGCCTCCTCAACCAACCGGCTCTTACCAATCCCTGCTTCTCCGGTGATAGAGACGATCTGTCCCAACCCGGCCCTCAACTGCTCAAAAGCATGCTGCAGAGCGGCAAGCTCGGTATCCCGCCCAACCAGCGGTGAGCGCAGCTCCTCGAAGCCGCGCCGGCTTTTCGGGGCAATCCGGACCGCGCTCACCGCAAATACTGCCACCGGCTCGGCCTTACCCTTGACCGAAATCTCTCCCAACGGCTGCAACTCGCAGGCTGCCCGCACCAGCCGCGCCGTGTTCTCCGAGATCAGCACCTGGCCCGGCTCGGCTGCGGCCTGCAGACGCGCCGCCAGGTTGACCGCATCGCCGACCGCCAGGTATTCCATGTGCAGGTCGCTGCCCACGCTGCCCACCACCACCAGACCGGTATTCAGGCCAATGCGCATCTGGAAACTCTCCAGGCAGCCCTGGAGCTGGCGCTCGTATTCCGCCATGCTGCGCTGGATCTCCAGCGCGGCCAGCACTGCCCGCAGTGGGTCGTCCTCGTGCGTGATCGGGGCGCCGAAAAAGGCCAGCACACCATCCCCCAGCAGTTGGGCGATCGTCCCTTCGTAGCGGTAGACTGCCTGGCTGACGATTTTGTGGGCGCCGGAGACGATCTCCTTCCACTCCTCCGGGTCGAGCTTCTCCGCCAGGGCGGTCGAGCCAACGATATCGGCGAAAAGGATTGTCACGGATTTGCGCTGCCCCTCCACCTGTTTTGCAGCGGAACGGATTTTCTCTTGCAGATCGGATGGGGCTGCCTGTTGGAGGACGGAGAGGCCTTGATGACCCCTAACAGCGGGTGCACCGCATTTCTTACAGAAGCGAGTCTCCGGCTTGAGAGCAGCTCCGCAGGTGCTGCATGTGCGCACCATCGAGCTGCCGCAATTCTCGCAGAAATCAGCATCTGGATCATTGATGAAACCACATTTCGAACAGACCATCGACCCCTCCAGTCCCAATTACTTTGCCACCCTGGTTGTTAAAGCATACTCACTCTCATCATTATTATGACATAGAGCGGGAAAAAGGCAAAAGCAGTATATCGCTCTCTCATAAAAACAATGGCTCAACCCCCCGCTGCCTGACAGTTTGGCCCCGCCCTCCCCCACCCCTGGCTCATCCTCCAGACTAGCCCCGTTTTCCCCCAATAAATCGTCCGGCGGACAATAGCGCAGGCTGGCGGCATGCGCTATCCTGTATGCATGCTGAACAACGAGACCGCCCTGCAACTTTCGCCCGGCCGGCTGCACCTGCTGATCGCGCCGCGCTCCCTGGGACGCCAGATGAACAGTGCCATGATCGCGCGCATTGCGCTGAGCCACTCGCTGTGCCCGCCAGGCAGCGGGGTGCGCGTGGTGGATGGCGGCAACTGCTTCGATGCGCGCAGCATCGCCCGGCTGCTGCGCCGCCAGACCAGTGAGCTGTACGCCGCCCTGGAGCGCATCCGGGTGCAGCGCGCCTTTACCTGCTACCAGATGCTGACCATGCTGATCCACAGCTCGACCAACAACGAACCGCTGGTGGTGCTGGACCTGCTGGCGACCTTTTACGACGAAAACGCCTCGAAGATGGAGCGCCTGCGCCTGCTGGAGCACAGCCTGGGCCAGCTGCGCCGCCTGAGCAGCATCGCCACGGTGCTGATCAGCTCGCCGCCCCCGCCCACCATCAGCCCGGGGCTGGACGCGCCAGGGGAATTCCTGGAACGGCTGGAGGCGGCCGCCGACCAGGTGTGGCGCTTTGAAGCGCCGTCGGTGCAGGTGCAGGAGAGGTTGTTTTAGGGTAAGGAGCAAAGGATGGAGATTCTTCGGTCGTTTCATTGCCACAGAATGACAGGAGGAGGCTGACATGGGACGCACACTGCCTTCGGCCACCCAGGCATTTCTGCAGGAGCAGGAGGCCTTCACCCGCTTCCGGCGTGCCCTGCGCCGCAGCGACCAGGTGGCGCTGGACGACCTGTTCGCCTCCGCCCGCCAGCACCTGGCCGCGGCTTCGTACGCTTCACACGCCCTTCCGTTCGAAGTCTTCCTGCTGGCCATGCTGCTGGAAGAGCACAAGCAGGTGATGCTGCTGCGCCGCCTGCTGGAGGAGGCCCCGCACTAAAGGTGCGGGTGAACTCGCCATGCCTGAGCTGACCGGCTGGCTGCTGGACCTGTACGCCGACCCGCAACAGGGTGGATTGGCGCTGTGGCTGCTGGGCGACGATGGGCAGCGCCACCGCCTGCAGCAGGCCTTCCCGGTGAAGTTTTTCGCCGCCGGCCCGCACCAGAGCCCTGTCGACGCAGAAGCGGCGTCGACGGGGCTGCGACGCCTGCGCCAGCTGTGGCTGCGCCTACGCCGCCAACCCGTCCCGCTCAAGCTGAGCCGCGATGCCCGCCGCGACCTGTTCCTGCCGGAGCCGATCCCCGTGCTGTGCGTCGAAGTGGCTCAGCCCTCTGACCAGCCGGAGCTGTTCGCGCAGGTGAGCCGCGAGTTTCCCGACCTGGCTTTTTACGACGCCGACCTGCCGCTGCCCCTGCGGCACGCGGCGGCCTACGGCACCTTCCCGCTGGCATACTTGCGGGTCACCACCGATGACGAGCACAACATCCAGGCCATCGAGGCGCTGGACTCGCCCTGGGAGCTAGACCCGCCGCCCGCCCCGCTGCGCATCCTGAGCATCGAGCCGGAGTGTGATCCGCGGCATGCGCCGCCGCGCTTCCTGCGCCTGCACTTCCAGGCCATGGCCAGCGGCGGGCTCAGGCCACAGACCTATCGCCTGCCGCTGGAGCTGGATGCCGCCGGGAAGCCAACTGGCGGCTCCTGGGCGCGGCGCCTGCTGGCCAACCTGGCCGCCATCCTGCGCCGGCACGACCCCGACGTGCTGCTGACCGGCTGGGGCGACACCTGGCTGCTGCCCCTGCTGCTCGACCTGTCCGAGGCGCATCACATGCCTCTGCCGCTCAACCGCGACCCCACCTGCGAGATCACGCGCAAGCGCGAGTTCACCTACTTCTCCTACGGCCAGGTGATCCACCGCGGCCAGCAGGTGCTGCTCTCGGGGCGCTGGCATATCGACCTGTACAACGCCATGCTGTACCACGATTACGGGCTGGAAGGAGTGCTGGAGATGTCGCGCGTCTCGGGGGCGCCGGTGCAGGCTTCGGCGCGCCTGTCGCCGGGCAGCGGCATCTCGGCCATGCAAATCGTCACCGCCCTGCGCGGCGGGGTGCTGGTGCCCTGGCACAAGCAGCAGGCCGAAGATCTGAAGTCGGCGCTCGACCTGATCCACGCCGACCAGGGCGGGATGGTCTACCAGCCAATCCCCGGCCTGCACCGGGAGGTGGCCGAGATCGACTTCATCTCGATGTACCCGGGGATCATGACGCGCTTCAATATCTCGCCCGAGACAGTGGGGCCGGAAAGGCCGCACGCCGAGCGGGTGCCGGCCCTCAACCTGTGGATCGACCGGCAGGAGATGGGCCTGGTGCCGCGCACCCTGGAGCCGCTGCTGGACAAGCGCATCGCCCTGAAGCGGGAGCTGCTGGAGCTGCCCTCCTGGGACCCGCGCCGCAGGCAATACAAAGCGCGTGCCTCGGCGCACAAGTGGCTGCTGGTGACCTGCTTCGGCTACCTGGGCTATAAGAATGCCCGCTTCGGGCGCATCGAGGCCCACGAGTCGGTGACGGCCTACGGGCGCGAGGCGCTGCTGCTCGCCAAGGAGGTCGCCGAAGAGATGGGCTACGAGGTGCTGCACATGTACGTCGATGGGCTGTGGGTGTGCCGGCCGGGCGGGTCGTCCCACCCGAGCCTGTCGCTCCAGCCAGGCGGCTTGTGGAGCGAGGCGCAGAGAGCCGGCATCCCGACACGGCTCCAGGCCAACCCGGCAAACGGGGCAAAAACTGCCGAAGCCGGACCCCACTGGACCCCGCAATCGCTTGGCGGGGTAAGCGGGGTGCAGCCTCTGCTGGAAGAAATCTCCCGGCGCACCAACCTGCCCATCTCGCTGGAAGGGATTTACCGCTGGGTGGCTTTCCTGCCGTCGCGAGTGGACGAGCGGGTGCCGGTCCCCAACCGCTATTTCGGCGTCTTCCAGGACGGCTCGCTGAAGATGCGCGGCATCGAGGCCCGCCGCCGGGATACACCGCCCTTTATCGCCGAGACCCAGCTGGCCATTCTGGAGCTGCTGGCGCAGGCAGGGGAGGCCGAGGATCTGCCCGGCTGCCTGCCGCAGGTGCTGCAGCTACTGCGCCGCCGGCTGCAGGATTTGCGGCTTCATCGCCTGCCGGCTGAGGCGCTGCTGGTCAGCCAAAAGCTCAGCCGGGAGCTGGAAAAATACCGCAGCCCTTCACCGGCCGCCCGGGCAGCCGCTCAGCTGGCACGAGCAGGTAAACCTCTGGGGCCGGGCCAGCTGGTGCGCTTTATCTACATGCGCGGCCAGCCGGGCGTGCACGCCTGGGATCTGCCCGAGCCGCCCAACTTGCAGGGGGTGGACGTGCCACGCTACCGCACCCTGCTGCTGCGGGCGGCATCCTCGATCACTCACCAACCGCTGGGCCTGAGTGAGGCCGTCTTAACCCAGTGGCTCAATGCCGCCGCGGCAGGGGTACCGCTGCAGCTGGCATCTATTTCAACGCCCAGATCCAGCCATTGCTGAATGTGCAGGTGCTTTCGCCGGAATTTTGCCAGGCATAAAATGCCAGTTGGCCATCAGCGCGGCGCTTGTCATACTGCGAGCGCAGCCGCGTCCCATTAGCATAAGCCGTCATTTTATCGCCCTGCACAACCAGGATGTAGGAATTCGTGGCACCGTTTCCCTGGTCGATGATGCGGTTAGACTGCACCCGGTCGGTAACATTCTTGACAAAGTTGTTGCCATCCCACAGCTCGATATCCCAACCGGGGAAGCCTGACAGCCGCAGCGCCTGAAAGAGATAATAATCCCCTTGAGTGATCTCCGGTTCGGCTCGAAAGATGATGCCGCAGGTGACCAGGCCTTCGGTGGATTCCCAGGCTGCATCGGTGTAGAACACAAAATCGCTCAGGCTCAAACCGTCCCCGATCTCGGAGTAGATGCGAGTGTTGTAGTCGAACACCCGGATGTCTTCTGGTTCTGTGCTGGACCAGGCCAGGTAGCCGTCATCAACAGAAAGGCCCAGTTTTTCCAGCTCCGGGGAAATCTTATCCGCAATCAGCGCTTCCACCTGCTGGGTGGCCAGGGCTTGCTCGGTGGCGGCCAGGTCGGGAGTCGGAGTTGGCGTATCGGTGGGCACTTCGGTGGGGGTGTCGGTTGGCAGCGGTGTCTCCGTGCTGGTGGGCTGCGGGGTATCGGTTGGCGCAGGCGTAGCGCTGGGTTGAGGCGTATCTATAACCGGGACGAGCGTAGGAGTTTCAGCGCTTTCTCTATTGCCGCAGCCGGCCAGGAAAAGCGCCAGGATTAACGCCAGCGCAAGGAGGCGCTCGGCGGAAAGCTTAACAGTGCGTACGCAAGAAATCTTCATGGTCATGTCCTCCCCAATATCAAAAATCAAGGCAAGTGCTGGCAGATGTGTTTTAGATTTCCCGCTACCTCCCGGCGGTTTTGTTCAGTCAAATCACCTGATATTACTATACAGAAGAAACTGCCGCCTGGCAAGAGGCAATTTTCCCGGCTCTGCTAGCGGGCGCATATTAAACCATCAGGGCACAACAGCCGGAATAAATGCGGCTGCTGTGCCCTGTGTATCAGGCAGATCGTTGTGCTTTAGCGGCGCACCAGGACGAAGTACCCAACAATGCCAAGCACCAGCACCAGGCCCAGGCCAAGCACCAGGATGACCGGCCAGAGCGGGAAGCCGCCATCTTCCTGGGAGGCCTGCGATTGCGGCTGTGAGCCCGACGAGAAGGTCATATCGGCTTCCATGGTGACCACAAAGGCAGTCGCAGCCGCATCTTGACTCTGCTGCTCCGTGAGAGGCTGCTCACCGGAAGATAGATCCTGAATTGGATACGGATATGGGTTCCATGTGGCGGTGGCGGTGGGAAAAGGCAGGGTCTGTGTGGGAGGCACGGGAGTCGGCGGGGAAGTCGGGGTAGGACCTCCAGCGTCGGCATAGGCCGTTCCAAAAGCGGCAAAAACCAGGGCCGCAAGAATCAAGAACCAGGCAAATCCTACAACAGGTTTCGACATTTCAAACTACCTCCTCAAGTCCCAACAATTTAGCCAACTTCAATTTATCGTAGCCAACAATGATGGTCTCGCGCACATCGATGGTCGGGGTGGTCTCAGCGCCATTGGCCCAGCCGCGCACCTGTTGGGCAGCGCTGCGGTCGCGGGTGATATCAATTTCGACAAAATCAACCTGGTGCTCGCGCAGGAAATTCCGTACACGGCGGCAGTCCGGGCACCAGGGCGTGCAGTACAGCACGACATCCGCCTGGGGGCGGGACGGTGGGGCCGGTTGGACAGCAGGCTGGGCGGGTACCGCAGCCGCGGCGCGCGGCTCTATTTCGGCCAGCACGCGGAAGAGCACTTCGTTATCGGGCTGGTCGTCGATGGGATGCACATCCACATAGCGGATCAGCCCCTGCTTGTCGACCACAAAAATCGCCCGTTCCGAATAGCCTTCGGCACGCAGCACCCCGTAGCGCTGGGCGATCGCCCCGTGAGGAAAAAAATCACTCAACAGCGGGTAGGTAATCCCGCCCAGGCTATCGGCCCAGGCTGTCAAGCACGGCACACTGTCAACGCTGAGACCCAGCACCTGGGTCTGGACCCCATCGAACCGATCTAAGGCAACCTGATACGACGGGATCTGGGCCGTTCAGGTCGGCGTCCAGGCCAGGGGAAAGAATGCCAGGACTACGTTGCTCCGGCCGCGGTAATCGCTCAGGCGGATCAGCTTTTTGTCGTGACTTTCCAGGCAAAAATCGGGGGCAAACTGTCCAACACGCAACGCCATTTCACTCTCCTTCATGCGGAACAAACCCGCACATCCTGCATGAGATTAGCATACCAAAGAATTGACACCCCGGCAAGTGACAATCTCGGGCCGTTCAGCGGTGGATGGGCTGTGGCCGTTCCCGAAAGGTACCATCAGCATGCGGAGCGAACCCGGTGACGGTGAGCACTGCATCCAGGTTGATCGGGCCGTAGACATGGGGAAACACCTGCTCGTTTACCGGAGCAGATCCCGGCTGCGGCGGGATGCCCGGCTCCCAGCGAATTTCGGCCTGCAGCCGGTTTGGGTCAATCCACAGCAGCACCAGGTCGGTCTGTCCCCGGTAAAATGCACTCGCGACAGCTGCAACCTGTTCCGGCCGCGAGGCATGGATGAAGCCTTCGCCGGCCAGGGAAGCGGCGCAATAGTCAGCACCCGAGTCAAGGGCCGCCAGCCAGTCCGCCCGCCGGCAGAGATGCACAATCCAGAGGTTGGCGACTGCATAGTCCTGGCGGGTAATGCCCATCAGCCATTCGTCCAGGTAGCGCCCGCGCTTGATAGTCGCCCGCCGGATGGTGCCTTCCAGCAGGAAGCCGCTCTTTTCGAAAATCCTGCGGCTGGCCTGGTTGCCAACGAAGACAGAGGCTTCGATTTTCTCCAATCCAAGATAAGCAAAACCGTATTCAACCAGGCAGCGAATGGTTGCGCTGCCATGGCCCTGACCCTGGTATGGCTGCCCGACGAACAGGCCTATGTCGGCGCGGAATTGTTCTTCGTAAGGACGAATATCGGACATCCCGATAGGCGCCCAGTTCCCAGAGGCGTTCAGCGCTTCAATAACCCAGGAGTGGCTTTCACCGCTTTGCACCCGGTGCACGCGCTTTACCATCCCCTGGCGGTACTCTTCCAGGGAGTCAGGGCCATCCCATTGGATGGTGTCGGTCACTTCAGTGTGGTAAACCAGCGGGAACATGCGGTCGGCATCCTCAACCGCCGGCAGGCGCAGGCGGATCATGCTGCCCCGGGAGATGCGCCGGTCAAGCGGGCCGCCACACGCTCCAGGATTTCGGCAGCTACCTCCGCCTTGCTCATCAGCGGCAGGGGTTCGCTGCGGCCGTCCGGGTAGAGCAGGGTCACCCGGTTGGCATCCACGGCAAAACCGGCATCGCCAGCGCTGATGTCATTGGCGGCAATCATATCCAGCTGCTTGGCTTGCAATTTGTGGCGGGCGTTATCCAGCAGATCGCGCGACTCGGCGGCAAACCCCAGGGTGAGGCCCTGCCAGCCCCCGCCAAGAGCGGGCGGGGCTTCGCCAGCCTGCCTTCGCCAATCCCTGACTGCCGCCAGGATATCCGGCGTAGGTTCCAGATGGATTTGCGGCGCACCGGCTTCTTTCTTGATCTTATGCGCCGCCGGGGCAGCCGGCCGGAAATCGGCCACCGCGGCAGCCATGAGCAGGCCATCCGTGCCGGGCAGCGCAGCAAGCACGGCCTCCAGCATCTCCTGGGCAGTGCGCACGTCCACCCGCTGTGCTCCAACAGGCGTGTCGGCTGCCGCCAGCGAGGTGGCAGCAACGATCAAGGTCACTTCGGCGCCGCGGTCGATGGCCGCCTGGGCCAGAGCAAAGCCTTGCTTGCCGGAGGAGCGGTTGGTGATAGCGCGCACCGGGTCGAGCGGTTCCTGAGTGCCGCCGGCAGTAACGACAAGCCGGCGACCGGACAAGACTCCGCCGCGCCCCAGCGCCTGCCGGGCATGCCCGACCAGCTCCAATGGCTCGACCATGCGGCCGATCCCGCTGAGACCGGAAGCCAGATGGCCCATGGCCGGCCCAACGATGTGCACACCGCGCCGGCGCAGGGTCTCCAGGTTAGCCTGGGTAGCAGGGTGCTGGTACATGCCGCCGTCCATCGCCGGAGCGACGAGCAGCGGGCAGCGCGCCGCCAGGGCGGTCACGGTCAGCAGGTTGTCGGCGATGCCGTTGGCCAACTTGGCCAGGGTATTGGCCGAAGCCGGCGCGATCATCATCAGGTCGGCTTGTTTACCCAAACCAATGTGCAGCACATGCGCTTCGCTGCCCCACAGATCGGCATCACTGTAGGCACGCCGCCCGGTAACAGATTGGAAAGTCAGCGGGGTGACAAACTGCAGCGCAGCAGCCGTCAGGAGCACATCGACGTGCGCCCCGGACTGGGTCAGCCGGGAGGCCAGGTCGGCCGCCTTGTAACAGGCGATCGACCCGGTCACTCCGAGCAGGATAGT
>JBFYSP010000146.1:0-12689 GCA_041301395.1 Anaerolineae bacterium
GAGCGGCGCGCATTGCCCGAGATACATACGGCGGGCTGATTGCCTACGGTGTGGCGGTGATGATTGCCTTTCAGGTCATCGTGAATATCGGTGTAAACCTGCGCTTGATGCCGGCAACCGGTCTGACGCTGCCGTTCGTCAGTTACGGCGGCAGCTCGCTGCTGTCTATCCTGCTCGGAATTGGCCTGGTGGAAAGCGTCATCCTGCGGCATAAAGCACTCGAGTTCACCGGTCGCTAAAAACTGTATAGAAAGCCTACAACCTGATGAATAACATACCCGCACGTACACGCTTTGCTCCTTCTCCGACCGGGCGCACTCACCTGGGCAGCGCCCGCACCGCTTTGTACGACTACCTGCTGGCTCGCCAGACCGGCGGCCAGTTCCTGCTACGCCTGGAAGACAGCGATCGCAAGCGTTATACCCCCGGCGCCGAGGAAGAGTTGATGCGCAGCCTGCGCTGGCTTGGCCTGGATTGGGACGAAGGCCCGGATGTCGGCGGACCTTACGGCCCTTACCGCCAATCAGAGCGCCGGGATATCTACCTGGAGTATGCCCGCCAGTTGATCAACACCGGGCATGCCTATTACTGCTTCTGTACCCCCGACCGGCTGGAAAAGGTGCGCCAGGAGCAGATCAAGAACAAGCAAAACACGCACTATGACGGCACATGCCGCCGACTGGACCCAGACGAAGCTGCCCGGCGGGTGGCGAACGGAGAGAAGCACGTCATCCGTTTCCGTATGCCAGAGGCAGGCAGCATTACCATCCAGGATTACATGCGCGGCGCGATAACCGTCGAAAACAAACAGCTGGACGACACCATCCTGGTCCGGTCAGATGGTCTGGCCGTATATCACCTGGCCGCCATGGTAGACGATTACCTGATGAAGATCACGCATGTCATCCGCACCGTCGAATGGCTGCCGACCTTTCCGTTGCACATGCACATAATCCGCGCTCTTGGCTGGCAGGAACCGGTCTTCGTGCACCCTTCAGTTTTCCTTAAACCAAGCGGCAAGGGTAAAATGTCCAAGCGCGAATCCGCCGAGATTATGAAGGATGGCTACTCCATCTTCGTTGGCGATATGCAGCCGCTAGGTTATATCCCCGAAGGCATCTTAAATTGGGTTGCGCTGATGGGCTGGAGTTATGACGACCACAGCGAGTTTTTTAGCTTAGCAGATCTGGTTGACAAATTTAGCCTGGATCATTTAAATCCATCACCGGCCGCCATCAACTTCAGCAAGCTGGATCATTTCAATGGCCTGCACATCCGCAACCTGCCCATCACGGAGCTCGCCGGTCGGGTGAAACCGTTCTTTGAAGCTCAAGGGCTCGCCGTGGATGAAGCCCGTCTGCTGGCGGTCACGCCGCTGATCCAGGAGCGCATGGTTACATTGGACGATGGACCGGATTACGCGGCCTTTTTCTTCAAGGATGAGGTTACTCCCGTCACCCAGGAGCTGGTGGGCAAGGATATGACTCCAGCGGCCTCTGCCCAGGCGCTGCAGCAGGCCCAAGATTTGCTGACCGGATTGCCAGAGCTAACCAAAGCAGCCGCCGAAGAACCGATGCGCCAGCTCGCCGAGCAGTTGGGACTGAGCGCCGGCCAGCTATTTGGCATCCTTCGAGTTGCGATTACCGGGCAGAAGGTCAGCCCGCCGCTATTTGAGAGTATGGAGATCATCGGCCGCGACAAAGTGCTCGAACGCTTGCGCTACGCTGGTGAACTGTTGGCAGCCATGCCGCTACAGGCGTCGTAATAGCCAAACTTAGGGTAACTAAAGAGGGTGTCTCCGCCCGGTAGCGCTGGCTGGAGACACCCTCTTTGTTAACTTAACTTGAGTTCAGGTAGGTTACTGGTTCTTCTCAATCTTAGCCCAGATATCCTTCAAAGTCACTGTGCGGTTGAAAACAAGTCTGCCTGGACGAGAATCCAGATCAACACAGAAATAGCCCTGCCTTTCAAACTGGTAAGTGACACCTGTTTCCGCCGTCGCCAGGTCCGGTTCCAACATCACGGATGGCAGCACCTCCAACGAGCTTGGATTCAGGTTCACCAGGAAGTCCCGCCCATCGGGAGCTTCTTCGGCGTTCTCCTGGTTGAACAGACGGTCATACAGGTTGGCCTTTGCCGGTATGGCATGGACAGCCGAGACCCAATGCAGGGTCGATTTTACTTTACGGCCATCCGGGGCATCGCCGCCACGCGTCGCCGGGTCATACGTGCAGTGGACTTCCAGCACGTCTCCGGTTAGCGGATCTTTTACGACACTGGTGCAAGTCACCAGGTAAGCGTAGCGCAGGCGCACCTCCCGGCCGGGCGAAAGGCGGAAATACTTGGGAGGCGGCACCTCGCGAAAATCATCCTGCTCGATGTAGATCACCTTCGAGAAGGGTACCTGCCGGGTTCCCATTCCGGCGTCTTCGGGATTGTTGACCGCATCCATCTGCTCGATCAGGTCATCCGGATAGTTATCAATCACCACTTTAAGCGGCTTCAGCACCGCCATGCGGCGCGGGGCGTGCAGGTTCAAGTCCTGGCGCACACAGTATTCCAGCAGAGCAATATCGGATATGGTCGGGTTTTTGGCCACCCCGGCACGGGCAATAAACTCGCGCACCGCTTCCGCCGTATATCCTCGCCGGCGCATCCCAGACAGGGTGGGCATGCGCGGGTCATCCCAACCGGCGACATGATTTTCCTGCACCAGGCGCAGCAGCTTGCGTTTACTCAACACCGTATAGGTCAGGTTCAGGCGGGCAAACTCTATCTGCCGGGGATGGTAAATTCCCAGCTCGTCCAGGAACCAGTCGTACAACGGCCGGTGATCTTCGTATTCCAACGAGCACAGGGAATGCGTTACCCCTTCGATCGAGTCGCTCTGCCCGTGGGCGTAGTCATACATCGGGTAAATGCACCATTTATTTCCGGTACGATGGTGCGGGGTACCCTGGATGATGCGGTACATCACCGGGTCGCGCAGGTTCATATTCCCGGAGGCCATATCGATCTTGGCGCGCAACACCCTGGCCCCATCGGGATATTCGCCCTGGCGCATGCGCTCGAACAGATCCAGATTTTCCGCAACCGTACGGTTGCGGTAAGGGCTGTCTTTACCAGGCTGTGTTAGGGTGCCCCGATACTCGCGGATCTGCTCCGGGCTCAGGTCATCGACGTAGGCTTTGCCTTTCTTGATCAAATCAACTGCCCAATTGTAAAGCTGGTCAAAGTAATCTGAGGCAAAAAACAGCCGATCATCCCAATCGAAGCCCAGCCAGTGGATATCGTCCATAATATTGTCAACGTACTCCTGCTCTTCTTTGGACGGGTTGGTGTCGTCAAAGCGCAGGTTGCACTTGCCGCCGTACTCAGAAGCGATCCCAAAGTCGATGCTGATGGCCTTGGCATGCCCGATATGCAGGTAGCCGTTCGGCTCGGGCGGAAAGCGGGTATGCACTCGCCCAGCGAATCGGCCGCTGCGAATGTCATCTTCAACAGCCAGGCGGACAAAATCCTTGACCACCGGCTCTGCAGCACCGGATTCTGTATTCTTGTTTTCGTCGTTGGATGCGTTCATCTTCTCTTTCCTTATACAAAAACTTAATAGGCCAATTATACTCTTGTGGCAATAAACCGTGCAGATTTTTTGCAGTGGTAGAATCTATCCATTCTACCTGAAACGAGGGTAAAGATGACCCAAGAACCCAGCTACCACATGACTCCCGATGAATTCCGCCGCCATGGGCGTGAAGTGATTGATTGGATTGCCGACTATTACGAGCAAATCGAGAAATACCCGGTGCTGTCCCAGGTGCAGCCGGGTGAAATCCGCGCTGCGCTACCCGAGCATCCACCCATGACTGGTGAGGCATTTGACCGCCTGCTCTCGGATGTAGAACAAATCATCATGCCGGGGATTACCCACTGGCAGTCTCCAAATTTTTTCGCATTTTTCCCGGCCAATACATCCGGACCGGCGATCCTTGGCGACCTGCTCTCATCCGGGCTGGGTGTGCAGGGCATGCTATGGGCTACCAGCCCCGCCTGCACCGAGCTGGAAACACAGGTACTGGATTGGATGGTTGAGATCCTTGGCTTACCAGACCAGTTCAAATCGACCAGCCGGGGGGGAGGTGTGATCCAGGATACCGCTTCTACCGCATCCCTCACCGCACTGCTGGCGGCTCGTGAACGCGCCACAGGCTTCGCCAGCAACCAAACCGGCTGCGATGGCCGTCTGGTGGCTTATGCCTCCACCCAGGCACATTCCTCTATCGAGAAAGCAGTCAAGATCGCCGGGTTAGGGCGCGAGAATCTGCGGCTGATTGAGGTCGACCAGAACTTTGCAATGCTGCCCGACGCCCTGCAGCGCCAGATTCAGCAGGACCGCCAGGACGGCCTGGTCCCATGTTTTGTTTCGGCCACCATTGGCACCACTTCTTCGAATGCGCTCGATCCCCTGCCTGAAATTGGGCGAATTTGTAACGCAGAAAACGTCTGGCTGCACGTCGATGGAGCCATGTCCGGCACTGCCGCAGTCTGTCCCGAGTACCGCCACATCCAGGAAGGCATAGAGTACGCCGACAGCTACGCATTTAACCCTCACAAGTGGATGTTCACCAATTTCGATTGCGACTGCTTCTTTGTTGCTGACCGCGCTGTCCTGATCCAGACATTGAGCATCCTGCCCGAATACCTGCGTAATCAGGCCACCGAATCGGGTGCAGTCTTCGACTATCGAGACTGGCATATCCAGCTTGGACGCCGGTTCCGCTCACTGAAGCTATGGTTTGTCATCCGTCATTATGGTGTGGAGGGTCTGCGCTATCACATCCGCCGGCATATCGAGCTGGCGCAGGAGTTCGCCGGCTGGGTTGCTGCCTCGGATGATTTCGAGCTGGCTGCCCCGGCGCCATTAAACCTGGTTTGCTTCCGCCATCGCGGCGGCGACGCAATAAACCGCCAGCTGCTGGAGTGCCTAAACCGCAGCGGTGAGCTTTACCTGACTCACACGCTGTTAGACAGCCAGTTTACCCTGCGCATGTGTATCGGTCAAACCAACACCCAGCGGAGTCATGTGGAAGCTGCCTGGGGTAAAATCCAACAAATTTCAGCAACCCTGGCTTGATTCGTATCCGGAAAAGAGCAGCCGACCTTACTAATGGATTTACCTGTCGAATTCCTCAACCCAACAGAAGAGCTAGCCTGCCGGCTCGATGCGCAGGATGTGTTGGCCCATATTCGGGATGCGTTTGTCATCGAAGACCCGGACTTGATCTACCTGGATGGCAACTCCCTCGGACGGCAGCCCAGGCGCACCGCCGCACTCCTGGAAGATGTCCGGCAGCGCGAATGGGGTGAACGCCTGATCCGCTCCTGGAATGAAGGCTGGTATGACTTGCCCCAGAGGCTGGGCAATAAAATTGCCCGCTTGATCGGAGCCCAGCCAGGAGAAGTTGTTGCCTGCGATGCGACCTCCCTCAACCTGTTCAAACTGGCTGCCGCAGCGGTGAAAGCTCGCCCCGGGCGAACGAAAATAGTCAGCGACGTGTTCAACTTCCCGTCCGACCTGTACATATTACAAGGCGTTGGCAACCTGATGGGCGGCGGCTACCGCCTGGAGCTGATTCCATCGCAGGATGGGATCCATATCTCACCAGAGGATATTGAAGCTGCCATCGACCGGGATACGGCGCTGGTGTGCCTGTCTCATGTGGCTTTCAAAAGCGCCTTCCTGTACGACATGGCATCCGTGACTGAAATCGCCCATCGCGCCGGAGCCTTGATGCTGTGGGACCTCAGCCATTCTGCCGGCGCCCTGCCTGTCGACCTGCATGGATGCCAGGCGGACCTGGCCGTGGGCTGTACTTATAAGTATCTCAACGGTGGTCCCGGCTCGCCGGCGTTCCTTTATGTGCACAGCGAGCTGCAAACCCAGCTGGATTCACCAATCTGGGGCTGGTTCGGCGATCGCCGTCCATTTTCTTTCGAATTGGATTATCTTCCTGCACAAGACATTACCAGGTTTATGGTGGGTACCCCGCCAGTGCTTTCACTGCGGGCAATTGAACCCGGTCTCGACTTGCTGTTGGAAGCCGGCATGGAGCGCTTGCGTTCCAAGAGTATTGCCCAGGTGGAGTTTCTCATCGCCCTGGCTCGCCAGGTTCTATTTCCACTTGGTTTTACCCTCGGCACCCCAGAGCAGGCCGCACTGCGTGGCTCGCATGTGTCATTATGCCACCCGGAAGCCTATCGCATCTGCCGGGCAATGATCGAAACCGAGCCGCCAGCCGTTCGGGTGATCCCCGATTTTCGCGCCCCGGATAACATACGCTTGGGAATCGCCCCTATTTACACGCGCTTCAAGGATATTTACCGGGCGATCAGGCGCATCCAGGAAATTGTGGTTGAGGACGAATTTCTGCACTTTCCTCCGGAGCGCCTGGCAGTGACATAGGATAATGCCTTGTCCAATCCAACCCCACAGAAACCTTCAACACAATCCATCACCCGGCGCCTGGGCATTGCCCTGCTCATCACGGCAGTGTTTGTCGTAGTAGAGGCTCTGGCCGGTTGGGCCGCAAACAGCCTGGCATTACTGACGGACGCTGCCCACAACCTGACCGATGTCGCCGCGTTGGGTATGAGCTGGCTGGCCATCCGCCTGGCCGCCCGTCCGGCCAACGCCGGGCGCACCTACGGTTACCACCGGGCCGGCATCCTGGTGGCGCTGCTCAACGCTGCCACCCTGGGTGCGATTACCCTGTGGATTTTTTACGAGGCTTACCAGCGTTTGCTTGCCCCGCCTGAAGTGCAGGATACCCTCCTGATTGTCACGGCTTTTGTGGCCTTGCTGGTCAATGCCGGTACGGCCTGGCTGGTGCACAGCGGGCACGAACACGACCTGAACCAGCGCAGTGCCTTCCTGCACCTGGCCGGCGACGCAGTCTCATCCTTGGGGGCGCTGGCTGCTGGAATCCTGATTTACTTCACCGGGGCTTACATCCTGGACCCACTCGTCAGCATTCTGATTGGGGTCTTCATCTTATGGAACGCCTGGAAGATCGTGCGCGAGAGTGTCGACATACTGCTGGAAGCCACTCCCCGCAACCTGGATATGGACGCACTGGTTTCCGATATGCAGGCTATCCCCGGCGTGCGTGGTATCCACGATCTGCATGTGTGGAGCATCAACCTGCAAATGCGGGCATTGTCCGTGCATGTCCTGACCGACGATGTCTCGATCAGCCGGGGGGCTGAGACTCAGCGCAGCCTCAATTCCATGCTATCGGAGCGTTATGCCATCACTCACACGACATTGCAGATGGAATGTGCCGGCTGCGAGCCGGATGTGCTGTTTTGTGATATGGAAATGGGCAATCAACACCCAAAGATGGAGGAGAACCAGCATGTGCCGTAGCATCAAGCAACTGCGCGATCCCGAAGGCCCCGCCAGCCATGAAGAAATCGAAGCCGCCGCGCTGCAATTTGTTCGTAAAATCAGCGGCTACCGCAAACCCTCCAAAGCCAATCAAGCCGCCTATGAGCAGGCTGTAGCCGCCATTGCCGCCGCCAGCCAAACTTTGCTGGACAGCCTCAATCCTATGCCCCAACGATAGTGGAAATCCTGCACCTGTTTAGCCTGGCTGGCCTGGCCGCCTTTGCCCTGGTAACAGGGGTCTGGCTGGCCAGCCTGTACCTGCAAAACGCCGCAATCATCGATATCTTCTGGGGATTAGGCTTTGTGATGCTTTCCTGGATTTATTTCCTGGGGACACAGGAGGGCTACCTGCCCCGCAAGCTGCTTATCTGCGGCATGACGCTGGTATGGGGGCTGAGGCTTTCCTTCTACATCTTTCGGCGCAACCGCAACCGACCAGAAGACTATCGATACCGGGCATGGCGCGCGGCAGCAGACACAGATTGGTGGTGGCAGAGCTACTTCAAGGTATTTCTCCTGCAAGGCTTATTAATGTGGATCATCTCCACTCCCTTGCTGGTCGCCCAGGCAGCGGCTACACCAGCTCGGCTGACCTGGCTGGATTTCGCCGGGCTCGGTCTGTGGGTCTTTGGTTTTACGTTTGAAGCACTGGCCGACTGGCAGCTCCAGCGCTTCAAGGCGGCTCCTGCCAATCAAGGGCACGTCTTGCGCCAGGGACTGTGGCGCTATACACGCCACCCGAACTATTTCGGCGATGCCGTCCAGTGGTGGGCCTTTTTCCTGCCAGCAGCGTCAACCGGCGCTTATTGGGCTATCTTCAGCCCGGCGATCATGACCTTCCTGTTGCGACGGGTTTCTGGCGTGACGTTGCTGGAGAAGAACCTGGTGCACACCAAACCGGAATACCAGGAGTATATACGAACGACGAACGCCTTCTTCCCCTGGAGGCCCCACCACTAATGGGTAATAAATCAGGAGACTCCGGTATGGACAAAGATGTAATCCGGCAATGGACCGTAGTTCTATCGCTCGCAGCTGCTATCATCGTCAACGTTCTGTCCTTTGCCCTGCCACTCAACGGGCAGACCACTGGAGAAATCTCTAATCGCTATCCTTCGTATTTCATCCCTGCCGGCTATGTGTTTGCCATCTGGGGAATCATTTACCTGGGGTTGCTGGCTTACGCGATCTACCAGGCATTGCCCGCCCAGCGCGAAAATCCCCGCCTGCGCCGCACCGGCTATCTTTTTGTACTGAGCTGCCTGGTGAACATGGTCTGGCTGGTATGCTGGCATTACGAAATTTTCGCCCTGGTGCTCCCTGCGTTGACAACCCTTTCGTTACTGCTTGCCGCAATCTACCTGCGGCTGAACATTGGCCGGGTGAGCGTCTCCCCTGCCGAACGTTGGTGCGTCCACATCCCCTTCAGCATCTACCTGGCATGGAGCATCATTGCCACGATCTCTAACACCAGCTGGCTGCTCTACAACTGGCGCTGGAATCGCTGGGGGTTGTCGGAAGAAACCTGGGCAATCGTCTGGCTGGCGATCGGCGTGGTGCTGGCTTCCACTGCGATCATCAAACGCCGGGATGTTGCTTTCGGCCTGGTTTGGATCTGGGCATATTCAGGTATTGCCACCAAATTTTCGGATGTCCCGGTAGTGTCCATCGCCGCCTGGCTGGCTTGCGCCGCGCTGGCACTGGTCATCATCCTTCGCCTGGTAATTAAAGGCCCTCCCCAACAACCCGCCTGAGATGGATAGCAAATAAACTGCCGCCGGATCACGGCGTGAAATCCGGCGGCATGCACTGGCCGAAATCTGAAAACAGGGATCAGCTCTGCTGGTCAGGCTCCTCCACCTTAGCTTTTGCCTCGGATGCCTTGCGCCGAGCCGACCGCCGCCGGAAGTAGCGGATGACCAGGATTACCGGTAGAACGAACAGCAGGAAGATCACCAGCAAGACCGGCAGCAGGTACAGCACCACCCAGATGAATGCCCTGGACAGGAATTCCAGGGTATCGAGCAGGGATTGAACAGCCTGTGTGGCGGCTCCTCCCAGCTGCCAGCGACCGATGGTCAGGGGTTGTACAGCTTCGTCTACCAACAGCTCGGTCGAAATCGAAGAAAGGGCCGCGGATTGCTCGTAATACTGGATCTGCCCCTGCAGCACCTCAATTCGCTCGCGCACCTGCACCAGCTGATTGTACACATTCAGGACGTCCTCAGTACGCGTGGCCTGCTCCATGATCTGCACCAGCTGGGCTTCCGCGGCTTGCTCATTTCGCAGGCGAGATTGCAAGTCGGTGTATTCCCTGGTCACATCCTGGCTGCTCACATTTTCGCTCACGGGGGGCTGGTCGCTCTCCGATCGGATAATGTCCAGGGCTTCATTGAGACCTTCAACCGGCACACGGATGACCACTCTGGCTTGCGGCACCTTCCTGCCACTGTTCAGCTCTGTATGGGTGAGGTCGGCGCTGACCACAAAGCCGCCCATTTCTTCGGCCAGACGGCTGATCCGTTCCATCGAGGCGGCAGGGTCGGATACAACGAGCACCAGGTTGCCGTTCTTGATGACGATCCGTTCGCTTTCCTGATCCGCCTGCCCGAGAGAGTTGCCGACCATGTCTGCGAACCCCTCCGACATCGGCATCGGGGCGCTTTCAAATGCCGTCATGGCGTCTCGGGAAGCTTCCCCCGCGGCGCAAGCTGATAGAATGATGGTGAGAGACAGGAAAAGAATTACTAGAATAGAATTGGGACGTAGGGTGGACATGGCGTTTTCCTCCAGAGTGGCGTGGATATTACTTTCACCAGGACGCATTCCGAAGAAAATCTGTTCCCACCAGCTACCACCCCCCTTCCAGGCGCACAATGTGCCGCTCCGGCAGTTTGGCGGCTTTCATTCGCTCCTGGACACTGCGAATATCGTAGGCTACGCGTTGGTACTCCCAAGTTTGCGCCTCGCTATCGTAAATGGCATAAGAGGCGCGTGGATCTCGATCGCGCGGCTGCCCAACTGAGCCCGGATTGATAATCGTCCTGGGAAGCAGCTGCGTGATCGTGCCTGGCTCTGGTGACACCGCCCGGGCAGTGGCCTCACCATCTTGCAACTCGTAGCAAAGGGGTAAGTGCGTGTGGCCGATGAAGCAATAGGGAGTTTCAAAGTAGCCAAAATTTATGGTCGCCACATAGGTATCCATCACGTATTCCCAGACGGGCTGGCGCGGACTGCCATGCGCCAGGGTAACATCGCCCCAGGTAAAAGTCTCCGGCCGGGTAGACAGGAACACCTTGCTGGCGTCTGTCAATGTGCGTTGTGTCCAGTATATCGCCTGGCGCGCTTCCGGGTTGAAAGCGGTCACGCCGATCTGGTTCAGGCTGGCGGCATCGTGGTTCCCCAAGATGCAAACCAGATTGGGGAGCTCCTGGACGCGTTGGATGCATTCATTGGGATCCGGCCCATACCCAACCAGATCGCCAAGGCACCAGGCGAGATCGAATGGACCGGCGGAAGCTAAAACCGCCTCCAGGGCTGTCAGGTTAGCGTGGATATCGGAAATCACCAGGGCGCGCATAGCCCAATTATAATACGAGCAAGTGATTATCCGTTTCAGCGTTCACGAACTCCTTATTTTTGTTCTCTCTCTTGTATAATCATCCTTGCCATGATTGAACAATTTCGACAGTACCTGCAGGAAAAATGCTACTACTTGCCCGATCAACGAGTGCTGGTGGGGGTCTCCGGCGGGCCGGATAGCTTGTGCCTGCTGCATCTACTTTGGAAGCTGGGGTTTCCGCTGGCGGTCGCTCACCTGGACCACAACTTGCGGCCCGAGTCGAGTGCCGACGCCCAGTATGTGGGCGAAATTGCCGCATCCATGCAGATTCCATTTTATACGTCCCGGGAAGACATCGGGGCATACGCCAACCAGCATATGCTCTCTATCGAAGAAGCCGCTCGTGTCGTCCGCTACCGCTTCCTGTTCGAGCAGGCAACCCGCTGCCAGGCCCAGGCAGTGGCGGTCGGACATACCGCCGACGACCAGGTTGAAACTGTATTGATGCACCTGCTGCGCGGTTCGGGCATTGCTGGCCTGAAAGGGATGGTTGCTTACAGCCTGCCTAACCCGTGGAGCCAGGAGATTCCGCTCATCCGGCCGCTGCTGGCTACCTGGAGGCAGGAAATCGAAACCTATCTCTGTTCGACCGACCTGCAGCCACTGCAGGATGCCAGCAACCGCGACACACACTTTTTCCGCAACCGGCTGCGCCATGAGTTGGTTCCGTTTCTCGAGCAGTACAATCCCAATCTGCGCCGGCTGGCCTGGCAGATGGCTGATACGCTCGCCGAAGAAGACCGGGTGCTACTGGACTGGGCACAGGCTGCCTGGGATAGTTGCCTGGTAGGTCAGGGCGAAAACTGGCTGGCCATTAATTCCAGCGAGCTATCAGGCCAAGCTCTCGCCTTACAGCGCCGCCTGGTGCGCCGGGCAGTCCACCAGCTGCGCCCCGGCTTGCGTGACCTGGATTACGCTGCTGTTGGAAGAGCAATCGATGCCATCAACACCAGCGGCGCTTGCGACCTGGTAGGCGGCTTACGACTGTGGCGGGATGACAGCCTGGTCTGGATAGCCACCTGGGAGGCGGAAATACCTGCGCTTGGGCTGGATGGCCAGCTTTGGCCGCAGCTGCCATCTCGGAACGCGATCGACCTGCCGCTGCCGGGAGCCATCGACCTGGATGGAGGCTGGCGGCTGACCGCTGAACTGGTTGCAGCGACTCCTGAGATAATAACGGCGGCCCTCTCCAACCAGGATCCCTACCAGGCCAACCTGGATGCTGACCTCCTGTTCACTACCGGAGCAGCCTTGGAGCTGCGCACTCGCCGCCCGGGTGACCGCTTCCAACCGCTAGGATTGGAAGGGCATTCCTTAAAGTTGTCGGATTTTTTCATCAACCGGAAGCTGCCCCACCGGGCGCGCGACCGTTGGCCGCTGCTGGTATGCGGCGAGACGATTGCCTGGATTCCCGGGCTGCAGCTGGCGCACAATTTTCGCCTTCACGAGGATAGCACTCGCATTGTTCACCTTCAATTAGCTCGTACAAGTCCGCAATAAAAAAAACAGCCGGCGCTTATGAGCCACCGGCTGCATGTTTCGGGGAATTTACAGTTTAGAACAGGCCGACGACGCGCCCTGTTTCCAGGTCCAGGTCCACATCATAGAAGACCGGGCGAG
>JBFYSP010000148.1:0-2784 GCA_041301395.1 Anaerolineae bacterium
GATACTGGAGGAATTTGTTACCACCTATCCCTACCGTGCCAGCGGGCAGCCCAACAACCTGCTGGCGGCAGAATGGCTGCAGGGGCAATTCAGCCAGAACGGCTGGGACTGCCAGATCGATGCGTGGCAGGTGATCAACTACAGCCGGCCGGTGCCCATGCGCAATGTCGTCTGCCGGTTGGAAGGGCAGTCGCCGAAGGAAAACGTCGTGGCAGCCCACCACGACCAATCAACGCTGACCATCCAGGGCGCCAACAACGATGGCTCCGGGATTGCCACTTTGCTGGAGCTGTCGGAGATCTTCGCCTCTGAGGGCAAGCCGCCCTATACCCTGGTGTTTGTCTCTACCGATGGCGAAGAATACGGCATGCTGGGAACCCGGCGCCTCGTCCAAACACATCCGGATACAGGCAATATTATCGCCTTTATCTCGTTGGACCAGGTGGGCAAAATCTACAACACCGGCATGGATATCGAAGCGGTCGGGCAGTTTCGCAAGTTCGGGGCCCTGTGGCTGCAGCTGCTGGCCGGAGAAGCCGCCCGCGCCGCGGGCGACCTGTGGGTACCCAAAGTCAGGTCGCCCTTCGACCAGGTGATTGCGCAGGCTGTGCCGCTCTCCTTCATGGATCAGGGTCCCATGGTCGCGGCGGGGGTGCCGGCCCTGGGCTTTACGGGAAAGGTCCCGCCTGAATATGCTGCCCTTCACTGGCAGACCTACCACTCTCCAGACGATAATATGGAGCTGCAATCGAAGGATGTGCTGCAGCAAAGCGGGCGCATCACCGAAGCGCTTATCCGCCAGCTGCTGGTGATGGACAGCTACCCGCAGGAATCGGGGCCGTATGTCTATTTTGAATCCAGCCAACAAGTGCTGCGCGGAGCGCCCTTATGGTTGCTCTTCACCGGCTGGGTGGCGCTATTCTTCTTGGGTAGCTTCTTCATCGGGGGCAGAGATATCCGAAATAAGGTGCAGGGTTGGCGCAAAGCCCTGCCCCATTTTCTGGGGTTGTGGCTGCCATTGGTGGCTTCCATTTTGATGCTGTACCTGTTCGTCGCCGTAGGGTTAATGGACCAATATGAACTCTATCCAGCCACCACCAAAGACCCGGAGACGCTGAATCCACACTGGCCGGCAGTGATCCTGTTCCTGCTCAGTTTCAGCGTATTCCTGGCGCTTGGGCGCCGGCTCGTGCGCCGCTTTGCCGGGGAAACGCCTGCGCCCGATTTCAAGGCGGTGAAAAGCTTCGGCCTATTTATCGTCGGTTTGGCTTCTCTGTATGTGCTGGTGGTGAATCCGTTTTCGCTGCTCTTCACCCTGCCACTGGCATTCTGGTTCCTGATCAACCATCGCAAAGGCGCGTGGCGCCTGCTGGACATCCTTTTCTTCCTGCTGGGCGGGCTGGTAGTGTACGCTTTATTCTATTTCTTCGGCTTTGCCATCCAGCACCTGAACTTCGCCGTGCTGTGGTACATGCTGATCATGTTCTCCATTGGCGAAATAGGCTTCCTCACCGCTCTGGCGATCACCGCCATGATCGCCGCCGGGCTGGCGATGGTGGTGAATCCACCGGTGAAGGCAGCCGGGAAGACAGTGGAAGCTGCTTTACCAGTAACGATTGACACGCAGCCGGTTCGCTGACTGCCAGTTTTGCAGGAGGGAAATATTATGGAAACCGGCGATTCACTCAGATTGATCAAAGGTGTGGTGCAAACCAGGTCTATGCCCTATCATCTGCTCGCGAATGCCACCAGAGCCGCGGTTCACCCGCTGGAAAGACGTTTGTTGGATGGTTGGAGCTTCCCGCCCCGCTCGATCAGCATGATGATCACGGATCGCTGCAACCTGCGCTGCAGGATGTGCCAGTATGCGAATACCGAGTCGCCTGAATTCGCACTGAACCGGGCCGGGAGCATGCCGCTTGATCTGTTCACCCACATTCTGGATACCTGCCCTGGAAAGCCGTTGGTGGCCATCACCGGAGGAGAACCTTTACTCCATCCGCAAGTGATCGAGTTCATCCGGGCAGCGAAACAGCGAGGCTTTCTTTGCTCCCTGTCGACCAACGGCACCTGCCTGCAAGCCCATGCAGAGCAGCTGTGCGAAAACCAGCCGGACTTGCTGGTGGTGTCTATCGATGGCGACCAGGAGCTGCATGACCGGATCAGGGGTGCGGGGGCGTACGAGCGGGCTATCGCCGGGATCCAGGCAATCATGCGGCAGCCGGATCACCCGAAAGTGGCGATTACAACCGTCATCACCGATATCAATTGGCACAAGTTGAGCGCCAGCCTGGACCTGGCGGAAGGATTAGGGGTTGAACTTCTCAACTTCAATCATTTATGGATCCATACGGATCAGATGATCCTGGCGCAGGGAAACCAGCCCTATCTCTCCGAATCCGGCCGGATTTTATGGCGGATTAACACTCAGGCTATCGATAGTGAGTGTGTGTATCAGTCGTTGCAATCCATTCACAAGCAGAAGCGCCGCGTCATTGTTAACGAATATCCCCGATTGAGCCGTGAGGAAACCAGGAGCTATTACCAGGACCCGGAAAAGCTGGTCAAAGTTCACAGCTCACGCTGTGCCTGGCAGACGATGAGGATTTACCCGGACGGCCAAGTCGGCATCTGCCGGGAATATCACGCCGGGAATGTGACCGAGCAATCCCTGCGAGAAATCTGGAACAACCCGAGATACCGTAATTTTCGGCGTTACTTACGGGAAAACGGAACCTGCCCGATATGCAGCCGCTGCTGCCTGCTGTTTACCAGAATGTGATC
>JBFYSP010000225.1:0-19774 GCA_041301395.1 Anaerolineae bacterium
TCTTCGCCATCTACCGTGAAACCGCTGTGCCAGGTCAGATGGTTGAGCCCCAGGGTATGCAGCTGGGCGCGTTCCGGCGCGATGGGTTTGCCCAGCAGCTTTTCGGCCGTCTCCAGCAGCTGCATTTTTGTCGTGATGCCCACGTTGCAGACTCCCACGGAAGGGATATCGGGTGCGTGGCGGCTGAGCGCCTCGGTCACCAGCCCGGCCGGATTGGTGAAATTCACCAGCATTGCACCGGGAGCGAGCTGCCGCATGTCCTCTGCAATCCCCAGGATCACCGGGATGGTGCGCAGCGCCTTGGCCATGCCGCCTACCCCGGTCGTCTCCTGGCCAATCAGTCCATGCCGCAGCCCCAGGTATTCATCCTCTCGGCGGGCGGGCATCATCCCTACCCTCAGCTGGGTCACCACATAGGCCGCACCTTGCACCGCCTGGCGCTGGTCGCTGGTCAGCGTCACTCGGAAAGGTGATCCGTGCGCTTCAGCCATGCGCTGGGCAAACCCGCCAACGATTTGCAGGCGCTGCGGGTCGATATCCATCAGGCACAGCTCGCTCACCGGGAAGCCGAAGCCCCGGTAGGGCTGGGCCGGGGTCTCCACCCGTTTCAGGAATCCACTCACCAGCTCCGGGGTGTATGTAGAACCACCGCCAATCACGGTTACTTTCATAGCTTATTCTCCTGAGTCGACCATCAACCGCTTTATACTCTGGATCAGCCTCGCCCGGTAGGTGCTCCAATCCACAGCCAGGGCCTGCTCCATCCCGGCAGCCCGCAGCCCCAGCAGTACACCCCCTACCGCCGGCGGAGCTTCCAGCCGCACCAGCCGTGCTCCCGGCGCCAGCGCTTGAATCTTCCGGTGCACCGGCTCGATCAGTAGACTACCCCCCTTGAACATGCTGCCGGTCAGCACAACCTCAAAGGTTTCCTCTTCCAGGTTCAGCTGGCGGATGACGGCGCAGGCCATCTCACCCAGCTCGCCGCCGCATCTGGCAATCAATTCCCGCGCCGCCGCGTCGCCCGCCTCGGCCACCTGGAAGATCGCCTTTGCCCAATCTGGATTGAGCTGGATTTTATCCCGGGCTATGCCTTCCAGAAGCTCAAAGGCGCTCCGGGCGCCGGTTAGCTCCAGGAACATCGCGGTCAGCTGGGTGGCAGGGCTGCGCCGCATCCATGCGTAATTCACCGCATGCACAGCCCTCCAGGCCAGCTCGCTGCTGCCGCCAAATTCGCCGAAGGCCTCTCCTTCGCCGGTTACCCGGCCTTCCAGTCCTTGCCGGTTTCTCCCACGGCAGTTGCCGCCCGTCCCGGCTACCAGCGCGATGCCCCAGCCTTGCTCTGCTCCCGCTAGCAGCCCGATGATCGTATCGTTGGAAATCTCCATTGGGCAGTTCAGCCCCAGCGGGCGGATGGCTTGCCGCGTAGGCAGGTCATCGCACGGCCAGTCGTAACCACCGATGCCAAAACCGGCACCGTTCAGCTGGTCGACAGATATCTCTGCCATCAAGAGTGCCTGGTTCAAGGCGCTTTCCATCACCGAAGTCAGCTCGCCGTAGCCTTTGCTTTCCGGGTTGCCGCCGCCCGTCTGGCCAAAGCCAATCACTTCCCCATTTTCATCGGCCACCAGGGCGTGGGTCTTTGTCCCGCCAACGTCCATTCCAAGGAAATATTGCGTCATACCAGGATTATATAAGCGAAGTTCTACTTTAGCAGGGCGAAGTCCCTTAAATTAAACAAAAAAGCGAGCTGATTAGCTCGCTTGTAGAGGCGACGACGGGATTTGAACCCGTGATCAGGGTTTTGCAGACCCTTGCCTTGCCACTTGGCCACGTCGCCATAAAGGAAGGGCGTGTCCTAGACACGCCCTAGAGCGGGCAACGGGACTCGAACCCGTGACCTTCTCCTTGGCAAGGAGGTGTTCTACCAACTGAACTATGCCCGCATGATGTGATGATATGGTGCCGAGAGCCAGAATCGAACTGGCGACACCGCGATTTTCAGTCGCGTGCTCTACCTACTGAGCTATCTCGGCCTGAAGGTTGTCAAAGTTCTCACCAGAGCGCCAGTAATTTTACACGCATGTTTGGCGCTTGTCAAGCCGCATTGCGAAAGGACCTGGCTATTTCAAGAATGGCAACGTGTAGTGACCAGCAAGCGAAAGGCTTCGTCTAGGTGGCCATCGTAGTGACGGCGAGCCTTGGCAGCATTGTGATGACCAGCACGCTTGATCAAACCAATGACAAGGTTATGAACAGACGCCAAGTTACGCCCAGATGCACCAATCGTCATGCGAGTAGTATCTTCGCGAAAAGTAACATCACGGCGATAATGCAAGCCAGTTTCAATGAGCCAATGTTTGCGTCTGGCTTGGAGTACTTTGGCGGGGGAAGCCTGATCTCGGGAAAGACTGGTAATGCCGAACTCGATTTCACGGCTTGTTTTGTAGGTTTTTCCCTGACGGATCCAGTAAAACTCCCGTTCGAGGCGATAAACCTGTCCAACTCCAGGCCAGTCGAGATAATCATTCAGCATGGTGCTGGTTTGGATGGTGCGCTTTTCGAGCCGTCCATGCCCGTAATTGAATTTGCGAGCAGTCAGGAAATCAGTTTCGATCTTGCCAAAGCCGGGCTTAGGGTTATCTGGAACAAACAAGCGTTGAATATCTTCGTACAAACGTGGCTGGTTCTCTTTGACAGGCCAAATGTAGCTTCCTCCGCTTGCCACAATCTGCTTGGAGATAGCTTTTTGGGTATGCATTGCGTCGCCAGTTACAATTTTCCCAACCAAAGATACCTGCTCCAAGATCCGAGGGGCAGCTACAATCTCATTCTCCTTGGTGTCCACTGTCTCCTGCGCCAGCACGCAATGCTCTTGCACTTCATAAATACTCAAAACGTGGTCGCTCCGTTCCTGCCCAGCAATCCGCGTGCCTCGCAATGCTTTGCCATCCATGGCCAGTACTTCCCCTGCTCCCGTTTGTTCTTGTTGATGATACTCTTGGACCAGCCGGTCAAATTCAGCTTCGTTCAGCGTGCTTTGAAACACACGCCGAACGGTACTGTGCGAAGGCATCCATGAGCGTTTCAACTTCAGCAGCTTGGCTAATTCTTCGGCATGATTCTTGGCCCAGTCCGCTATCTCATCGGGTTTATCCTTACCAACCAGCTTCGCCAGATGTATCACTGCCAGCAACATTACCAGGCTGTACCGCTTCCCTTTGACGCCGCGTGGATCACTGATTTGCTGAAACCTTCCATACAAGCTACCTCTGTCGTATATAATCTCTGTTTCCCCGATCTCCTGCCAGGGCTCGAGCGTGCTATACTCCATCTCAGATCCTCCTCGGTGTTTTGGCTGTTTGATCACTACCATTTTACCGAGAAGGGTCTTTTTGTCTACCTGTCAAGCTTTCTTGAAATAGCCATACGAAAGGACAGGCAGGGCTTTCTAAAGATTGCAAGATAAATACAGATGCGCCAACTATGACCTTGCCGCAACTTAATCCTGGCTAGCCTCCAAACCCTGGTTGAGCTGGATCAGGGTCGGCGGCTGGAATGTACGGGGTTAGCCTGCGTAGGCAGGCTTGAATCCCGTTCGCAGAACGGGATGTAGCTGTTGCTGCGAATCGCAGTCCCCGAAGGGGGCTCTATCCTGAGGGGGTTATTCGCCCTGGTCCAGGGTCTTTAGTTCTAATCCCTCCACCTCGATCCAGGCTGCTTCTGTACTAGCCAGCATGCCATAGCGGATACCTCCCCTGGTAGTGTGGCCCTGCACCGCAGGGGGCGTGAATGCCAGGTACTGGTTATCCACCCATATCACGCATCCCAGGGATCCTGTGGGCGCCAGCGGGGTATCCAGCACGCATTCTCCATCCACAGTGAAGGCAACCGACTCCACCTGCCAATCTATCTGGTAGTTATGCCAGGCGGTTGGATCGCTGGATACCTGGGCTGCGTCCTGCGCCACCACCCGCCGGACGGCTTGCCTCAGCTGCCTCCGCGCCGCATGTAGCCGGGGGCCGCCTGCCGGCAGCAGGGCCAGCAGCGGCAGCGCCGCCAGCATTGTAATCCGGTCAGCCGACCTGCTGCCCTGTGTCTCAGCGGCTCTAAACGTCGCCGCCAGCAAGCCATCCCCAGGCCGGTCCTCTCGCAATGAGAGCCAGTTTGGTGCACCGGCATAAAAAAACCAGGCGCATTGTGGCAAAACCGGCAGCCGCCGGGCGCCTTGCCCGCCCAGCAGCGACATACTGAAAGGATCGTTCCACAGCCCGAATCCCCAGGTCCCCGGGATCGCTGTGTGGGAGGCGCGTGTCCGCAGGCTCATCCGCAGCGGTGGTTGCCAGGCAAAATCCCTCCGCCGCAGGTTATGATAATCATCCACCTGCGCCAGCCGGTAGCGCCTCGCCTCTCCAGCCGGAATCTCCAGCCGGTAGTTACCAGCCTCCCCTTCCACCACGGATCCTTCGGTCAGGCTGGGGGTCAGAGTTGTTCGTATCATAGTTCACCACCCATTATAAGCGACCAGGCCGTGACCCTGTGCTTACCATCATCGGTCGTCCGTCCCCCTTCTTCCGTCGTGAATCCCGGGGAGGTTTCCCGCGGGACTGTCAGTTTGTGTCGTCAGCCCGCGGTCGTCGGTCTGTCGTCTGCGGTCGTCCTTCGTCGCACCCCCCATCCATCCTGGGATGATGTATAATCTGTGCGGGCCTATGCCCAATCCTTTAGGAGCAATAACTATTTCCATGGAGATTACCTGGTACGGATTATCTTGTTTTCGCCTGGCCGAGCGCGGCCTGGCTACCGTGGTTACGGATCCATACGATCACCAGGTGGCTGGTTACGAAGCGTTAAAGCTGCGCGCCGATATCGTCACCATCAGCCATGACGCCCCCGGTCATAACTATGCCCGCGCCGTCAAGGGCACGAATCACGTTATTACCGGCCCGGGCGAGTTTGAAATCGGCGATGTCTTTATTACCGGTGTGCAAACCAACGGGCATGGAAAACGCACCTCTGATGAGCCCCGCAACACCCTCTACGTATTTGATTACCAGGGTGTAAATGTTGCCCACCTGGGCGACTTGCGCCGCGTTCCCAGCCAGACTGAGATCGAAGCCCTCGGCAACGTTCATGTCGCCATCGTACCGGTTGGCGGCGGCGGTGGGCTCAACCCTGCCAAGGCTGTTGAAGTCATCAGCCAGTTGGAGCCCGGCATTGTGATCCCGATGCACTATGCCACCCCCGGCGGCAGCCTCAAGCTGACCCCGGTGAGTAAATTCTTGAGAGAGATGGGGCTGGGTGATATCGCTCCCCAGCCTTCCTTAAAGATAACCCGCGGTTCGATTCCGGAAGAGACACGCGTTGTTGTGTTGTCTCCTTCCCGCTCCTGAGCCGTCTGGGTATACTTCTCAGGCAGGAGAAACAACGTGGCAGTCAAACTGTTGATGACATGGGATATTCTGCCCGGGCGAGAGCAGGAATACTTTGAATTTGTCGTGCGCGATTTTATCCCCGGGATGCAGCGCATGGGCATGGAGCCCAGTGACGCCTGGTTTACGATGTACGGGGAGCAGCCCCAGATCATGGCTGCCCTGCAAATCGCCAGTATCAATGCCTTGCAGCGCATCCTGGACTCGTCTGATTGGCAGGATATGGTGCAGCGTCTGCTCGATTACGTGGAGAATTTCAACTTCAAGGTTGTCCAGGCGCGCGCTGGTTTCCAGATGTGAGTATGGCTGCGCTGGTCTCGGACCTGCTTAATTGGTACGATCACCATGCCCGCTCGCTGCCCTGGCGCGGTGTGTACTCCCCCGCACACGCTTCTGGCGCGGGGGCGGCTGAGCCTTATGCGGTCTGGGTCTCGGAAATAATGCTCCAGCAGACCCGTGTTGAGACTGCCATCTCCTATTATTTGCGTTGGATGGAGGCCTTCCCCAGTATTGCTGCCCTGGCGGATGCCCCGCAGCAGCAGGTACTGGCCGCCTGGGAAGGTCTGGGCTATTACAGCCGGGCGCGCAACCTGCACCGCGCCGCGCAGCTGGTCGTCAGTCAGCACGGCGGCGAGCTGCCGCGTGACGTCAACGCGCTGCGCCGGCTGCCCGGCATAGGCCGCTACACCGCCGGCGCCATCGCTTCCATCGCCTTCGGCCTGGATGAGCCGGCCCTGGATGGCAATATCCGCCGGGTGCTGGCTCGTTTGTTTAATGTTGCCGAGCCTCTTGGCTCCCCGGCCGGCGAGCGCCGCCTGTGGGAGCTGGCTGCTCAAAACCTGCCGCCCGGTAGAGCCGGGGATACCAACCAGGCCTGGATGGACCTGGGCGCCACCCTGTGCACCCCCCGCAGCCCCGACTGCCCGCACTGTCCCCTCCAGGCTCACTGCCAGTCCTATCGCCTTGGCATTCAGGAGCAGCGCCCGGTTGTAGCTGCTCGCCCGGCAGTACCGCATATCACCGTTACCGCTGCCGTGATTGCCTGCCGGGATCGCGTCTTGATCACCCAGCGCCCGCCGGATGGTTTGTTGGGCGGGATGTGGGAGTTCCCCGGCGGCAAGCTCCAGCCCGGTGAGGATTTGCCCGCCTGCCTGCAGCGCGAGATCACCGAAGAGTTGGGTGTCTCGATCCAGGTTGGTGAGCCGCTGGGCGTATACCGGCATGCCTACACCCATTTTCGGGTCACCCTGCATGCTTTTTGCTGTCGCCTAAAGGGGGGTCAACAGCCTCAACCGGTGCAGGTGCAGGACTTGCGCTGGGTGCAGCGCAGCGAGCTGGCCGGATACCCGATGGGCAAGATCGATCGCCAGATAGCCACCCGCCTGCTGGAACAGGGCACTTGATATGCTGATTGTCGATGCTCACCAGGACCTGGCATGGAACATGCTGACTTATGGACGAGATTACACGCGCTCTGCGGCCGAAACCCGCCGCCGGGAGGTGGGTACGATCCAGCTGAAAGAAAAAGAAGACACTTTGCTTGGCTACCCCGATTACCAGCGTGGCCAGGTGGCGCTGGTGTTCTCCACCCTGTTCGCCGCCCCAGAGCGCAGGCGCACCGGCACTCTGGAGACGCTCTATTACCGTGATTTTAACCAGGCGCACCGTCTGTACAGCCAGCAGTTGGATGTCTACAACCGTCTGGTGGACGAGCACCCCGACATGTTCCGACTGATCCAGACTCGTCCCGATCTGGAAAGCCATCTAAAAACCTGGGAGCAATCTCCGCCCGATGCCGATCGCCCTGTAGGGCTGGTAGTCTTGATGGAAGGCGCTGATGGCGTCCGCCAGCCGTCCGAGCTCGAAGATTGGTGGCAGCGCGGGGTGCGCCTGATCGGACCAGCCTGGGCCGGCACCCGCTACTGTGGCGGCACCCGCGAGCCGGGCGCTCTTACCCGTGAGGGTTTCGAGCTGCTCGAGACCATGGCCGGTTTGGGTTTTACTCTCGACCTGAGCCATATGGATGAGGCTGCCGTCCTGCAAGCCCTGGAAGTTTATCCTGGGGCGATCATCGCCTCGCACAGCAACGCTGCAGCCTTATTGAAAGGCGATGACAGCAACCGCCACCTCAGCGATCGCGTACTCCTCGGTCTGCTGGAACGCGGCGGCGTGATCGGCATCGTCCTGGTCAACAGCTTCCTCCAGCCAGGGTGGAAGCCTGGAGAACGCCGTGAGCTGCTTTCCCTGCAGCATATCGTCGCCCAGATAGATTATATTTGCCAGCTGGCCGGCGATGCACTCCATGTCGGCCTGGGCAGCGACTTCGATGGCGGTTTTGGCTGGCAGTCTGTGCCCGCCGGCATCGATACCATTGCCGATTTGCAGAAGCTGGCCCCTCTCCTAGCCGAGAAGGGCTACTCCAACCAGGATATTGCTGCCATCCTGGGGGAAAACTGGCTGCAGCTCATGCGCCGAACTTTACCGGGTGGCCTATGAATGCCTTGAGACCTCGCACCATCAAGCCCCGCGTGCGCATCTTTATTGGCATGCTGGTTGTCACCCTGGGACTGCTGGTCTTTATCCTGGGCATCGCTCCGGGTGTCTTTGGCCTGGATCGCAGCCAGGTAACCGGATTTGTCCAGATTTCTGTCTTTCTGGTCGGTCTGGCGATGATTTGCCTGGGTGGTTATGTCACCCTCAATGCCCTGTGGAATGGCCGTTCCAAGACCATCAGCGCCGACATTGGCTACCGCCTGGTTGCCACCGGGTATGTCATCAGTGTTGCTTCCGGCATGGCGGATGTGTTTGGCTTTGGCAGCCAGATCCTTCCGGAGGAAATCCCTTATTTTGGCCCCCTACAGGCGGTTGGCGTGATGATTGGCCAGATCGCCATCGCCGTAGGTTTTGTGCTGCTCATCCCCATGCCCGAAAAAACGCAAACAAAAAGGGATGCAGCGCAGTAGAACGGAGTACCGCGCCCAGGGCGAGGTACGATTCTTCCACCGGCAGCATCCCTGAATAATTAACTTCTCAAAGCCTTTCAGGCCAGCTGTAGAACCTCCAGCATCTCCTGGTTCGTCTTCATCTTGAAATCTTCCAACCCCAGACGTTCCCGTTCCGCCTGCTCGATGGCTTCCAGCTGTTGGATGGCCTCATAGGTCACTGCGGGTGTCACAGCCCCGGTTGGGCTGGACCGGGGGCTGCGCTGCCGCAATACCTGCATCAACGCCTCAACCGTTGCCTCCGGGTTGGATACCGGCGCTACGCTTTCCAGGTACTTTAATGCCGCCCGGCCGCCGTTTTCTCCATCCTTGCGCGCCACGCCCACCAGACCACTGCTGGCTTCGCGCGACCACCCGGCTACGAACACACCCTCGATCGGCTGATTAGCTTCCGGGTCAAAGGCTTCGTAGGACATTCCCTCCATTGGGAACTGCGGCTCCGGGTTCTTAACAAATTCATTCCACTTGTTGATCGGTAAGCCAAAGTTATCGTCAACTTTATCGCCGATGCAGAAGATCACCGTGTCACAATCCACGATGCGGCGCGTGCCCAGGCTGCGGGCTTTCGTATCGCCGTCCTTCCATACCAGGGTTGTATCTTCCACCTCCAGACCGGCTACATTGCCCTGCTCGTCGCCCACAATTCCTGTTGGCGAGGCCAGGAACTCAAAGCGGAAACGCGTCTCCGAGACCTTCTCCAGCGCCTTGGGCATGCCAGACAGAATGAATTCCCTGGCTGCCGCCGGGTCCTGGCCGATCGATTCCATAATTGGTGAGACGCGCTGGATTTCTGCATCCAGGTCATCCAGATCCAGGTTGCGAGAGATGTTCTCCAATTCTTTCTTTGAGAACTTTACTTCTGCCGGACCGCGCCGGGCTACGGCAATCGCCTCGCCCACCTTCAGATCGCGCACCACCCAGTGAGCGATGTCCATCATCACATTCCCCACACCCACCAGGGCAACCTTCTTTCCGATTTTAAAGACCTGTGTGCTGAATGGCGGCAGGCTGTTGTAATGGTAGACAATATCCTTGGCATGGTACACACCCGAAAGCTCTTCGCCAGGCAGCCCCAGCCACTTGGTGCCCTGGGCGCCGACTGTCACCACTACCGCCTGGAAACCCATTTCCCGCAGGTCTTCCAGGCTCAGCCCGCTGTCTTTGCCCACCGTCACATTTCCCAGGTAGGTGATCTGTGGGTCTTCGAGAATCTGGCGGAACTGTTTCCGCAATCCTTCTTTCATTTTGTATTTGTTGTAATAGATGCCGTACTCCGCCAGCCCGCCGGGTTTGATATCGCGGTTAAGCAAGATCACCTGCGCCCCAGAAGTCGCAAGCTGTCGCGCCGCATAAATTCCGGCTGGTCCCGCTCCAATCACAGCCACCAGGTGTTTGGCTTGATTTTCGTTTGCCACAGGTTCCTCCATTTGTATGTTTGAGACACCAAAGGTCTGGAATAATCCAGCTATTTGGATTATAGCGATTGGTTAAAAATTGCACAAGTGACAATCTTCATTCCCGGAGCATGACGGAATAACTTGCTGGTGTGCAAATTGTCCTCTTTGTGCTATATTCGGGGCTGACTTCTCCACCCCAGGTTGTCAAATCCTATGCCACACACTGTTACTCGTTATACCCTGCCCAACGGGCTGCTTGTCCTGCTGCAGGAAATCCACACCGCCCCCCTGGTCAGCCACTGGATGTGGTACCGGGTTGGTTCGCGCGATGAAGCTCCTGGTATGACCGGTGCGTCTCATTGGGTGGAGCATATGCAGTTCAAGGGCACGCCGCGCTACCCGGCCGGCTTGTTGGATCGTCTCATCTCCCGTCAGGGCGGCTATTGGAATGCCTCAACATTTTTAGATTGGACAGTCTATTTCGCCACCATGCCCTCCGATTCGATCGACCTGGTGCTCGACCTGGAAGCCGACCGCATGGTCGCCAGCCAGTTTGACACCGCCGATTTCGAAGCGGAGCGCACCGTGATAATCTCTGAGCGCCAGGGCAGCGAGAACGAACCCCTGTTTCTGCTCGGCGAAGCTGTCCAGGCAGCCGCTTTCCAATCCCATCCCTACCGGCACGAAGTCATTGGCAGCCTGGAAGACCTGCAGCATATTCAGCGTGACGACCTGTATTCTCACTACCGCACCTACTACCGCCCAGATAACGCCGTCCTCTCCATCGCCGGCGATTTTGATACCGCCCTCATGCTGGAGCGCCTGCACCAGCTGTACGACCCGATCCCGGTTGGAGGCCCGCCGCCGCGCCTGGCCCAGCCGGACCCCCCGCTCGATCAACCACAAGAGGTGATCGTCGAAGGCCCCGGTGAGACCACCTACCTGGAGCTGGCCTACCGCGGCCCCGCAGCCGAGCACCCGGATTTCTGGCCCATGACCGTCCTGGATAGCCTGCTTTCCGGCGCCAGCAGCCCCAGCCTGTTCGGCGGCGGTATTTCCAACAAGACTTCCCGCCTTTACCGGGCGCTGGTGGAGAAAGAAGTGGCCGTCGGCGTGAGCGGCGATTTGCTTGCCACATTTGACCCCTTCATTTACTCCCTGGGAATTGTTCTGCCTCCCGACGGGAATACGGAGCCTGCTCTGGCGGCTGTGGATGCCGAAATCGCTCGGCTGCAGGACAGCCTGCCCGGCAATGATGAAGTGCAGCGTGCCTTAAAGCAGGCGCGTGCCCTCTTTGCCTACAGCAGCGAGAGCATCTCTCACCAGGCTTCCTGGATGGGATTCGCCGAGCTGGTATCTGGGTACGACTGGTTCGCGACCTATCTCGATCGCCTGGCCCAGGTCACTCCCCAGGATGTCCAGCGGGTCGCCAGGGAATACCTGCTACCCGAGCAGCGCATCCTGGGCCTCTACTTGCCCACTGGGGAAGAAAGCGAGTTAGACGATTGAGCGCCGCGCACGCTTATCACTCCCTGCCGGGCCCGCAGGATATCACCCGCCGGCAGCTGGATAACGGGATAGTTGTGCTTTTCAGGGCGAACTTTAACAGCCCGTCTGTGGTTGTCAGCGGCTATCTTTCGGCCGGGGGACTTTCCGATCCCGAAGACAGGCTGGGCCGGGCGGAATTTACCGCCCAATCCTTACTGCGCGGTACGCAACGTTACACATTCCAGGAGCTGTATGACGCCCTGGAGTCGGTGGGCGCCAGCCTGGGTTTTGGCGGCGGAGCCCATACCACCAGTTTTGGCGGCACAGCACTGGTCGAAGACCTGGATTTGCTGCTCGATATCCTGGCCCAGGCTATCGAGCATCCGGTTTTCCCCGTCGAGCAGGTCGAGCGGCTGCGCACCCAATTCCTCACTTCCCTGGCCATCCGGGCCCAGGATACCGCCCGGATGGCCTCCATGGCATTTGACCGGTTGGTTTATGCCAGGCACCCTTACAGCCTGCCGGAAGATGGCTTTCCCGAGACCATCCAGGCCATTGGCCGGCCCGATCTGCTGGATTTTCACCGCCTTGGCTATGGCCCGCGCGGCTTGGTGATTGCCCTGGTTGGTGCCATCCAGCCGCAGCAGGCGGTGGAGAAAATCGACCGTATTCTGGGCAGTTGGCGAAACCCCGATCAGATCGCAGTTCCAGATCTGCCGCCACTTCAGCGCTTGCCAGGGGTTATTACCGATAGCGTAACCATCCCGGGAAAATCGCAAGCCGACCTGGTGATTGGGGCTGCAGGACCCAACCGCAAAGCCGCTGACTACCTGGCAGCCTCCCTGGGCAACAACATCCTCGGGCAGTTTGGCCTGATGGGGCGCATCGGCGAGGTCGTGCGCGAGAAAGCCGGCCTGGCCTATTATGCCGATAGCAGCCTGGGCGGTGGTGTTGGGCCAGGTCCCTGGAGCATCTCTGCCGGCATCGATCCGGCCAATAGCGAGCGCGTCATCGACCTGATCCGCTCGGAGATCCGGCGCTTTACCAACCACCTGGTCACCGTCGATGAGCTGGCCGATAGCAGCGCCCACTACGTCGGGCGCCTGCCGCTCTCCCTCGAGTCGAACTACGGCGTGGCCTCCGCCCTGCTCGCTCTGGAGCGCTATGACCTGGGCCTGGATTATTACCAGCGCTACCCCAGCCTGGTGCAGTCTGTCACCCGCGAAGATATTCTGGCGGCTGCCCGGCATTATCTCGACCCCGACCGGTTAGCCATTGCCCTGGCCGGTTCTTGATGATGATCGCATTGTTGATTTGAAATGAAACTGGTCACTGGTGTCGATATGATCGAAATTGAGCGCATCCGCGCCGCCATTGAGCGTCACGGCCAGCGATTCCTGACCCGCGTTTTTACCTCTCAGGAGCTGTATGAAGTGGGGGAGCAGCCTGCCTCCCTGGCAGCCCGCTTCGCTGCCAAAGAAGCCGTTTCCAAAGCCCTCGGTTCTGGCATCGGCCTGGTCGCCTGGCAGGAGATCGAAATCTTGCGCGGCCCATCCCGGGAGCCTTTGCTGCGCCTGCATGGCATGGCCGGCCAGCTGGCGTTGCAGCTCGGTATCCACGCTTGGTCGCTCAGCCTCAGCCATACCCACGAGCATGCCATTGCCATGGTGGTTGGTGTTGGGGAATAAACGTACATAGGAGATGGGTATGGCTCGTAGATTAGGGAAAATATTGCTGGGAGTGCTGGTGTTTTTATTGGTGGTTGGAATTATTGCTGCTGGTTTTGGTTTTTATACAGTGCGCCGCTCGTTCCCTCAGGTGGAGGGTGAAATCCAGGTGAGTGGATTGGACGGCCCGGTGGATGTGTACCGCGATGAATTTGGCATCCCCCATATCTATGCCGCTTCCGAGCACGATCTCTTCTTTGCTCAGGGCTATGTGCATGCCCAGGACCGCTTCTGGCAGATGGATTTCTGGCGCCATACCGGCTCCGGGCGCCTATCCGAGATGTTCGGCGCGTCCTTGCTGGATACAGATAAATTCCTGCGCACCCTGGGATGGGCGCGCGTCGCCCAGCAGGAGCTCGAAACCATCGACCCTGAGACGCTCGCTGTGCTGCAGAGCTATGCCGATGGCGTCAATGCCTACCTGGCCGAGCACAGCGGCAGTGAGCTCAGCCTGGAGTATGCCGTCCTCAAGCTGACCAACGCTGATTATCAGGTTGAACCCTGGCAGCCACTCAATACCCTCACCTGGGCCAAGGCCATGGCCTGGCAGCTGGGCGGCAACATGGATGAAGAAATCCAGTTGGCCCTGCTCTCCAAGACCTTCACCCAGGCCCAGATCGACGAGCTTTACCCGCCATATCCCGCCGATAATCCGGTAATCGTTCCCGGTTTTACCATTGCCGGCAGTGCTACGGGCAGCCCCCAGGCGGCTACAATCCCCGACCTGTCTGCTGTATACCGGCAGGTTTCGCTGCAAACTGCCCTGATTGATGATCTCCTTGGCCCTCGTACTGCCGAGATCGGCTCCAACAACTGGGTGGTCTCCGGCGACCTGACTGCTTCCGGCAAGCCCCTGCTGGCTAACGATATGCACCTGGCAATCCAGATGCCCTCCATCTGGTACGAGGTTGGCCTTCATTGCATGGAGAAAACCCCGGCCTGCCCCTACGATGTGACCGGCTTTTCCTTTGCCGGCGCGCCCGGCGTTATCGTCGGCCACAACGACCGTATTGCCTGGGGTGTCACCAATGTCGGGCCGGATGTTCAGGATCTCTATATCGAAAAGATCAACCCGGATAACCCCAACCAGTATGAGGTCAACGGGCAGTGGGTCGATATGGAAACCCTCCAGGAGACCCTCCAGGTCGCCGGCGGCGAACCGGTCGACCTGACTGTGCGCTACACCCGCCACGGGCCTATCATCTCCGAAACGTACGGCAGCCTGGAAGACTTTGGCCAGGCGGCAGGTGTTGAAGTGCCCGATAACTATGCCGTCGCCCTGCGCTGGACCGCCCTCGAGAAAACCTATGCCTTCCGAGCATTCCTCGGCTTTGACCGGGCCCAGAACTGGGACGAATTCCGGACTGCCGCGCGCGATCTCGCCGTGCCGTCGCAGAACCTGGTGTATGCCGACATAGATGGCAATATTGGCTACCAGACACCCGGCAATATCCCCATCCGGGCGCAAGGCGATGGACGCCTGCCGGTGCCTGGCTGGACGGATGAATACGAGTGGCAGGGTTATATCCCCTTTGATGAGCTGCCTAATACCTATAACCCGCCGCAAGGCTATATCGCCACAGCCAATAACGCCGTGGTGGATTCTACCTATTCCTACTTCATTAACTACTACTGGGATTATGGCTTCCGGTCTAAGCGCATCGTGGAGCTTATTCAGGCCGGCGCCGGTTCGATCGATATTCCATCTTTCCAGCGCATCCATGGCGACACCCTGGATCAGAATGCTGAGCTGTTGGTCCCCATCTTACTGCAGCTGCCGCTCAATGACTCCCGGCTGGAGAAGGCGCGTTCCATTCTTCAGGATTGGGACTACACCAGCGCCATCGATTCACCCCAGGCTGCCCTCTACAACGTCTTCTGGAAATACTTGATGGCCGAGACTTTGCACGACGACCTGCCCGAGGATTACTGGCCTGGCGGAGGCAGCCTGGCTTTCGAATTCTTCCGCCAGCAGATCCAGCTGCCGGACTCAACCTGGTGGGATAACCAGGCGACGCCGGAAAGCGAGAATCGCGATCAGATCTTCAGCCTGGCTTTTGCGAAAGCCGTGGATGAGATCGAGCAGCTCCAGGGCGATGACCCGCAAAAATGGAGCTGGGGCGAGCTGCATACCGCTACTTTTGAGAACGAGTCCCTGGGCCGCTCCGGCATCGGCCTGATTGAGGCCCTCTTCAACCGCGGTCCCTTCCAGGCGCCCGGCAGCGGCAGCCAGGTTAATAACATGAGTTGGAACGCACCGGATGGCTTTGCGATCTACTCGATTCCCTCCGAGCGTATGATTGTTGACCTGGGAAACCTGGATAATTCGCTCAGCATCCACCCCACCGGCCAGTCCGGTCATGCCTACCACCCGCATTACATCGACATGGCCGATTTGTGGCGCACCACCCAGTACCACCCCATGTTGTGGAGTACAACCCAGGTGCAGTCGGCCGCCGACACGCATCTGAAGCTGGTTCCATAATTTAAAAATTCATGGTTGAGTTGTGCGACTCTTCCGCACGACTCAACCATGAATTTTCCTCAGCTAACAGGTAGGGCGGGATGCCATCCCGATCGCGGATCGGGACTATCCCGCCGGCAGCTGTTCTTCTGCTTGGGTCTCTTCACCGCTCCCCGGTTTTTCTACCGGTTTGGTGCGCTTCCCCTTGATATATTCGTAGACTGCCGGCATCACCGAGATCAGCACGATCGCTACCACCACCAGCTCGAAGTGCTCTTGCACGAAGGGCAGGTTCCCGAAGAAGTACCCCGCCAGGGTGAAAATCAGCACCCAGCTGATCCCGCCAATCACATTGTACGAAAGGAATTTACCGTAGCTCATCTCGCCCACGCCGGCCACGAAGGGAGCAAAAGTGCGCACGATGGGCACGAATCTTGCCAGCACGATCGTCTTCCCACCGTATTTCTCGAAAAATGCATGCGTGCGGTCCAGGTGCTCTTTCTTCAGGAAGCGCACGTTGCCGCTGAAAGCTCTGGGGCCGATCTTGTGCCCGATCCAGTAGTTTACCGTATCCCCCAGGATAGCCGCCGCACACAGCAGCACGATCAGCACAATAATATTGAGCGGCGGTTTTTCCCCGGCTGCGGCCAGCGCCGGCGAGGCAAACGTCCCGGCTGCGAAAAGCAGCGAGTCGCCCGGCAGGAAAGGCAGCACCACCACACCGGTCTCGATGAAGATGATCGCAAACAGAATCAGGTAAGTCAGCGTTCCATATTGAGAGATGATCTGTCCCAGGTACTCGTCAATATGCAGAAACACTTCGATCATGTTTGAAAGGAAATCCATTGTTAAAAATCTTGCTCCTGACTGGTAAGAGTTCCTCTGCTGCGCTTGCCCCACCGTAGGGCGCCGTCAATCCGTGGCATTATAGCACGTTGTCCGCAGGCTCTGGCTGGTCGGGCAGAGCGGGCGTCGCTGGGGATTGCGGCGGGGAGGTTTTCTCCGGCTGTAGTCGCCGGTTCCAAACCATCAGCAGAGTGATACACAGCAAACCCAGTACGATCAGGATGAACGGCGCCGCCGACGCCAGTGCAGAGATCGCCGGCATCGATACCGGCTCGGGCTGCGCCGCCGCCACGCCGTCAACCACCATGATCACCGTCATCGCATTCCACGTCCCATGAATCGCCACCGCCGCCAGGTAAGTCCCTGCCAGGGCCAGGTAGCGCCGCTGGCGCCAGGCGCCCACCAGCGCCCAGCCCACCAGGCCGCTCACGGTAATGTGCACTACCGCCGTCCCCATGCGCGCCATCGTTACCGGCACCCACTCATCGCCGCCGTTGAAGGCTACCAGGCTTTCAAACATGGCATAGCCCGCCCCAGAAAGCAACCCGGCCGCGAACCCGGCTGCCGGCCCCTGCAGCCTGCCGTGCAGGAACCACATCCCCACCGGTTTGAGTGCTTCCTCGATCAGCGGCACGATCAACGCCACAAACAGGAAAGCTGCCGCGATGAATCCCGGCCGCAGCAGCAGCGGGCCGATCAGCTCGACGAACTTGTCCGGCACGACACCGCTGGTCATCTGGCTGGCCAGGTCTCGCAGCACATCCATCAATTCCGCTTGGGTTGTGATCCATAACACCCCGCCTGCTGCAAAGACCGCCAAAACCACCATCTCGGCAATGATGATCAGCAGCGGGCTGAGCGCTAGGCCGCTGTCGAACAAACCCCAACGCCGCTGCAGCGAACCCGCAGGCAGGCGGCGCATCCCCAGGTATACCAGCAGGAGGATTGGCAGCCCCACCGCCAGGAAGTGCAGCACCGGCAGCGCCATCCATTCGATCGAGCTGCCCACTGCCCAATTTCCCAGCAGCAGGATCGCCGGCAGTAACAGGGCGGCAGCCAGCGGCCACCATCCCAGTTTTACCTTTAGCCGGGTCCGCTCGGCCAGGTCGCTGCCCAGCAGGCGCAGGAAAGCCAGCACAGTGGATGGCAGCAGGAGCAGGCTGAGGCCCACCGCCCCAATCGCCAGCGAGACGCCGGGCAGGGCGAATTCTTCCCCCATACCCAGCAATCCGATCAGGGCTGCCCCAAATGCCAGCCCCCACAGCCCCAGCACTGCCAGCAGGCTGAAGGCGAATTGGGCGATGCTCAGCCAGTCGACCGGCTTATTTCTCATCGATCCTCACACTCAGGATTTTATCTCCTGGTGGCAGCGCGCCGCCCTGCGATGGATCGCGCGCGGTCAGGCTCACGGCCACGTCCATCCCCGAGGTCACCTTGCCGAAAATGGTGTAGCCGCCATCCAGGTCAGGTGTCGGGGCGAATGTAATGAAGAACTGGCTCCCGTTCGTATTGGCGCCGGAGTTAGCCATGGCCAGCAGGCCGGCGGCGTCGAATTTCAGTTCCGGCACGACCTCGTTGTCGAACTCATACCCCGGCCCGCCCATGCCCGAGCCGCTGGGGTCGCCGCCTTGTGCCACAAATCCCGGCAGCACCCTGTGGAAGGTAACGCCATCGAACCAGCCCTGCTGGGCCAGGAAAACGAAGCTGTTTACGGCCAGCGGCGCCTGTTCGGGCAGCAGGTCGATCACAATCTCACCCTTTTCCGTCACGATCGTGGCCGTGTATTCCTTCTCCGGGTCGATAACCATCGGCGGGCATTCTGTGAACTGCCTGTCTTCCAGCAGGAAGGCATCCACTGCCGCAGCCATAGAATCGAAGTCCATCCCTACCTGCAGCGGCAGGTTATTGAACAGCAGGAAAGGCGTCCCGGGCAGTCCAACCTGCCCGTAGTAATCGTAGTCCTTCTGAATCTGTTCAACGTTGGCCGGGTCGTTCAGGTCGGCCTGGAATTTATCGTCATCTAACCCCAGCGCCTTGGCCTGGTCTTCCAGCCAATCGGGATACTCCTCCAGGCTGATCGCCGACCATTCGGCTTGCTTCTCGAACAGCAGGTCGTGCATCTCCCAGAACTTGCCTTGCTCGCCGGCGGCGTTGGCTGCCTGGGCGGCCAGCATGGCTTTATCGTGGATGGTCATCAGTGGGAAGTGGCGATAAACAATGCGGACATCTTCCGGGTAGGCATTTTGGAGCTGCGCCAGCACGGGCGCAACAGAGGCACAGCCCGGTCATTGAAAGTCGCTGAAATCCAGGATGGTTACCCTGGCATCGCTAGGCCCTTTGACCCAATCATTCTCCGTGACCGCTGGGAATAGCGCTACCAGCGTTGGGTTGGGTTGTAGCTGGGAGCCGGTCACCCGGCATCCATTCATTGGCTCGCCGCTGGCTGCCAGGGGTAGAGTGGCCTTGGGCGGTTCGGCGGTCACATCCGTTGCCTGAGGGGCTTCGGCACTGATAGCCTCGGTTGCCTCGCTGGGTGTGGCTGTTTGTGCCGGCTGGCAGGCACTCAGCAGCAGCGTTGCCAGGACGAGCATGATCAAGATTTTACTTTTCATTTATTTTCTCCGTTACTCATTACAATATCCTGTTATCCCGAGTTCCCCTCGGTCGGTTGCCTTACGGCTTGCTGGAGGTCTTCGAAGGAAGACATCCAGGAAATCTGCTTGATAAAGCTGGCCAGGGACGGGCTTTGCGTGCGTAGCTGCCGCACGGCCTCCCCGACCGGGTCTGCGCCAGCGGCGCCCCCCCTGGGATTGTCGGCATAGGCTCCGTAGAAAGCAAAATAAGCCTGGTTGAGCTTGCGGATGCGGTAGCCGTTGTCCCAAAAGATTTTGCGTCGTGCCTCCATGTAATTTTCCGCATCCTCAATCTGCCCGTTGGCCAGCATGCTGTCCACATTTACACGGGTTTCGTGCATTTCCTTTACAAAATCAAAGACCGGCGGCGCAGGCTCCTCTTCCGGCTGGCTCTCGCTCTCGCTTTCTGGAGGTGAGGGCGGTGGGACGAACTCAGGGTAATATTTTTCCAGCACGGCTCGCCCGATTTCTTTGCCGGCGATGGATGCCGCCGTCTCGTTCATCGTGCGCAGCTCCGGGCTGGTCATGTAATTCATCCCCAGCGGGCGCAGCGTCAGGAAGTTGTGCACCCATTCATGTGCTACCACTTCGCTCAGCCAGTTAAGATTGCTCGTCTGCGCCACCATCGTCGGATACAGACCGATGCCGCCAATCCCCACCACCAGCGAAGAAACATCCAGTTTCTCGTCCACCTGTTCTTCCAGGGCGGCGTGCTCGTCCACCGTCAGGTCAGGCACCAGGTTGATATCCTCCTCCTGCCGGATGGCATCCCGCGGGCTGACGATCAG
>JBFYSP010000241.1:0-9286 GCA_041301395.1 Anaerolineae bacterium
TGGGGATCAGCCGCTTCGATCCTGTCAGCCAGGAGTGGACGACCTTTACAGGCCAGAATGCCGGCCTGGGCCCTGGGGGCGTTGCCGATCTGATGATCGATCATAAAGGCCGGTTGTGGGCCGGCCTGCTCGGCGGCGGACTGAGTGTATACGACGGAGCTTCCTGGAAGCATTTCCGCACGGGCAACTCCGGCCTGCCAACCAACCTGGTGCGGACAATTTATGAAACCGCCCCCGGGGAATTCTGGGTGGCCACCGGCATAGCCAATACCCCAGGGGGGTTGATATCAAGGTATGATGAAATCGCAAATGAATGGACGAGCTACCGCCCCGGGCGCACCGGTTACTCCGGCGCCGAGACGATCAGCATCGCTCAGGATGGATCCGGCCAGTTATGGTTTGGCACGAATACCGCCGGGGTGGATCGTTTTCTGCCCCGCGATGAAAGATAAATCTGCACTTGACGAGGCGCTATGAGCCAGCCTAAGTATCTCCGCTACCTGTTTATTTCTCTGGTATTGATGATTTCGGCTTGCAGTGGGCTGGGGCCTGGGGAGCCAGCCCAGGAAACCAGCCTGGCGGGAATCCCGGCTGTTGTTGACGGGGCGACGAGCACCACAGCCGCCACGGTTGAAATTGCCGCCACGCAGCCGCCGCCCGCTACGCCGACTGTGGTGCAGGGTACGGTAATGATCTGGCATTCCTGGGCGGATGAAGACCTTGCCGTCCTGGCGGGGATTATTGATGCTTTCCAGGCGCAGTACCCCAATGTGCAGTTTGATGTACTCTACATCCCTGTCGAGGAGCTGCGCCAACGCTACGAGACCGCCGTGCGGGAAGGCACCGGTCCTTCCCTGCTGCTGGGGCCGGTAGAGTGGGCACCGCTGCTCTACGACGGCGGCGTGGTGCAGGACCTGTCCTCCCTGGCGGAGCCGGGCTTGCTGGATAGCCTGAGTCCACCGGCGGTTGACGCCGGGCGATACAAAGGCGCCCTGGTCGGCCTGCCCTACGCCCAGGCCGGTGTAGTGCTGTACCGCAACCCGAATATCGTCGTGCGGGCGCCGGATACTTACGAGCAGATGGTCGAATTTGCCAGGGAAAACACTGTCGGTGAGGAAATCGGCGCTTTCCTGGAGCGCAGCTTCTTCTACGGCGGGGCAATCCTGGATGGCATTGGCGGCCTGCTGATGGATGAGAACGGCTACCCGGCGTTTAACAACGTCAAGGGGGTGGAATGGGTCGAGCTGCTGCGCAACTACGACCTGGCAGGCCCCATCTCTTTCCAGACCGATCAGGACCTGGATCTGTTCAAAGAAGGCCGGGTGGGGATGATTGTCGATGGCACCTGGAGTATGGCGGCCATCTCCGAGACCCTGGGGGCGGACAACGTGATGATTGACCCCTGGCCACTCTACCAGCAGGGGGCGCTGTCCGGATACGTCCTGCCGGAAATGGTATATATGAACCAGCGCGGCGGCCCGCAAGATCAAAACGCCGCCTGGGAGTTCGTACGCTATTTCCTCTCCACACCAGCCCAGACTTCCCTGGCGGCTACCGGGCGCATTCCGACCCTGCGCGAGATATCCCTGGAGAACTCGCTGCAGGCACAGGCTCTGCAGGCGTTGTTAGGCGGCGTCGCTTATCCGGTGCGGCCCGAGATGGCGGCTTACCCCACAGCGCTGGACACCGCTCTAAAATCTGTCTTCGAATCCGGCGTCTCCCCTGCAGCAGCCTTGCAAACCGCCGAGCAAACTATCCGTCAGGAGCTGGATGCCGTGAAAGTGGCGACCCCGTCGGTCAGTCCCTCACCTGCGCCCACACCATAACAGGCGACTTACCTCTTCCGGGAAAATCGCCCACCAGGGGCTACAAGACACGACGATAGCAACAAAGACCTCGACAGGGATTAAACCCGGTCTTCCGTCTTCCATCGTCGGTCTGTTGTCAGCGGTCAGCGGTCGACGGTCGACGGTCGACCATGCGAACGTTCGCATAAAAACGCCATTTTGTGATATATGTATACGCCAAATTGTGACCTTTGGCACTACAAAATCTCTCCTAAACGAGTAGGATTAAGGTCAAAGGGCGTTATTGGTTTGCGCGCCCGTTAAAATTATGATCAGGAGGCCAAAAAGATGCCGGTACGAGGCTGGGTGGAGGTCAATCAGCTTTACTGCAAAGGCTGTGAGCTGTGCGTGGCGGCTTGCCCGCAAGATGTGATGAGTTTGAATCTGGAGCAGCTTACCCCCAAGGGCTACCATCCGGTGTACATCAGCCAGGAGGGTTGCACCGGCTGCGCTATCTGCGCGTTGGTGTGCCCGGAGGCGGCTCTGACGGTTTATCGTGAAGTACCGGTCAGAGCGGCGGCCGGCGTGCTGCAGGAGGTATAGGATGCCGCGCGAACTAATGAAAGGCAATATTGCCATGGCAGAAGCTTCCATCCGAGCTGGGGTGGAAGCTTATTTTGGTTACCCTATCACACCCCAAACCGAGCTGTTGGAGTGGATGTCGCTGCGCATGCCCGAGCTGGGCCGGGCTTTCTTGCAAGCAGAGAGTGAAGTTGCGGCTATCAACATGGTATACGGCGCCGCCTGCACCGGGAAGCGGGTCATGTCTTCCTCTTCCAGCCCGGGTGTCAGCCTGATGATGGAAGGACTGTCGTATATTGCCGGAACCGAAGTGCCGGTCGTACTCATTGATGTGGTGCGCGGCGGGCCCGGCCTGGGCAACATTGCCCCTTCGCAGGGTGATTACAACCAGATTGTCCACGGGGGCGGCCACGGCGACTATCATTCCATTGTCCTGGCGCCGGCCAGTGTCCAGGAAGCGATCGACCTGACCGTACTGGCCTTTGACCTGGCAGATAAATACCGGGCAATTGTCATTGTGATGGCGGACGGTAATGTTGGGCAGATGATGGAACCAGCCGAGCTTCCCGAAATGCGCCCCCTCAACCAGACGGTGCCGGATTGGGCCGTGCAGGGTTCCCAGGGTCGCGAACGCCGTATGCTGTCTTCCATCTACCTGAAGGCGGAAGATGAGGAAGTCACCAATATCCGCTTGCTGGAGCGCTGGCAGACTATTGAGGCCAACGAGGTGCGCTTCAAGGAATATTACCTGGAGGATGCCGAAATCGCTGTGGTCGGTTTTGGCACTGCCGGGCGGGTAGCATTCTCGGCGGTGCGAGCCGCTCGAGCGCAGGGCATCCCGGTAGGGCTGCTGCGACCCATCACGGTGAGCCCCTTCCCATCCAAGCGCATCGCTCAGCTGGCGGGCCAGGTGCGTGCCTTGCTCGTGGTCGAGATGAACACCGGGCAGATGCTGCCGGATGTGCAGCTGGCAGTTGCCGGCCGCATCCCGGTGGAGTTTTACGGTCGCCTGGGCGGCGTGGTGCCCTTCCAGGATGAAATCCTGGCCGAGATCCAGCGCCTGGCGACCCAGCCGCTATCGCCCAACGGCGACCCGCGCCGCAGCTGGCTGAAGCGCTTGAAAGCCTATAACGAAAAACAAACAGGAGAGAGCACAGCATGGTGACAACAGCCCCGTATCAGCTGGTTTATTCCCGGCCGGAGTCGCTCACTCAGGTATCGACTCATTACTGCCCGGGTTGCACGCATGGTGTTGCCCACCGCCTGATCGCTGAAGTATTGGATGAAATGGGCGTGCGTGAGAACACAATCGGCGTGGCGCCGGTGGGCTGTTCGGTATTTGCTTATAACTATTTCGATTGCGATTTTGTTGAAGCCGCCCACGGGCGCGCTCCAGCCATGGCCACCGGCATCAAGCGAGTGCTGCCCGATCGCATTGTGTTCACTTATCAGGGTGATGGCGACCTGGCATCGATTGGCATGGCCGAGATCATGCACGCCGCCGCCCGGGGCGAGAATATTACCGTTGTCTTTATCAACAATGCCATCTTTGGCATGACCGGCGGGCAAATGGCGCCGACCAGCTTGCCCGGACAGAAGACGACCTCCTCGCCGCGCGGCCGGGATGTCGAGCAGACCGGCTTCCCCATCCGCATGGCCGAAGTGCTTTCCAAGCTGGATGGGGTGGGCTATTCTGTGCGCCGCAGCCTGCACGACCCGAAAAACATCCGCCTGGCTCGCAAAGCCATTCGCATGGCATTCGAGGTCCAGGCGCGCGGGCTTGGCTTTGCCATGGTTGAGCTGCTCTCGACCTGCCCGACAAACTGGGGCCTTACACCACTTGACTCCCTGAAATGGTTGGAAGAGCACATGCTGCCGGTTTATCCGATCGGGGATTATAAAGTCTCATCCTCAGTGGCCGGAATTCGCGTATAATTGGGAATTCGGAGTACCTTGACAATGCAAACAGAAATCATCCTGGCAGGGTTTGGTGGGCAGGGCATTCTTTTTGCCGGTCAGCTTCTGGCATATGCAGCCATGGATGCCGGCCGAGAAGTGACCTGGATCCCCTCCTACGGACCGGAAATGCGCGGCGGCACAGCCAACTGCACCGTCATCATCTCGGATGAGGAGATTGGCGCACCGACCGTGCGCCACCCGAAAGCTGCCCTGGTGTTTAACCTGCCTTCGCTGGATAAATACGAACCGCTCGTCCTGCCTGGCGGCATCCTGGTCGCAAATGCTTCTCTGATCAACCGGCCGTTTCACCGCACCGACCTGTCCGCAGTGCAGATCCCGGCGAATGAGGTTGCCGAGGAGCTGGGTGATAAGCGCATGACCAATATGGTTATGTTGGGCGCGCTGTTGGAAAGACTGCCGGTATTATCGATTCAAGCCATCGAAACATGCTTGCAGAACCATTTGCCGACGCGCCATAAACACCTGCTGGAGATGAACTACACTGCCCTGCATCGCGGGGCAGAATTTGCCCGTCAAGCAGTCTCCATACCCTAAATGAAGAACGGAAATAAACAATGAGATATTCCTCTCGAGATATCTTCGCGCCTGTGCTGTTCGCGCTCCTGGCAGTCGTCCTGGCAAGCTGCAGCGCCTTGCAGCCGCCGGAGCCCACAGCAACGCCGACTTTACCGCCTACATCGACGCCTCTGCCGACTGCGACAAATACCCCCTTACCTACCGAAACCCCCACTCTGACACCCAGCCCAACCCCAACTGCCACGAATACCCCGCTGCCTACGGATACCGCCACGCCCACCGCAACTGCCACGGTCACAAAAGTGCCGCAAAACGTCAAGGAAGGCAACGTGATTTATGCCTATATGATCCTGAAGGATTCTGGTGGGCCGATTGGCTGCGGCGACACGGCCATTCCCATCATCACCGGATACGCCCGCAGCGGGGATATCGCCCAGGATGTGCGCCTTGCCCTGAGCACCGTATTCCAGAAATCGGAATATGTGGCCGGGCTGTATAACCCTGCCTTCCGATCCAATATTTCTGTGGGTGGTGTGCAATTCAAACCTGGCTCGGGCGAGGTGGTTGTAAACCTGGTCGGAACTTATGTGCGTTCCGGCGACCGGTGTGATAATGCCCGCGTGCGCGCCCAGGTATGGCAAACTGTACGGCAATTCCCGGGAGTGAAAAGCGCCCTGATTTACCTGAATGACAATTTACTGGGGGATGTCCTGGCGAACGATAATTAAGAGCGATCAATACGCTTAAAATGCGTCTCCGACCTGAGGGGGGCAGGCCGGAGACGCATATCTATTGTACGGTAAAATACTGGAATTGCCAAGGGTTTTAGAACGAAAAATGTACAGAAATTGTGACGATTTATTCGGGAAAGTCTTTTTTCCAGGTAATGGATATGGTTGCGCCAATTTCCAACGCGGATACAATATCCAACTGAGCGCCAATAATCGCCGCTCGCTCGTGCATGCCGGCCAGGCCGAAGTGCTTGCGAGTCAGCAAGCCTGCTAAATCCAGGTAATTGCTGTCGGGCATGCCAATCCCGTTATCCTGCACCGTAATCTGGATTTTGTCAGGCAGCAGATGGCCACTGATAATAATGGTGGTCGCCCGGGCGTGCCGAATGGCGTTGGCAACCGCTTGTTGTACGATGCGGAAAATGTGCAGCTCCACATCTGCACTGTAGCGTTCCATGGTAGGGGGAATATGCAGCTGGAGGTCGGTTTTTTCAGATGGGAACACACCGCTTTGCAGGGGAGCCTCATCTACCAGTTCTTCCAAAGCCGAGAACAGGCTGTAATTTAACGTGCTGGGACGCAGGCCGCTGATGATTTCTCGGATGTGCCGCACGGCATCGTGATACGATTCATTAAATTCGTCAGTTAATACCCCCTCAGCGGCTCTTAGGGGTAAGAGCGCCATCTCATTCAGCACGGCGTCATGCAGCTCGAGGGCCAGTCGTTTCTTTTCGGTTTCTTCTCTTTCAATATCCCACTGATACAATGCTCTCAAGCGCTCGGATTGCTCAATATTGATAATTGCCAGCGCGGTTTGATCCATTAAAGCTTGCAAGGTGGCTCGCTCATACATCGGATATTGGTCGTCTGGATCGCGACGCCCGAATATGAACAAACCGATAGTCTTGTTTTCGAACGTCAAGTGCATTACCAGTCGCACCCAGGATGAGAGCGCTAAGGTTTTGGGATTGGTGGTGGGCAGAACTTCATTAGCTGAGCGGAGATAAGCTAAGATCGCATCTCGATGGGGCATATCGGTCTCTGCGATGCCCATCCGCAGGATCGGTCTGGCATGCAGTATGCCTTGCTCTTCGTCCACAATCTGGATGCGCAAAAAAGCCGCCTGGCGCACGAGTAGGCTGGGAAGCACCTCTTTTTCCAATATCGAGCTGAGTTTTTCCCATTCCAGGCTTGTGGTGATTTTGGCAGCATAGGTTTCTACCAAATTCTCTGGCGCCAACTGTATGCCCAGCAGGGTTTTTTGAAACCAGCGGGCATAGGTGTGATAGAAGCGAGCTGCGAAAAAGCCAATCAACACGCTGGCGGCGGCGACCAGCGGAAACAACACCTCTGTGTTGATCTCGTTCAAATTAGCTAACGAGATGGTCGCGCTCACAAGGAATGTGCCCAGGATGACGACGATTGTGGAATAACTGAATCCGGTAATTGCCTGGTTGACCCGAACCTCCATTGAACCATGTTGGCGGTAGACAAGGATATATAGATATGCCACAGGGAGCAGCACCAGGGAAAGCAAGGCTAATTGTTCTAGCCATACCATAGATTCGCCCTTCAACCGGGTAGCACTTAATGCCAGGCTGGGAGCAATCGCCAGAACTATAAAAGATAATAGCAAATAGATCATTCGATCGCGTGGCTGTTGAGAGATCGCATGCCAGCCAATGATCACGATGCTCCCGAGTGCAGTCAGCATCGCCCCAAGAAAATACGATTGTACTGGGATGATCCCTAAGGCTGTAACAATTCCTAGAGCGAGTGCTAGAATATAAAGAGCAATCCACGCTTGTGTCGGTAATCGGCGTAATGGCTGTGGGACCAACCAGTTCAGGTGCCAGGATACCGGCCAGGTCATCCATACACCAATGAACAGGATCGGTCCACTGAGGAGCGCTCCGGTGTAGGATAGCCTGCTGGCCGAAAACCAAACAGCAATCAAGAAATTCAGTGCTACCAGCAGCATTTTCCTGGTGTCGGTTGGTTGAACCAGGAAAAGAGTGATGCAACCCATCACCCAGAAGACATACGGAAGCCACCATGGGCTAAAGAGTCGAAAACGGAACTCAGGCCAGTTGAATCCTGGGATTTCCCAGTATACGAGATGTGATGTCCCCTGCCGCTCGACGAGGATTGGAACTACATCGCCATTTTTATACCCGGCGAACAGGTTACGATAAGTACTTGTTTGATAATCGCGGTAAGAGAGCGAGCCAACCTTCAGGATGGTATCGTCCAGGTCAAGACCTTCTCCGTTGGCTGGTGGGACATGCAGGCGGAAAATTACAGCATGGGCTGCGCTGTAATCAAACCCGATAAACAGGGCTTCATACAGGTAGCCGTAGCTGTACATGAACAGCACCACCAGGATCCCCACGGATATGAGGATCCCCATTAAATTGCGATAAGAGCGCCAGCCCGATCCAGGCATCACAGGTGGAAGATCATTCGTCCGGATCATTTCCCGAGGAGGTGTCATTTCCGCCTGGAAAGCGAGCCGGTCCCGAGTCGTTTGGAATCAAGCCCAATTGGCGCGCCTTGAAGATTGCTGCACTGCGGCTTGACACTCCGAGCTTGAGATATGCACCGGACAGGAAATTGCGCGCAGTGGAGTGGGCGACGTTCATCCTCTTCGCCAGATCGGCAGTGGTCAATTCGGGATAAGCAGAGCACAAGGAAAGTGCTTCCAGTTGTCTCGGAGTCAGGCTAGAGAAGCCCTCGCCCCCGGTTTTACGCCGGATGGCCTGGAAAGCCTCGGCGCTGAGGTAGATGCCCTGGTTGGCCACACTTCGAATGATGGAGGCCAGCTCCTGGATAGCGGTGTAATCGTCTTTAAGAATAAAGCCGTTGGCGCCGGCATCCAGGGTTGCCTGGATCAAAGTGCGCTGGTTGTGCATCGAGATTGGTAGGATAGCCATCTCGGGGTATAACTGAACCAGCCTGGGGATGGTGGGCAGGACCGGGAACCGGTTGGGGTTTTCAGGGCTACATGGCACTTCCATATCCAGCAGCAAGACATCCACTGCCAGGCGGGCGAGAAGTGGTTCCAGGTCATCACCGTAGCGAACGATGCCTACAATCTTTATATCGGTTTGCCCTTGCAGGCGATACAGATAACCATCCAGGATGCCCTGGTGATCATCCATAATCGCTACTCGAATCAAGCCATTTGTGTCGCTCATCGATGATGTTCTCCGTGGTCAAGTGTTCTGAGTCTTACCTGAGCATACGGTTCATATAACAGTACAAATGTCCATTGTATTGAATATTAATGACTATTCACATTAGTAAGCCGGTGGATTATATTTAGAGCACAGGTTAGCTCTAATCTACCATTTTCTTGAGAGTGGGCGGGAGGGGAAACGCCCACTCGCTTTTAATTATTCAACACGACGTAGATTAATATTTTATTAATTCGTGTAATTTTCCCTTGCAATATCACCAACATGGTGCTAATATTACTCCTACGAGCGTCCGGGTGCCCCCCTCACCCGGGCGTTCGTGCTTTAAGCAGCAGAAAACTGGGAAAGGGGTTTTTGTGGCAAGCGAATTATACCTTACAGCTAGAACCATTTACCAAAAACCGCTTACTCAAGGTAAGCGGTCCTCAGTCGGGGCGAGAGGATTTGAACCTCCGACCTCTTGCACCCCATGCAAGCGCGCTAGCCGGACTGC
>JBFYSP010000275.1:0-7709 GCA_041301395.1 Anaerolineae bacterium
GCCAACACGCTCAACCAGATGCAGCAGTTCCTCAGCGACCTGTTCAATGTCTCGGTGGATGCCTCCGGCGACTCGGGAATGGATACCATCCTGCAGCAAACCCAGGGCGCCATCCAGGCAGTGATGAACGGCGAGCGCTGGGTGGAGCTGCCCCCGGCTGCTTCTTACATCCGCCGTCTGCAGCACCAGATGGCGCGGGATGCCAACCTGACCTCCCACTCTTACGGCAAGGAACCTCGCCGCCGGGTGCGTATCTTCCGCGAAAGCTGACCTTCAGGGCGGTCGCTTACAGCACAATATGTTCATTACTTTTGAGGGCACTGAAGGCACCGGGAAGTCTACCCAGCTGGCAATCCTGACCGAAAGCCTGCAGCAGGACGGCTACAAGCTGTATGTTACCCGTGAGCCGGGCGGCACCGTTATCGGCGACCAGGTGCGCGCCATCCTGTCGGATATGCAGAACACCGCCATGCTGCCACGCACCGAGTTTCTGCTCTTCCAATCCTCACGCGCCCAACTGGTAGAACAGGAGCTAAAGCCACGCCTGGCGCAGGGCGAGCTCATCCTGTGCGATCGCTACGCCGACTCGACCGTGGCCTACCAGGGCTACGGCTACCAGCAGCTCGACCTGGAGCAGGTGCGCTCCATTGTCCATTTCGCCACCGGTGGGTTGAAGCCGGATCTGACAATTTTGCTGGATATCGACGTGGAATTAGGCTTGCGGCGCAAGCGCCAGGCCGGCGGCGAGTGGAATCGCCTGGATGATTATGAGGTCGCTTTTTACCAGCGGGTGCGCCGGGCTTACCTGGAAATGGCTCGCCTGGAGCCCGAGCGCTGGGTGATTATTGATGCCTCTGCACCCTTCGACCAGGTGCAGGCCGAGATCAAACGCGTGATCCTGCAGCGCCTGGCCGGAGGTTAAAAGTCGTCCAGCCCGCCGGAATCCGGTCCGCCCAGGTCCGGCAGCTCGCTTTCGATGTCTTCCGGGCTTTGCCCGGCTTCCAACCGCCCGATCACCTCGTCAAATTCGGGACCCATATCCTCGCCCATCTCGCTGCTCATTTTGCGCATCATGCGTCCCAGTTCGCGTGGGTCGTCTTCCAGCCCGGCCAATGCGCTGGGGTCGGCCAGGTCATCCAGCCGGCTCTCCTCCGATTTGGCGATCCGTATCCGCCCGATCCGGCGCAGCACATTCTCGCTGCCGCAGTGCGTACATGGCACGGGGCGCGTGCCGTATTCGGCATAGCTCATGAAAACTTCGAAGCGTTTATGGCAGTTCAAACAGCGGTATTGGTAAATCGGCATACAGCTCCTCCGGTAATGTCGATTGGAATTATAATCAAGAGATTGCCCGTGTGGAGACTGAGTAACCATGAGTGAGAACGATCCCTTTGACATTCCGCAGAGCCAGCCCCTGCTGATCGTCATTTCCGGCCCTTCAGGGGTGGGAAAAGACAGTGTGATCACGCGTATGAAAGAGCGCTGTATGCAGTTCCATTTTGTGGTCACCGCCACCACCCGCCCGCAGCGCCCCGAAGAGATTCCCGGTGTGGATTATATTTTCGTCAGTACCGACCGCTTTGCCGAGATGATCGAAAACGACGAGCTGCTGGAGTACGCCATCGTCTACAACGACTATAAGGGTATCCCCAAGGACCAGGTGCGCCGGGCGCTTGCCAGCGGCCAGGATGCCATCCTGCGTATTGATGTGCAGGGCGCGGAAACCATCCGCGAGCTGTGCCCGGAAGCCCTGTCCATCTTCCTGGCGCCAGAGAGCGAGGCGGAACTGATCGAGCGCCTCACCCAGCGAAAATCCGAGACGCCGGAAGGCCTCAAGCTGCGCATCGCCACCGCCCGCCAGGAGATGAAGCGCATGAACGAATTCGATTATGTAGTGATCAACCGCAAGGGCAACCTGAATGATAGCGTGGATGCGATTAACGAGATTATCCATGCCGAGCACCATCGGGTGTCCCCCAGGGTGGTGTGCCTGTGAGCCAGTATAATTCTCCGCCCAGGATGGCCAGCGCAGAAGGGCGCATCGTCCAGCCGATCCAGCCAACGGTCACTTACGTCCTGCTTGGTCTGACCGTCTTTTTTTTCGCCATTCAATACATCACCGAGTACACCTACGGCGTCGATGTGGCTGCCATGTTTGGGATGAAGATTAACACTGCCATTGAAGCCGGGCAGATCTGGCGGCTGATCACCCCGGTACTGCTGCACGGCAGCCTGCTGCACCTGGGTTTCAATATGTATGCTTTGTACATCTTTGGCCCCAACCTGGAGGCGATGTACGGCCACGGGCGCTTCCTGGCGCTCTACCTGCTCTCCGGTTTCGCCGGCATCGTGCTGTCTTTTTTACTTTCGCCGGCTAACTCGCTGGGGGCCTCGACCGCCATCTTTGGTATGCTGGCGGCGGAAGGTGTCTTCCTCTATCAGAACAGCGGCATGATCCAAAATTCCCGGCGTATGCTCACCAACCTGATCAGCATTGCAGTGATCAACCTGGTGATCGGTTTTGCCCCCGGGATGAATATCGACAACCTGGGTCACCTGGGCGGCCTGCTGGGTGGCGCCATGTTCGCCTGGTTCGGCGGCCCAATCCTGGGCGTGCGCAGCGGCTACGAGAAGCCCGTGCTGGTCGACCAGCGTACGCCCCGCCAGGTGATGATGGCCGGCGTGGGTGTTTTTACGGTATTTGCTTTACTGGCACTGATGGAAATATTCTTAGTTTAATAATTATTGAAATATTGCCAGGCGCTTCTCCAAAAACGCCGCTACCCCCTCACGGTGTTCTGCTCCCGCCCCGGCAATCTCCTGTACGTGGGCTTCATAATCCAACACCGCCTCCAGGTCTTTTAGCACGGCCTGGTTGTAGGCACGCTTGGCCAACCCCATTGCCTGCACCGGCCCGGCCGCCAGCTGCCTGGCCCAGGCGAAAGCCTGCTCGCCCAACTCCCCGGCCGGTGCCACCCGGTTGACCATCCCCCAGTCCAGTGCCTGCTGTGCAGTGATGGGTGCGTTGGAGAAGGTGAACTCCTGCGCCCGACCCAACCCGATCAGCGCCGGCAGCAGCAGCGATACCCCCGAGTCCGGGGCCAGCCCGATGCCGCCAAAGCCTACCACGAAGCGCGCTTCTTCGGAGGCAATGCGCAGATCGCAGGCCAGGGCAATCCCCAGCCCCGCCCCGGACACCGCTCCCTGGATGGCAGCCAGCACCGGCTTGCCCAGGCGGCGAATCTGCAGGATAAGCGGGTTGTAGCTCTTCTGCAGATGTTTACGGTACGACAGGTTCTCAACCTTGCGAAATTCGGAAATATCCTGTCCGGCACTGAAGACACCTCCGCTGCCGGTCAGCAGGATGCAGCGCGCCTGGGGATCGCTCTCCGCCTGTTTGAAAGCTCGCTGCAAGGCGGTGATCAGTTCGAGATTGAAGGCATTCACCTTGGGGCGATTGAGCGTAAGAGTCAGCACATGCTCGTTGATCTCGGTCAGCAGGAGGTTGTTTTCTGTCATCTTTTTCCCCGGGTGTTGGAAATAACAGACGGGCGGTAAATTTTTACCGCCCGCCATGTTCTGAACATATTTTACTGGGATAGACCGAAGTCGTCGTTCAGGTCCTCCCCGGAGTCGTCATCGTAGCCCAGCTCCAGGTCGACTTCATTATTGTTGAGTCGCACCCACAGCAGCAAGATCTGCCCTTCGTCGATTTCCAGGGTGCGGGCCGCCACAATCGGGGCGTTGTCCTCCAGCCCATCGGATGTGCGGTATTCGAGATAGATGTTTTGCCGGTTATGCCAGGCCCGGTAGCAGCGCTCGACCAGCGCCGGTCCGTTATAGGTGCGAAGCCGGGTGATGGCGATATCTGCCAGGATCGGGCTGTCGCTCAATCCCAGCGCCCACCCGTCGCTTACCGTCTCAAAAGTTGGTGGGGGTCCTTCAATAATAGTAATTTTTTCGTCCATTTACCTTCACTCCAATTGGGCAATGATACCATAAATACGACGGACGACGGACGACGGACGACCGCCCCGCAGGAGAGCATACGGGGGTTCCCTCGAGGATTCGTGATCGCCGACCGATGACGGAGAGACCGAGCACGTAGGGCAGGATTCCATTCCTGCCAGGACTGTAAATATATATCAAGATACAAGAGTAGCTGACTGCCGTCGTCCGTCCTCGGTCGTGAATCCCGCGCCGATTTTGCGCGGGACAGCCCTTGGTCGGTCGCGGGTATAATCATCGCAGGAGAGCCCGCATGCACAAACTTGTGATCCTCATCGAGCCGCTGTTGGACTGGACCGAATTCCACGAGCGCTGGCCGGATTTCCTGCGCCATGCCGAGAGCATGCCTGGCCTGCTGCGGGAAGCCACCAGCCAGGTGGAAAAGAGCCTGTTTGGCGAACGGACCGTGGCCTGGATGCACGAGCTGTATTTCGCCTCCCTTGCCGACTTGCAGCTGGCTTTGAATTCGACCGACGGGCAGGCAGCCGGGCGCATCTTGCATGCCATCACCCGCGACCGGCTGACCCTTTTTGTCGCGGATTGCAAAGAAGAAGACGGCGAGACCCTGCGCCGCTACCGGGCGGGGACCTGAGCGGTGCGCATCTCGACCCTTGGCTGGCTCCTGCTGAGCGGGATGATCCTGGCGCTGGCCGGGCTGTTTTTCATCTTTCTGCGTCGGGATGACAGCGGACTGCGCAACCAGCGGGTGTGGAGCTGGCTTACCGATCCCACCTCGCACCCCGAATGGGTCATCCGGGCCGGGGAGCGCTGCGCTGAGGCGCCCTTCCTGATGCCCACTACCGGTTTTGTCGGTTTCCTTTGGGATGATTCCTTCCGGGTCGGTCACCGTCACCAGGGCATCGATATCTTCGGCGGCACAGACAACAACCTGACGCCGGTGGTGGCTGCCTACGACGGCTACCTGACCCGCCTGCCCGAGTGGCGCTCGGCAGTTATCCTGCGCATCCCCTCCGATCCGCTCAATCCTGGCCGCCAGATCTGGGCCTACTATACCCACATGGCAGATGAGCAAGGTAATTCGTTCATCGACGCGCGTTTCCCGCCCGGTTCCCAGGAAGTGGCTGTCAAAGCGGGCGACCTGCTGGGCTATCAGGGCAATTTCTCCGGCGACCCAAACAACCCGGTGGGGGTACACCTGCATTTTTCGATCGTGCGTGACGATGGCACAGGGCGCTACCTGAACGAGCTGGAGATCGGCAACACCCTCGATCCTTCACCATACCTGGGCCTGCCCTTGAACGGCCAACGCAACACTTCGGAAATCCCGATCTGTTCGCCGGAGAAGCCCTCCGGTGGATGATTTCCTAGACCGTGTGGTGTTAGTCACCGGCGCCGGGCGCGGGGTTGGGCGGGCGGTTGCTACCGCTTTCGCTGCGCAGGGCGGCATCCTGGCGTTGAACGACCTGACGCCAATCAACCTGGATGAGACCGTGCGCCAGATTCTGGCTGCCGGAGGGCGGGCGAAGCCCTATATTTTCGATGTTGCCAAGCGTATGCCGGTGCAGGCCATGGTTGACCAGGTCACCCAGGATTGGGGGCGCATCGATACCCTGGTCAACGCCGCGGTGGTCAGGCCACACGCCTCCCTGTTCGCCATGGACGAGTGGGACTGGAACCGCACCCTGGAAGTTAACCTGGGCGGGGCTTTCTACGCCATCCAGGCGGTTGGGCGGGTGATGCAGCGGCAGGGCGGGGGCAGCATCGTCAACCTGGGCATCCCTTTACTTACAGAAGGAAAGGGATCGTCCTCTTCTGAGGTGACGCGCCACAGCGCCGCCTACCTGGCCAGCAAGGAAGGGCTGCGTGGATTGACCCGCCTCGCTGCTGCCGAATTGGCCGCCGACCAGATTCGGGTCAACGCCGTTTGCCTGGAGCAGGCTGGATCCGGAGAAGTGATCCCGCCCGAACAGGCCGCCGCGCTTGTGCTGCGCCTGTGCAGCCCATCCGCCGCACAGGTTACCGGCCAGCTCATCTTTGCGGATGGCAGCCTGGCGATGTGCTAAAGCAAACATTCTGCCGTAAAATAAAAACAACCCCAAAAATTAAGGAGGTGGCGCATGCCCGAATACACAACCATCCTGGTCGAAACCTATAATCGGGTCGGCCTGGTGCGGCTGAACCGTCCCCAGGCGCTCAACGCCCTCAACCACACCCTGCTGTGCGAGCTGATGGATGCCCTTCTGGCCTTCGACGCCGCTGAGGGCATTGGCGCCATGGTGGTCACCGGCAGCGAGCGGGCCTTTGCCGCCGGCGCGGATATCAAGGAGATGGCTGCCGCCAGCCCGGTTGAAATGTTGCTGAGCGACCGCATCGCGCAGTTTGACCGCCTGCGCCAGGTGCGCAAGCCGGTCATTGCTGCCGTCTCCGGCTACTGCCTGGGGGGTGGCAACGAGCTGGCCATGTCTTGCGACATGATCGTGGCTTCCGAAACGGCGCGCTTCGGCCAGCCGGAGATCAACCTGGGCGTCATCCCCGGCGCCGGCGGCACCCAGCGCCTGACGCGCGCCGTGGGCAAGGCGCTGGCCATGGAGATGGTGCTCAACAACCGCACGCTGAACGCCGAAGAAGCCCTGCGCTTTGGCCTGGTTAACCGCGTTGTCCCGCTTGAGCGCTGCCTGCCCGAAGCGCTGGATCTGGCTGCCGAGATTGCTGCCCGCGCCCCCCTGGCGCTGCGCCTGGGCAAGGAAGCCGTCAACCATGCCTTCGAGTCCTTCCTCTCCGATGGCCTGCACGACGAGCGGCGTGCATTCTACTTTTTGTTCGCTTCGCAGGACCAGAAGGAAGGCATGGCCGCCTTCACCGAAAAACGTAAGCCGGAGTGGCGCGGCCAATGACCACCTACCGTGAGCTGGTCAACGCCCTGCGCGGCATTGCCCCCGACCGCGGCCGGTCGGTGCTCGTCCACGCCTCCCTGTCTACCCTGGGTGAAGTGTCCGGTGGGGCAGAGACCGTTGTCGGGGCGCTGGTTTCTACCTACAGCTCGGTTGTGAGCCCGGCCTTTACCTACCAGGCCATGCTCATCCCTGAGGTCGGACCGTCGGATAATGGGATTGAATACGGCAGCGGCAGCGAGCAAAACGCTCGCGCCGCGTTTTTTCGCCCGAATCTTCCCGTCCACAAATCGATTGGGGCAATCCCGGAGGCGCTGCGTCGCCTGGAGCGGCCCGCCGGGTCGCCGCCCGCCCGCCGCTCTGCTCACCCCATTCTGTCTTTCACGGGGGTCAACGCCGATGCAGCCCTGCAGGCCCAGACTCTGCAGGAGCCGCTGGCGCCCATCCGCCTGCTGGCCGAGCAGGGCGGCACGGTGCTGCTCTTGGGGGTAGATCACACCCGCAACACCGCCATCCACCTGGCGGAAGCCCTGGCCGGGCGCAAGCAGTTCCTGCGCTGGGCGCTAACGCCGCAGGGCGTGGTCGAATGCCCGGCATTCCCCGGCTGTTCGGATGGCTTTGAAGCCATCACACCCCACCTGACCGAGGTGACCCGCTGGACAACCCTGGGGGAGTCCCGCCTGCAGGCTATCCCGCTGCGCGAGCTGGTGCAGGTGGCGCGCCGGCTGATCCAGGCCGACCCGCTGGCTTTGCTCTGCCAGTCGCCGGATTGCCTGCGCTGCCGGGCAGTGGGCGGAGACGGGGAGCCCGGCATGTGATCGGTCCGCTGTTCTGGCCGGCGCTGGCGCT
>JBFYSP010000004.1:0-14152 GCA_041301395.1 Anaerolineae bacterium
GCCGACATCGATGTGGCCCTGAATCCGTACCGGTACTACGAAGATACCAATTTCCAGGCCTTGCTGCGGCCGAAGTATTCCAACCTGGACGACTACAAATCCTGGCAGATGTCGCAATTGATGGCGGCGATCTATCGGGACGAGATCATTGAGGAAACACTCCGCCGCCTGCAGAGCCAGGATTCAGCCTGGCAGGCGGTTGGCAGCCAGGAGCTGCGCAGCATGCTGGACACCAATTGGCGAACTGCGGGAAAATGGAGCCTGGTGGCTGAGCACGAGCACCCGGAGCTGGTGGAGCAGGCGGCGCTAACCTGGCGGGAAGTGGTCCTGGATCGGATGGTGCCGGCAATTGCTGCCTCACGCCAGGCGATCTTCACCGATGAAGCAGTGCAGGCGCTGATCCAGAAGCAAGTCGATGGGGAAGAGCGCCTCAGCCGGCTCCAGGCAGCTCGGGCAGCCATCGAACAATGGCAGGCCGAGCTGGCGGGTTTGCCGCCGGATCAGCCGCTCGACACGACCCAGCGGTGGCCGATCCTGGCGCTGGTAACCGGTCTGGCTGAATTTTCTCCGGACTGGACTGCCTTGCTGGCAGCGCAGCCGGCCGAAGCGGACAGCCCGGGCGCGTATGCTGCATGGCTTGCCCAGGTCTCGGTTGCCCTGCAAAGTGAGAGTTCCATCCTTCGGGAGAGTCTGCAGGAGCTGTTGAGCGAGCAAGATCGGCTGAAGGCGCAGTTTGACGAGCAGTCGAAGCAGAGTATGGCGCTCTCGCCCAGCATAGAAATTGCAGCACTAGACCAGGTGAGCCGGGCAACTATCCGCCCTCAAAGCCTGCTGGCTTTGGTAGGAGGCATCCTGGGCTTTTTGATCTGGCTGCTGCTCGAGTTGGTCAAGATCGCCAGATGGGAAAAGCAGGTTGAATAAGATAGAAGCCAGTCGCTGGCTGGGAAAAGTACAGGCTATCTGCTGGGCGCTCTTCCTGGTCTGCCTGCCGATTACCAGCTTTCCATTTTTCCCCTCCGGTATCGGAGGGGATACACTGATCCGCCCGCTGTCGATCTATCCTTTGATGGTGCTGCTGCTGATTGCCACGCTGCCGCGCCTGTTCAAGTCCCCTTTGCCGAAAACATTCCTGCCCCTGTTTGCCTTTGTCGTAGTTGCCCTGATAAGCTCGGTATTTTCGCTGGCACAAGGCAGTTTGCCTTCTCTCGAAGGAGTATCTGTAGCCTCCAGATTGGGGCGCAACCTGATTACGTTAGGGATTGGCTGTGCTTATTACATAACTGTAGCCTTGATCCCCAGGAGCCGGCAAGATTTGGATGCTTCTCTGCGCTGGCTCTACCTGGGCTTTAGCCTGGCGCTTGCCTGGGGGTCGCTACAGGCAGTCTACGTGATCCATTTCTCACAGAGTTACTTTAATTTACTCAGCCAAGTACAGGAGTTTATCTCAACCCGCAAGCTGTTCACTACGCGCGTATCGGGAGCGACCTTTGAGCCAAAATGGTTCGCCGAGCAAATCTGCCTGCTGCTGCTGCCCTGGTTGTTGGGGTCTGTATTCCAAGGGCGCACTGTGTTCAAGTGGCGCTATCGCTGGATCACGGTTGAGCTGTTCCTGTTAGCCTGGGCGGTGGCGATCGTGCTGTTTACCTTCTCGCGCACCGGGGTCGCCATTCTACTCCTGATCACTTTCATGAGCTTTTTGTTGTTTCCGCCCAAGAAGATGGTGGCCAGGCTTGTGCCGCAAAAGCTTTCCTTCCTGCGCAACAAATACGCCCTGGCCGGGATCGCCACTCTGGCGATTGGCGTGCTGGTTGTGGTGGCCGGCGCCAATAACCGTTATTTCTCGCGCTTCTGGACCTACTTTACCGATGAGTCCGTGGGCGCCAATCGGAGCTACCTGGAATATATCGCTTTTGACCAGCGCTTTGTCTACTGGCAGACTGCCTACCGGATTTATGAAGCTTACCCGGCTCTGGGTGTTGGCCTGGGTAATTATGCTTTTTACTTCGACCGCATGCTTCCCGAACGAGATTATTCGCGGCAGCCGGAGATCATCCGCCAGCTGACGCCTACCGAAGACCGCGCCCGCCTGGCTACGCCGAAAAACCTGTATGCTCGCATCCTGGCGGAGACCGGACTTTTGGGGGTAATCACCTTCACGGCCTTCCTGGTGGCTGTTCTCGGCTGCGCGTTGTTTTTGTGGTTTTCCCCCGGGCCACAGGATAAGTTTTGGGGAGGCGCTGGCTTGCTGGCTTTCATTGTATTTTTGCTGGTTGTATTTTCTTTCGACTCCTTTGCTGTACCCAATATGTGGGTGGTTTTCGGTTTGATCACAGCGGCAGCGCATATCCCTGCAGCATCTCCAGCTGAGCAGAAGGTAGCTGAGATTCAGGGTGGTTAGTTCATTCCCATGAGCGTGGAACCTGGTAGAGACACTGATCCATTCATAGGTTCGGTAACCGCCTGGCGCAATTATTTATTATTGGCTGCCATCCAGGTGGCAGCGGTAATGACCCTGCTGTTGGTCAGCCTTGTTCGCCCAGGCCGCGAGACTGCGGGATTTGCCACGGGTGAGGCCATCCTCTCCGGCTGCCTGCTGCTCATATTGTTGGCTTGCATCTGGGTACTTATCCGGAGCTGGCGCAACCCCACCTGGTTCGAGCGGCAGGTTGTGCGGCTGAACAGTTATTTGAGCCGCAGAGCAGTTTTTGGCAGCCTGGTGCTGATCTGTTTGGTTGGCTTGTTTTTTGGCATTTACCAGCTCCACCTGACCTCCGCTGTACAGGAAATATTTACTCGTACGGCATTGGAACGCAGCCAACCACTGATACTTCTAATTTGCGGTATGTGCGTCCAGACTCTGGTGTGGTTGTATTTCGGGCGGAGTGGATTTCACCTCAACCGGCTGGCACGCATTCTGTTGGCCTGCTGCACATTCCTGGTGGTACTGCTCATTTTCTTCTACGGCTGGAACTGGCTAGCGCAAAATACTTTTGCCTCGGAAGCGCCGCAGACTGGCTGGAATGACCTGGGCGCTCCTATTATGGAAACCCAGGCGCTGCTGGCCTGGATGGCTGGCATGGGGCTGCTGGCAGTGATTGCCTGGCAGCGCCGCATCATCGGTAAATATCCCTGGGGCCGTTACCTTTCCCCCAGGGTAGTCGATGCAGTCATTTGCGTGGCATTGTGGGTCTGTACTGTGTTGCTGTGGAACAGCCAGCCGATCTATCCGAACTGGTTTGTTGCCGCGCCACGCCAACCGAATTATGAATACTACCCCAACTCGGATGCGCTGGCTTACGATATGTCTGCCCAGCTCTTAATGGTTGGGGAGAAGCTCCAGTTTTTAGAGGAGCCGTTTGTCCGGCGTCCAATCCATGCTCTCTACCTGACCATTTTGCATGTGATTGGCGGCCAGGATTACCAGCGGGTGGTGTTCCTGCAGATTCTGGTATTGGCCTTCCTACCAGTGATGATCTACCTGCTGACCAGAAAGATATACACCCGCCCGGCCGGCTTGATTGCGGGAGTGCTGGTTATGCTGCGAGAGGCCAACTCGATTGCCAGCGCTGCCAGGGTTACTTCGGCCAACGCCAAGCTGTTCATGGCGGATTTACCGGCCACCCTGGCGGTAGTGTGCTTCGTCTATCTGTTTGTGATTTGGATTAAGGACACAGACCGCAAGCAGTTGTACGCGCTCATCTCGGGCGCCGCGCTGGGGATCTCCATGCTGATCCGGCAAGAAGTTGGTATCATGTTACTGGGGGCCGTGTTCATCCTGGTATTCGGATTTTGGAAGCGCCCAGGCCAATTCATCCGTCAATTTTCGCTGTTTTTATTAGGCGCCTTTTTGATTCTATCCCCCTGGGTATGGAGAAACTGGCAGCTGACCGGGAAAATTTTCCTGGATACACCGAATTACCGCGGCGACTTGATCGAGCAGCGCTTCGGCTCCCCAGAAGGGTTCGCGCCGCCTGGGTCAGAGAAGTATGAATCAAGCCGGCAGCCGGAGCTTCTCGCTCACCGGCTGACGACGCCGGTGACTTTGCGATCACTTGCTGTTTCCACTTGGGATACCCCCACGCCCACTCCTATTTCTCCGCCGGAGCAGCCGCTACCGGAGAGCGACTCTTTCTTCTCTGTACTGGGTCGCGTGGTGGAATTTTATGCCAGCAACCGCGTTGAGGTCGGGCGTATGGTCCTGTCTCATGCCATGAACAGCCAGATCCAGATGCTTTTGCTCTTGCCTTCAAACTACCGGTTTTTCAATAGTGCGATCAACGCCCTGGATCACGGGCAGGTCAACCAGTTTGGTTACGAGTGCTGCCTGCTCTTGAGCTATACTCGCGGCCTGCCGTACTGGCATAAATGGGATGGCATTATCCCGCGCCAATCCATCCTGCCGATAGCTATCAATATTTTCCTGGTTGGGCTGGGTACCATCATGGCATGGAAGCGCAATAAAATTATCGGGTTAACGCCGGTAATCTTTGCCATGACCTATCTGCTGCTTAACGCGCTGCTGCGCAATTCTGGCGGGCGGTATATCCTGCCGATTGATTGGATCGCCATTGTGTATTTCAGTATTGGCCTGACCCGCGTATCTTTGTGGTTGATTAACCAGTTCACCACAAAACCGGTGATGGAGGATTTACCGGAAGATCAACCGGCTGCACTCCTCGCAAGCGACCCTCAAAACCGGCCTTTGCTGCGCACGCCTCAGTTTTATGGCGCCCTGATCGTTATTCTGCTGGTCGGCTGGAGCTTACCGGTGGTCGAAAGAGCCATTCCGCCGCGCTATACCGGTGACATGAAAGCTGGCATGCTCAACAGCCTGATCCAATCCGAGCTGCTATCTGAAATGGAAAGAGCGGCTATTGAAGATTTATTTCTTGCAAATGCCAGAGTAGAGGTTGGCAGGGCGCTTTACCCGCGTTATTTCCCGTCCGGCGAAGGTGAGCGAGGGACAAACAACCCAATGGGTGCGCTGCCTTTCCGGCGGGTCGGTTTCTACCTGGTTGGCCCGGATGACAGGCCGATCGTCATGCCATTTGAGAAGAAAGCGGAGTACTTTCAGAATGCCTCCGATGTGGTTATAATTTCCCAACCAGATGGGACTCCTGCTGTTGTTGGTGTGTTTGACTCGACTGGAAACCTGAAATCAATCCTGGTGGCTCCAGCAAGCCGGTGATCGCGTGTCTTGCGGCTAATTCTATGCCTGAAAGCCAACCATCAGGAAAGGATTGAGTGTCATTGAAAAAATCCTGTGTCATCCCTGCTGTGTTTGTTGTTGTGGTGCTCCTGGTAGCAGCCAGCTGTATATTCATGTTCGGGCAGGCTTTTTTGATGCCCTGGTTTACGACCAATAGCCAGGTTACGGCGGAAGTCGTCCTGGGGAGCGTGGAGCAGGCCGTTCCTGAGGTGCAAACTCCGTCTTTAGAGCAACTGCCAGACGATCAACCTGTCCTGGAAGAGCTGGATCAGGAGCCGTTTCCCAAAAGCACGGCGGAAATTCCAGCCCTGTCTACCGACCCTGCAGCTGCGGCGGCCGAGACCCTTGCTACTTTGGAAAATACACAGGTCCCCACCAGCGATTTATTTGACCTGGCTTACCGCCTGGCAGGGAAAGATGGCATCTCACCGACACTGGAAGCCCCGCTGGGTCCTTTCCCGGTTGGCACGCAGAAATCCTTCTGGGTACTGGATACCGATAACAACCGCAATTTTCAGGTACAGACAATCCTGCAGTATGCCACCGAACACCTGTATTTTTGGGTGGAAGCCGGATTGCCGTTTGATAGAGACGCCCTGCGAATGCTGGCAGAAACCTTTGAAAGCCAGATCTACCCTACCAATCGGGAGTTTTTTGGCAGCGAATGGACTCCCGGCGTGGATGGGGACCCGCACCTGTACGTTGTGTACGCCAGGGGCTTGGGAAACTCAGTGGCTGGATATTTCTCGACCAATGATGAGTACCCACCCATCCTGAGCGAATACTCCAATGCACATGAGATGTTCTTGCTGAACGCGGATAAGATGCAGTTGGATCAGGAGTTTGCTTATGGCGTCCTGGCCCACGAATTCCAACACATGATCCACTGGAACCAGGACCGCAACGAAGATACCTGGATGAGCGAGGGCATGGCAGACCTGGCGATGCTGATTAATGGCTATGGCATTGGTGGTGCCGACTACAGCTACGCAGCCGATCCTGACATTCAATTTACCAGCTGGCCGGTTGAGCCGGCTGGCCGGCTCCCTTATTATGGCGGTTCATTCCTGTATCTCACGTATTTCCTCGATCGATTTGGCGAGCAGGCCACCCGCAAGCTGGCTTCTCACCCGGAAAATGGATTGGCCAGTGTGGACAAGACCCTGGCTGAGCTGGCGATTACCGATCCGGAAAACGGCCAAGCGATCACCGCCGATGACCTGTTTGCCGATTGGAGCGTGGCGTTTTTTTTGCGCGACGAGCAGGTGGAGGATGGGCGATATAACTATTCCAACTATCCCAGGGTGCCGCGCCCGAGCGAAACGGAGATTGTGCGCGGCTGTCCAAATGGCGTCGCCCGCCGGGATGTCCGCCAGTACGGCATCGACTATATTCGTATTCGCTGCCGGGGTGAGTTTACCCTCGAGTTTTCTGGAAACAGCCAGGTGCCTGTCTTGCCAGCCAACCCGCACTCCGGGAACTATGCATTCTGGTCTAGTCGCGGGGATGCATCGAGCATGACACTGACGCGCAGTTTCGATTTTCGGGAGATTGATGGCCCGATTACAATGAGCTACTGGACCTGGTACGATCTGGAAGAAAGCTACGATTACCTCTACGTGGAAGCATCCCGCGATAATGAGCGTTGGGAGGTGTTGATTACGCCCTCCGGTACACCGGAAGACCCGGTGGGCAACAGTTTTGGCTGGGGGTATAACGGCGCCAGTGGCGGAGGTGAGAGCCCGCGCTGGATTCAGGAGCAGGTCGATCTCTCTCAATTCGCCGGCCAGGAGGTGACGCTGCGCTTCGAATATGTAACCGATGCGGAAGCGAACGGCGAAGGATTTTTACTGGACGATTTGGAAATCCCGCAGGCCGGCTATTTCTCGGATTTTGAAGCGGATACGGGTGGATGGGAAGCTCAAGGTTTTGTACGCGTGCAGAATATCTTGCCACAGACGTTCCGCGTGGCGGTGATCAAGCAGGGGAGCACAACGACGGTAGAGAAGTTTGCCCTCAGCGGGGAGAACAGGCTGCAAATCCCGGTAGATTTTCGAGGTGGAGTAAATGAAATTATCCTGGTGGTCTCGGGAACCAGCCGCTTCACCAATCAGCCGGCCAACTATCAGTACAGCCTGACAAAATGACCTTACATGGGTTCGGATAATACCAACTGGCCGCCAGCAGAAAATGTAGCTGGCGGCCAGTTTCGTTTGGGGTTACATCCCGGTTGTGGGTGGCACGCGACGCGGGGCGCGCAGCTCAGACAACTGGTGCTCCAGCTCGGCCCGGCGCTGTTCGGCGGCCTGGGTTACTTCTAGCTGAATGCGCTGCACCTGGTCGGATATCTGGCCGCGCAGCTCTTCGCCGGATGAAGGGGCCAGCAGGAGCGCCACGCTCACTCCTACCAGTGCTCCCATCGCCAGGCCGGCCAGGAAGCCGACCAGATCATTGGTGTTTTTCATCGCTTACCTCCTTGGGTTCGTTGAATGCAAGCTATTTGCTTAGCAATGTGATTTGGAATTAATTATAACCACACCCGGGTGTGTCTGCACACCAGTTTGCGCGGAAAACCGAAATAGTCAGGCGGCAGGCTGGCAAGAAGACAAAATCGAACCTTCGAAGGATGGCAAGAAACTGTATAATAGTCCTGTCATGATAATTCTCTCTGTGGGAATGCCACGGGCCGGCTCCGGCTGGTATTACAACCTGACCAACGATCTTGCGCTGGCAGGCGGGTGCCAGGATGGCCGCCTGATCCGTAAAAAATACCATTTGGGCAGCATCCTGACAGAGGTGAATTGCAACATTGGGGCATTAACTACCCGCCGGCTGCTGATGGTATCAATCCCATCCGTGCTGGGCAATTCCTTCGTGATTAAAGCCCATGCCGGCCCGACGCCACATGCCCTGCGCATGATCACCCGTGGATCGCTGCGACCGGCTTATATCTACCGCGACCCGCGCGACGCGATGCTCTCGGCTTACGAAAACGGCCAACGAGCGAAGGAAAAAGGGCGGCCAAACGCTTTCTCTCATCTGATAGATTTCGATACCTCATTGTCTTTCATCCTTGAATATGTGGAAATTTCCCGGGCATGGTTTAATGTGCCGCTGGCACTGCATACGCGCTACGAGAGCCTGGTTGGAGATTATGATGTGGAGGCTGCCCGGCTGGTGGATTTTCTCGGACTGGACTGGGGGCGGCCAGAAATCCAGGCGGTGGTGGAAAAATACCGCCCGGAGGCAGCTCGCAGCGAACAGAAAGGGCTGCACTTCCGCCAGGGCAAGCGCGGCCGCTTCCGCCAGAAGTACACCGAAGAACAGCAGGCCATCCTGGCGGATCGGCTGGGTGATTACCTGCTGGCAACCGGGTATGAGATTTAATGTCTGAACAATGCTTGATTGGCATATCGTTCTCAATTAAAATATATATAAATACACAACTGCCTCGATAAACCTACTGCAACCAAGTTGACCAACCATATTTACCTTTCAAACCCTGGAGGATAGTGATGCAAAAAAATAAGGTTCCACGAATCTTGCTTTCCATCCTGGTGATTGCCATGCTGCTGACGAGTTTTGCGCAGCCGGCTGCCCAGGCGAGAAGTGTGTCCGAAAGCCACACCGCAGATCCTGCTTCGGTAACGATTGTTGGCAGCCTGCAGAGTGAAATCAGCTCGGGTGCATGTGGCGATTGGGACCCCGCCTGTGCGGCCACACACCTGATATTCGACGCGGCTGATGATGTCTGGCAGGGCACCTGGAGTGTGCTGGCAGGTGGTTACGAGTATAAGGCAGCTCTCAATAACAGCTGGGCCGAAAACTATGGCGCGAATGCCAATCTAAACGGGGCGAATATCCCGCTCAATTTGGCTGTGGACACAAGCGTCAAGTTTTATTACGACCACAAGAGCCACTGGATCACCGACAATAAAAATTCGTTTATTGCCACGGCGCCAGGAAGCTTCCAGAGTGCGATTGGCTGCCTGGGCGATTGGGATCCTTCCTGCCTGCGCTCCTGGCTGCAGGATATCGATGGTGATGGCACCTACTCTTTCTCCACCCTGGCTATTCCCCAGGGCAATTACGAATTTAAGGTTGCCATCGATGAGTCCTGGGACCTGAACTACGGTGTTGGGGGCGTGCCAGGCGGCTCGAATGTCCAGTTCAATGTGCCGGGTGCGGGCTACCTGGTGACCTTCTACTGGGACAGCAGCACGAAGGTACCCACCGTGACTGTGGTGAGCACCGGACCCAAGCTGGATAACAATGTGGAATGGGCCGGCGTGCGCCACGACTCGCGCGACCTGCTTTACCGCACCCCGGGCGGGGCGGTCCCTGCCGGGACGCCGGTCACGCTGCGCCTGCGGACGTACCACAACGATGTAACCTCGGTTAAACTGCGCGTGTACGACATTAACGCAAACGGTCAGCAGGTTCTGCCGATGGCCCTGGCGGCTGCCGATGTGGACTGCTACGAGCCTGGTCATATCTGGACCTGCGACTTTTGGGAAGCAACCCTGTCGAATGCGGTTCCCAATAACCTGTGGTACCGCTTCTTCGTCACAGACGGCAGCGATACCGACTACTATGCCGATAACACAGCTGCCCTGGATGGCGGACTGGGCGCGATGAGCGACGATCCGATCGACACCAGCTTCGCATTGATGGTCTACGATGCGGCCTTCACCTCGCCGGACTGGTCGAAATCGGCCTTCATCTACCAGATCTTCCCGGACCGCTTCCGCGATGGGCGCCGGAACAACAACGCCAATACCGGCGATATCCGCTACGACGACCCCGTGCTGCGCCTGCCCTGGGGTACACTACCAGAAGGCTACTGCCGCAACTATGCTGATGCCGTCACTAACTGCCCGTGGCGCTTCGATACAACCCCGCCCGACTGGAGCCCGCTCAAAGAAGGCCCGCGCGGCCGCGATTACATGGGCGGCGATTTGATGGGTGTCCGGCAGTACCTGGATTACCTGCAGTCATTGGGCGTGAATACTCTCTACTTTAACCCGATATTCGACTCGGCTTCCAACCACGGCTACGATACCCAGGACTACTACACGATCGATCCGTACTTCGGTACCCAGAAGGATTGGGCTAACCTGGTCAAGCAGGCCCAGCAACGCGGCATGCGCATCGTGGTCGACGGGGTATTCAATCACCTGTCCTCCGACAGCCCGTTCTTCGATCGCTACCATCACTTTGCTCAGGTAGGCGCTTGCGAGTCGTTGAGCTCACCCTACCGTTCCTGGTTCTACTTCCAGGATGTAGCCATGGGTACCGGCATGTGCGTTGATAGCAACGGCAATCCGGACAGCGCCACCTACACCGGCTGGTTTGGCTTTGACAGCATCCCGGTGATCAACAAGACCCTGCCTGAAGTCCAGAATTACTTCTTGACCAACACGAATAGTGTTACCCGCTTCTGGCTGAACCAGGGGGCGGGTGGCTGGCGTATGGATGTGATGGGCGATTCCTCTTTCCCAGCCGGCTACTGGGAGACGTTCCGCAGCGTGGTCAAAGGCACCAAGAGCGATGCCCTGATCATCAGCGAGACCTGGCAGAAAGACTCGACCCTGCTGCGCATGCTGCGCGGCGACCGGGCGGACACCACCATGAATTACCGCCTGCGGGATGCCGTGATCGGCCTGCTTACACCCGGCCCATTTGATTCGAAGGGCTTTGGGGACAGCGGGCGCATCATTGCCCCCTCCGAGTTTGCGTCCCGCCTGCTGTCGATCCGGGAAGATTATCCGGATGCGGCGTACTTCACGTTGATGAACCTGCTGGACAGCCATGACACCGAACGCCTGCAGTGGACGCTCAATCCTGGCATCGAAACCACTGCCGAGAAAGAGATGAATGCTACCAATGTAGCCGATGCGAAGAATCGCCAGCGCATTGCCTCCCTGATCCAGTTCACCGTGGCAGGCGCGCCGACCGTATTCTACGGCGACGAAGTTGGCGTCACAGGTGATGATGATCCAGACGACCGACGCACATTCCCATGGAAGGACCTGGGCGGTTCGCCGGACCAGGCTTTGTTCGCCCACTACCAGATCCTGGCCAATCTGCGAAATACCAACACTGTCCTGACGCAAGGCGATTTCCGTGTCCTGCTGGCTGATGATGCCTCAGGCGTGGTGGCCTACGGGCGCAAGACGAACAGCCAGGCAGCGGTGGTGATCATCAACCGCAGCAATTCGCCGCAATCCGGCGCCATACCGGTGGGTGGTTACCTGACGGATGGCCTGGTGCTGAACGTGGCCTATGCGGTTGGCGGTGGAATGACCGGCCCGCTTATGGTAGATGATGGCGAGATCAACGGTACGATCGGCCCGTGGAGCGCCGTGCTGCTGCTTTCCGGCCCGGTGGATCTGATGCCGCCGGATGCCCCGACGAACTTGATGGTAACCAACGAAGGCGATACCCAGCTCAGTCTGTCCTGGAATGCTGTGATGGGAGCCGCCGGCTATAACCTGTACCGCAGTCCACTCAGCGGCGGCGGCTGGGTCAAGCTGAATGCTTCGCCCCTGGCAGGGACCAGCTACACGGATACCGGTCTGAGTAACGCCAAGACCTATTACTACGTAGCGACAGCCCTGGATGGCCCCGGTAATGAGAGCGCCTACTCCAACGAAGCCAGCGGCATGCCGCGCCTGACTATCGGCTGGGCGAACCTGCAGTGGCCGCCTACGATGAACCATACCATCAGCGCGCTCAACCGCACGGATACCGCTTACGGGCAGGTCTGGATCAACGGCGCGACCAGACAGCCTGGCCCCACCCCAACTCTACTAGCCCAGCTCGGTTTCGGCCCGGATGGCAGCAACCCGCATGGCAATTCGGCCTGGATCTGGGTGGATGCCAGCTTCAATGTGGATGCGGGCAACAACGATGAGTTCAAGGCCAGCATGCTGCCGGAAGTCGTCGGATCATTCGATTACGTCTACCGCTACAGCACGACCAACGGACAGCAATGGCTGTATGCCGACCTGAATGGCCCTGTTCCAACGGGAGCTCTGCCGCCCAACCCGGGCAGCCTGACTGTCAATCCCAGCGGGGATACGACGCCCCCGGCCATTCCGACAGGCTTAAATGTCACTTCTGCCTCCCCGGCCGGGATCGACCTGGCCTGGGATGCCGTGGCTGGCGATCCAACCCTGCACGGGTATGAAGTGCTGCGCAGCGATTCCACGGGTGGCCCGTATACCACTCTGGCGCTGGTGACCGGCGTTACGGCCTACACGGACCTGAATGTTGCGGAAGGCCTGACATACTACTATGTTGTCAGGTCGGTTGATACTTCGTTCAACCGCTCCGGCTACTCCAATGAAGTCGAAGCGACCGCCGAAGCACGCACGGTGACCCTGGTGTTCAACGTCACTGTGCCGGCCAGCACCGATGCAACCGGCAAGTCCGTGTATATTGCCGGTTTCCTCGACCGGCTGGATGGTGGTATGCCATCGTGGGATCCGGGTGGGGTGGTCCTGACCCGGGTGGATGCAACCCATTGGATGATCACTTTCACCGGTAAAGAAAGTGTCCAGATCGAGTACAAGTACACTCTGGGTTCTTGGGATAATGTCGAGAAGGATGCAGGTTGCGGTGAGATCGGCAACCGCCAGCTTACGCTATCCTATGGCGCGACCGGTACCCAGACGGTCAACGATATCGTTGAGAACTGGCGCAACGTGTCGCCTTGTGGCAACTAAAGCAATGAGCTAGTGTGCAAGGGGCGGACCCGACCGGTTCGCCCCTTGCTCTTTTAATTGAAATGCTGCATAATTAAGGCGCTCGGATCCAAAGCGACCGAGACGTGTTGAAAATTCATCCGATGACCCTGTTTGGCCTCTACCGTACTGGAGGGTACCATGTCTACTGCGTCAACCGCTTCACCAACCCCTGCTGAGGGGCGCAAAAAAATTACTACGCTGACTTTTCGCCGCAAGAAAGAGCGCCGCGAACCGATCAGTATGCTGACCGCCTACGATTATCCCACCGCGCTGGCTATCGACCAGTCTGGGATCGACTGCATCCTGGTGGGCGATTCGCTGGGTATGGTCGTATTGGGCTACCAGAATACACTGCCGGTAACCATGGAAGACATGCTGCACCACTGCCGGGCGGTCAGCCGGGGGGCACGCTATGCCCTGCTGATGGGGGATATGCCCTTCATGTCCTACCAGGCGGATGTCAGCGATGCCGTGCGCAATGCAGGCCGCTTTCTGCAAGAGAGCGGCATGGACGCTGTCAAGCTGGAAGGCGGCCGGGAGCGCGCCGAAGCGGTGCGCCAGATTGTCCTGGCAGGCATCCCGGTGATGGGCCACCTGGGGCTGACTCCACAGAGCGTGCACCAGCTGGGTGGCTTCCGCCCGCAGGGACGGGATGCCGAAGCCGCCCGGCGCTTGCTGCAGGATGCGCAGATTTTACAAGAAGCCGGCTGTTTCAGCCTGGTGCTGGAGTCGGTCCCGGCCCGGTTGGCGGGCCTGATCTCGCGGCGGCTGCATATACCGACGATCGGCATCGGCGCGGGTGCAGGCTGTGATGGCCAGGTGCTTGTAACACACGATCTGCTGGGCCTGTTCGACCGCTTCACCCCCAAATTTGTCAAAAAGTACGCCGATCTGAACGGCGAAATGCAGCGGGCTTTTAGTGAATATCGCGCCGAGGTTGAAAACGGTGCATTCCCAGAAGAGCAGCACAGCGTGGAGATGCCCGATGCGGAGTGGCAGGAGCTCCTGGAGTTGGTGGGGGAGTCATAGCGGGGGAAAGGAGCTTAATAAAATGAAAAACAGTGATCCTACTATTTTGATTGCCGGTACCGGGGCGATGGCCTGCCTGTTCGCGGCGCGCCTGACAGGGGCGGGGATACCTGTAGCAATGACCGGCACCTGGCTTGCCGGGCTGGATGCGCTGGAAAAATTC
>JBFYSP010000009.1:0-3271 GCA_041301395.1 Anaerolineae bacterium
GGCCAGGATCGCGGGTTGACCAGCGCTGCCCGTGCTACGGCGACTTACGGCGCCGAGCAATTCCATATCCAGCTCACCGCGATTGCGGTGCAGGGTACTCAGCCCTGATCGATCGGTAGCGCTTCAGCCATTCCAGATGGGAAAATCAGCTCGCAGGCCCAGCCAGGCTCGCCGCCTGCCTGCTGCACCCGCCAGGCGCCGGCCGGCGGCAGCGGGTTGCGGTGATCGTACACCCGGTAGCTATCCAACCTGTTTTCATCCATCCCCAGGGCTAATAGCAATGCAGCGATGGGTCCGCCATGCGTGATCAAGACGCAGGGCGGTTCATTGTTGGCCGCCTGCCGGGTGACTTCCAGCGCCCGCAGCATGCGCTGTTGAACTTCTTCCCGGGTCTCGCCGGGCTGCCACTCGCGCAGGTCGTCCAGCACGTGGACGGATTGCCCCCCGGCCCGGGCAGCGATGGCTGCGGTGTCCAGACAGCGCTCTAACGGGCTGCTGTACAGCCGGCGGATGCCGCTGGCTTGCAGGAAGTCGCCCAGGACGGCCGCTTCCTGGCGGCCGGCGCCGGTCAGGGGCGGGCCCGGTGGCAGGTGGTAGGGCAGGTCGCGGCGCTCCCAATCCGGCGAAGCATGCCGCGCCAGGATAATGAGGCGGCTCAAGGCCTGGCTTTCCGTTCGAGCAGGGTTTGTTTCTCCGCAGGCGACAGGAAAGCCATCTCCAGTGCGTTGCGCTGTGTTTGCAGGATCATTTCTGGGGTGAGGCCGGCTGCCGGTGCGGCGACGCGAAACTCGTACTCCAGGGTGATGTTGCTGATACCGGGGTCGTCGGTGTTCAGGTTGGTCGGGATGCCGTGCTCCACGAAGCGCCGGGCAGGGTGACTGGCATAATCCGGCACGCTGCTGGTCTGCAGGTTGCTGGTCAGGTTGGTCTCGATGCCGATGCGCTCGTCTGCCAGGTAATCCATCAACCTGGGGTCTTGCACCGCCCGGATGCCGTGCCCAATGCGCGTGGCTCCCAGCTCGTTGATAGCCTGCCACATGCTGAGAGGGCCATCCGCCTCGCCGGCATGAACGGTGACCTGCCAGCCGGCTGCGCGAGCAGTGCGAAAATGCTCCACGAAGAGCTCTCCCGGGAAGTGGATTTCATCACCGGCCAGGTCCAGCGCTCGCAGGGCATCCCGTTGGGTGAGCAGGGCCTGCAGCTCCTGCCAGGCGATGTGCGGGCCGTAAGTGCGGCTGAGGATGCCAATCAGGCCAACAGGCAGGTCGAAATCCCGCTGCCCTGCAGCGATGCCGGCGCATACGGCTTCCACCACTCCGGCAGGCTCCAGCTGGTGAGCTTCGGCCATGAACCAGGGGCTGAAGCGCAGCTCGACATAGTCCATGCCCTCGTTTTTGGCATCTTCCACGTTTTCAAAGGCCACCCGGCGGCAGGCTTCGTAATCCACCAGGACACGCGTCATCCATTCGAATTTGGTAAAGAAGGCCAGGATTCCAGGCTGCGGGTCGGTTACCTGGACGTAGGGGCGCAATCCCTCTATATCCCAGGCGGGCAGGGGTAAATTGTGCTGCCGGCCCAGGTCCAGGATGGTCTCCAGCCGTACGCTGCCATCCAGGTGGCGGTGCAGGTCGATCACCGGCAGATGTTGATCGAAAGTCATAGCCCCTCCTATACGATTACGCTACTGTCCGGCCATACGCAGCAAGACCATTCGCGCCAGGGCAGTATCGGCCAGGGCACGGTGGGCGTTGGGAAGCGGGATGCCCAGCTGCCGCCCGGCAACCTCCAGGGATTGGAAGCGGCTGGTACCGCGAAAATCCGAGTACAGGCGCATAATGCAAAACGGCTGCATATCGGGTGCGCGCCAGGGCAGGCCGCTCAATCGGTGCGTCTGGCGGAACATGCGCAGATCAAAATCGGCGTTGTAGATGCCCACGAGGCGCCCTTGTAGGATGGCTTCTACATGCGGCCAAACCTGCAGCCAGGAGGGCGCATCGGCAACCATCTCGTTGCGGATGCCATGGATGCGCACCGCATCCGGCGGGATCGGGCGTCGCGGCCGTACCAGGCTGTCCAGCAACACATCGCCGTTGGTATCGAGGATGCTGATTTCCACAATCTCAGACTGGTCGGTAAGCCCGGTGGTTTCGGTATCCAGGAATACCGGCTGAGACTCCAGCCAGCGGCGGGCTTGTTGGGAGGCATAGTTGTTTGGGTAGGCGGCCATGCTGAACTCGCTAAGAAACTTTGGGTGAGTATAATACACTTACCCCAAGGCTTCAATAGAGAGGCCTTTCATTATCCTGAATAAATTAGGGAGCTGCCCCATGGAAGAATCCTTATCCGCCTGCTACGATTTTATGGTCGAGACTGCTTACCTGGCCGGGCGCGGTGTGCTGGCCTATTACCAGACCGGCCTCCAGCCCGATTTCAAGCCGGACGACACACCGGTGACGCTGGCGGACCGCCAGGCCGAGGTGTTGATCCGCGGCCGCATCGAGCGGCGCTTTCCGGGGCATGCTATCCTGGGCGAGGAGTACGGCGCCGATGACTCCGGGCAGGCCAGCCACCGCTGGATTATCGACTCGATCGACGGGACGAAATCCTTTGTGCAGGGGGTGCCGCTGTTCGCGGTGCTTATAGGGTTGGAGATCGAGGGTACGGTACGCGCCGGATGCGCCTACTTCCCCGCCCTGAACGAGATGCTGGCGGCGGCGGATGGGCTCGGCTGCTGGTGGAATGGACGGCGGGCGCGCGTCTCCTCGCAAACTGACCTGCAGCGGGCGGTGGTGGCCTATACTTCGCTGGCTAATTTCCAGCGCGGGCAGCGCCTGGCCGAGTGGGAGCGTATCCAGGCAGCCACGTACCTGCGCCGCGGTTGGGGAGATGCTTACGGTTACCTGCTGGTGGCTACCGGCCGCGCCGAGCTGATGCTCGATCCGTTGATGAACCCGTGGGATTGTGCTCCCTTCCCGCCCATCCTGGCGGAAGCCGGCGGATACTTTGGCGATTGGAGCGGCAACCGCAGCATCTACGCCGGTGAGGCGCTTGCTACTACGAACACCTTGCTGCCGGAGGTGCTAACATTGATTGAGGGGTGATGGAACCACAGATGACTTCTCTGAAAAAACTGCACATTAACAACTGAACATGTCTTGCCGAATAAATCATCCTGGGTATCACAAAAGCCGTAGATGCTAACGTAAGCAAATACGGGTCACTCAGAACCTCACACTGGGCAATTCACCAGTCTTTCACCTGCAATCTGACG
>JBFYSP010000015.1:0-4117 GCA_041301395.1 Anaerolineae bacterium
GACGGCAGACGGCAGACGGCTGACGGCAGACGGCAGACGGCCGACCGTAAAAGTATAAAGCATGAATTCTGAAGCGAGTACAGGTTAAGGAATTATCCAGCGGAAACCATTCGGTCAAATCAGGCGGACCTACGGCGGTCGGCGGTCGGCCGTCCTCCGTCGTCATTTATAACAGGAGCAACATAATTTACCCATGACAACCTTCGACATCTGGTACAAGCTGGCCACCACCGCGATGCGCGGCTACCTGGCCCTGTTTATGGAGAGCATCCACGTGCAGGGGTACGAACACGTCCCTCAAGGACCGAAAATCATCGTGGCCAACCACCCAAATGCCTCGGATGCCTTCGTGCTGCCGTTCATCTTCCGCGAGAAGCTGCACTGCCTGATCGAGGAAGACCTGTTTCGCGTGCCGGTGATCGGCAAAATCCTGGCACTGGCCGACCAGATCCCGGTGGTGGCCGGGCAGGGGCGGCTGGCGCTGCGCATGGCGCAGGAGAAGCTGATGGAGGGCAAGACGGTGGTGATCTTCCCGGAAGGCCAGCTGAACCACGGCGAGGCACTGCGCCGAGCGGGCTCCGGAGCGGCATTCCTGGCCCTGCAGACCAAGGCGCCCATCCTGCCGCTGGGCATTTACGTGCCGTCCGAGTCGACCAAGACGATCATCCGTCACATGTTCGACCGTACTACGGTGGGACGCTGGCAGTGGGGCGGCAAGATGTACCTGACCATCGGCGAGCCCTGGCTGCCGGCGATGCGCGAGAACATCGACCGCCAGTACAACAGCGTGAGAGAGGTGACGGAAACGATGATGGGACGGGTGAACCAGCTGGTGGCGCAGGCGCGCTGCGCGGCGGATCCTATGGATGATCAGTACGGGACTGCGCTTGCGGACCGATGACGGAGGACGGAAGACGGAGGACGGAAGACGGATGACGGAAGACGGATGACGGAAGACCGTTTGGCAGGCGTGCTTGGTGAGATATTGGAGGGTATGACGGATGGCAGAGGCGAGGTTTAAGTTTGAGCGGCTGGATGTGTGGAAGATGGCGCTCAATTATCACGACCTCATTTATGCACTGGCAGAAAAGCTACCAAGGAGTGAGGACTTCAACCTGAAGAGTCAGATCACGCGAGCCGCCACCAGCATTGCCTTGAATATTGCCGAAGGTTCTACCTCCCAAACCGATCCTGAGCAAGCCCGATTCTTGGGATTGGCAATCCGTTCATTAATCGAGACGATCGCCTGCCTGCGTTTGATAGAACGCAGGGGATATATTACAGATCCCAAGTTATTCAATGAAATAGATAAGCAAGCAGAGCAGCTTCTCGCTCGATTGCAGGCTTTTCGCAATGCAATCCATCCATACCAGCTGCGTGAAGCAACAGAACTTTACAGTGATAACGGCTGACAATCACCTGCCTTAAGATATAACCAGGGCTCCGAAGCCGGCTGACCGCGAATTCCGCTCAGATTATGCGCAGGGTGGCGGTCTTCCGTCTTCCGTCATCGGTCCTCCGTCGGCAGCGAAGTCCCGTGGTGCTCTCCCACGGGATCGGCCGTCAGGGATTGAATGTTACCTTCAATCAGGAGTAACGCTCCCATGAACAAAATCCTCCACATCGGCTGGAAAGACCTGCGGGTGATCTTTCGCGATCGCGCTGCGCTGATATTGATGTTGGTGGCGCCGCTGGCGATGACCATCGGCATGGGCGCCGTGACCGGGACGCTGGGCAGCAGTGGCAGCACAGGGCTGCAGCAGGTGCCGGTGATTGTGGTGAACCTGGACCAGGATACGTTGGGGAATGCCCTGGTGGAAGTGCTCAAATCGCCGGAGCTGAGCGATCTGGTGGCGGTGAGCGAGACTGCTGATGAAGCCGAGGCTCGCCGCCTGCTGGAAGCCGATGAGCCCAGCGCGGTGGTGATCATCCCGCAGGGATTCACTGCCGGCGTGATCCCGCAGGATGGGCAGGCGCCGGCCACAGCCGTGAAGATCGAGGTTTACAAGAATCCCACTCGCCAGATCGGGGCGGGGGTGGTGGAGTCGATTGTCGAGCGCTTTATGAGCGAAGTGGAGACGGGCCGCGTCGGCGGGCAGGTGGCGGTGGCGCAGCTGATCGCCGCCGGGCTGGTGGCGCCGCAGGATGCCGCCGATGCCGGAATGCAGATCGGCACTCGCCTGGCTAACACGCAGGAGAGCCTGCAGACTCTGACGCTGGAGACCAGCCAGACGGAGGCCAGCGACGAGCCGAGCTTCCTGATGTACATCGCCCCCGGCTTTGCCTTGCTGTTCCTGATGTATACCGTCAGCCTGGGCGGCAAGTCGCTGCTGGTGGAGCGGCAGGAGGGCACCCTGACCCGCCTGCTGACCACGCCGACCGGCTCGAGCGAGGTGCTGGTAGGCAAGATGAGCGGCACCTACATGATCGGGCTGGCACAGATGACAATTCTGATCCTGGCGAGTGCAGTGATGCTGGGGCTGCGCTGGGGCAACCCGCCGGCGCTGGTGCTGCTGCTGCTGACCGCGGTGGCAGGCGCCACCGGCTGGGGCATGCTGCTGGCGGCCTTATGCAAGCGTCCGGGTGAAGTCTCGGCCTGGGGCATGGCCATGACCTTGCTGTTCGGCCTGGTGGGGGGCAGCTTCTTCGGCGGCGGTGTGCCGACCGGCCTTATGGGCATTATCGGCATGATCACACCGAACTACTGGGGGCAGAAAGGCTTTTTCACGCTGGCGCGCGGCGGCGATCTGCAGGATATGCTGCCGATCTATGCCGCTTTGCTGGTCATGGCTGCGATTTTGCTGGTGATTTCGACAGCCATCTTCCGCCGGCAGGGCTTGCTGCGAAGGTAGGAGGCAGAATCATGTCCAAAGTAATTGCGATTGCACTGAAAGATATGAAGCTTCGCTTCGGCAGTAAGATCGAGCTGCTGTTCTTCCTGATCCTGCCCCTGGTCTTTACCCTGCTGCTCTCGGGCATCCTGTTTGGCAGCGGCGGCGGCAAGATCGTGATGGTGGTGGTGGATGAAGACGGCAGCGATCTAGCGGGGAATCTGATCAGGCTACTGGTGGAATCGGAGGCGGTGTCACCGTCGCTGATGACGAGAGCCGAAGCAATGGAAGCGCTGGACGACCGGGATGCAGCCGCCGTGCTGATCATCCCTGCAGACATGGGGGCAAACCTGATAGCCGGCCAGCCGGTAGCGCTGGATTTCACTCTCGACCCAACCAATAACAACGGGTTCGCCGTGCAGCAGGAGGTGCAGAACGCCATAAGCCAGATCAGCCGCGAGTTGGCGGTAGCCGCCGCCAGCACCCGCGAAGCCGAGGGCATCCGGGCCTTTGCCGATGCCGGTGGTCGCCAGGCGTACTACGACCAAAGCCTGGCGGCGGCGCAGCAGGAGTTCGACGCCGCCCCGCAGCGGGTGGTCATCACCGTGCCGGTTAACACCACGACCCAGGAAGATATTCAGGCGGCTCAGGCGGCTCAGGCTTCGGCCGGGCAGCTGATCATCTGGGTATTCATCCCGCTGCTGGGCACCAGCGAGCTGCTGGCTTACGAGCGGGTGTGGGGCACGCTGCGCCGCATGGTGACGACTCCGACCGGCAAGCCGGCCTTCCTGGGCGGCGTGATCAGCGGCCAGTTCAGCTACAGCCTGGTGCAAATGATCATGTTGGTGATCATCGGGGTGGTGCTGCTCAAGGTGCCCTGGGGGCAGAGCCCGGTGGCGCTGCTGGTACTGTTAATCTGCTTCGGGCTGGCCGGGGTGGCCATGGGCACCATGCTGGGCACCTTTACCAAGACGCCCAGCCAGGCCAACGGCATCAGCATTGCCCTGGGAATGGTCATGGGCCTGTTGGGCGGCTGCATGTGGCCGCTGGAGATGTTCCCGCCGGCGGTGGCACAGTTTGCCAAAATCCTGCCGACAACCTGGGCGATGATGGGCATGACGGATTTGATCAATAACGGCGCCGGGCTGCTGCAGATCCTGCCGTACGCGGCGGTGCTGCTGGGCTTTGCAGTTGTGTTCTTCGTGGTGGGGGTGTGGCGGTTTCGGTATGAGTGAACGTCCCGCGGGAAAGCACCGCGGGATTCACGGAAGACAGAAGACGGAAGA
>JBFYSP010000017.1:0-11788 GCA_041301395.1 Anaerolineae bacterium
GGCTCATCAAACGCTTATTTATTGGTGATAAAATTGCGCCCATGCGCAAGTTGACAACCTGGAAGATCTTGCTGGCAGGGTTGGGACTTATCCTGCTCGCCCTGGCACTTTACCAGCTTCCACCCGTGCAGCGCCGCCTCGCCTGGCGAGTCGATTTTGCCCTGGTTTACCTGCATAATATCCTCGATCCGGTAGGTAATATGCCTACGCCTCTGCCGCGCCCGCAGGTGGTGGTGACGCGCCAGCCTACCCAGACACCACTGGCGATCGCCATGGCTGCCGCGACAGAAACCCCGACTCCGACACCGGCAGTCACACCTACGCCTACCCTCTCGCCCACGCCTATCCCGCAGAGCATCTCTCTCACGCCGCCCAAGTGGGAGAAGCAGGCGCCGAACAACTGCGGCCCAACCAGCCTGGCCATGTACCTGCGTTATTACGGCTGGGAGGGCGACCAGACGACCGTCGCCGAGCTGGTAAAGCCCAGAGAAGAAGATCGCAATGTCAACGTTGAAGAGCTGGAGTATTTTGTTCGCAACCGTGTAGGCTGGCTGAACTTCGAGTATCGCGTGGGTGGGGACGTCGAGATGTTGAAAAAATTCCTGGCGGCTGGCATACCGGTGATGATCGAAGAAGGTTTCATCCTCGATCAATCGTATTGGCCCAACGATGACCGCTGGGCGGCTCACTACCAGCTGCTCACCGCTTACGACGACACCACAAAAATTTTCACCGGTCAGGATAGCTTCATAGGCCCCGATCAGAAAATTACCTACGACAAGCTGGATGAATTGTGGCAGGCTTTCAACCGGGTCTACATCCTGATATACCCGCCTGATAAAGAAGAGACTGTCAAATCAATCATGGGGCCGCACTGGGATAAAGACTACAACCGCACGCATGCCTTGCTGGCAGCGGAAGAAGAAACCCGCGCGGATCCCGAGAATCCCTATCCCTGGTTCAACCTGGGTACCAACCTGGTCTACTTCGACCGCTATCTGGAAGCCAGCGACGCCTATGACAAGGCCCTGGCGCTTGAGCTGCCGCAGCGTTTTCTGCGCTATCAGTTTGGCCCATTCATTGCCTTCTTTCATAGCGGTCAGACCGAAAATCTGTTGAGTCTGATCGACTATGCCCTGCAACGCACCAAAAACTCCGAAGAGGCCTTGCTATGGCGCGGTTGGGCGTACTACCGCCAGGGGAAACTGACAGAAGCCATCACCGATTTTCAGCAAGCCTTGCAAGAAAACCCAAATTATGTGGATGCCCAATACGCCCTGGACTACGCCTACGCGAATCCGTAGAATAATGGGCGGGGAATCCATGCTATACTTTTCCTAGAAAGGAGATCGAAATGAAACGAACTTTCAATCTCGGGCAGGCCGTCCGACAACCACGGCGGCTGCAGCCCATCGCACTGGTGTTGCTCACGCTGCTGGTCGTCTTTGGACTGGCGGCATCTCCGAGAACCAGCACGCCAACTGCCGCACAAGAACCGGAAACCCCCAGCGCGAACCCCAATTGGACGATCTACACGCTGGATGACCCGGCCCTGTTCTACAACATGAGCACCCGCAGCCTGCGCTTTACCAGCCAGGGTGTACCCTGCGTGGCCTATGGGGCCGACCATCTGTACTACAGCTGCTATGACAGTAACCTGAATGTGTGGAACCGCGAAATTGTCGATTCCAGCAATGAGGTTGGGCAGTGGGCCTCCCTGGCCTTCAGCACAGGCGACAGTCCGCGCATCAGCTATTACGATGCCGCCAACAACTCACTGAAATTTGCCTATAAAGTCGGCGGCAGCTGGATCATCAGCGTGGTCGACGCGCCCGGCGACGGGAACGCCCCCACCGTGATGGAGCCCTTAGGTTCCCCGTCCGCTCTGGAAGTGCGCCGGGAATCTCAAGCACGCCGCTATCTGGAATCCCTGCTGCCGGAGAGCTTCTTTGACAGCCAGGAACCGGAGCTGCCCACCGCTGCGACGGTCGGCAAGTACTCGACGATCGCCGTGGGCACCGATAACAAAGTGCATATCGCCTATATCGACGACGAGAAGGTTGCTCTGAAATATGCTGCCTTCGACGGAGCCACCTGGACATTCGACACTGTCGAGTTGAAAGACCAATCGATGGAATCCTGGTCCTGGCCGGCCATCGCCCTGAACAGCCAGAACAACCCTGGCATCAGCTACACCGACGAAAAGTATGATGACTTGAAGTACGCCTGGTATGATGGCAACTGGCATACCAAAACGGTGGACACAGGGGATCCACTGGATGTCGATTCGGTCGGCTTCTTCACCTCCCTGGCCTACGACAGCAGCAACCGGCCGCATATCAGCTATCTGTACAATGGGTCGCCGCCGAGCTTCTCGCTCGATTTCCTGCGCTATGCTACCATCAACAACAGCGGCAACTGGACCACACTGGACCTGGATATCAACTCCGGGCGGGTGGGCTGGGATACTTCGATCGCCATCACCGACAATAACACCATCTATATCAGCTACTATGATATCGGCAGTGGCAACCTGAAACTGGCCAAGAAGAGCTCCGGCGGCAGCTTCTCCATCTCGACCCTGGCCAACCAGGGTGACGTGGGGCGTTACACCTCCCTTGACACGCACGGCAACACCGTCGGGCTCACCTACATGGACATCTCAAAGGGACAGTTCGAGTATATGTCCTCCTCCGGCAGCACCTGGAGCAACCCCAAGATCATCGACTTCTCCGCCGAGGTGGGTTTCAACACTTCCCTGGCTACTAACAAGATCAATTCCGGGATGATCACCTATTTCGACGAGACCAAGGACGACATCAAGATCGCCTTTGGCTGGAATGGAAATTGGAACAAGGGCATCCTGGATGGTCCCGGCAACATGGGGCCTTTCTCCTCAGCCAAGTTCAACAGCCTGAATGAGCCTTACGTGGCTTACTACGATCTGGCCAACGGCAACCTGCAGTTCGCCTACTATTATGCCGGCGCCTGGAGGTACCAGACTGTCGATAACAGCACTAACGACGTCGGGAAGTATGTCTCCCTGGCCATCGACAGCCAGAACCGCCCGCACGTGGCCTACTTCGATGAAACCAGCAATGAGCTGCAGTATGCTTACGCTAACTGGGATACCAACAATAAGGTCTTTGTTTGGGCTCTCCAGCCGGCGCTGGACTCGGCGGGCGATGTCGGCCAATACGCCTCTTTGGCACTCGATAGCAGCGATAAGCCGCACATCACCTATTACGACGACGGCAACGATGCTCTCAAGCATGCCTTTAAAACCCCCATCGATGCCTGGACGACCGAGTTTGTGGACAATCCGGCGGCTGCTGTGGGCAAATACTCGTCCCTGGTTGTGTACGACCCCAACACGCTGTACGTCACTTACTACGATGAAACCAATGGCAATCTGCTATTTGCCCAGAAGAACGGCAACATCTGGACTGCCGGGCAGATTATCGATGGCAGCCTGCCAGCAGTCGATGTCGGGCAGTATACCTCGCTGACCCTCGATAAAACTGGCATGGGGCACCTGAGCTACTACGATGTCACCAACGGCGATCTGAAGTATGCCACCTACACCGGCGGCATCTGGACCGTCGACCCAATGGCGATAGATGACGCCGGCAACGTCGGCATGTTCTCCTCCCTGGCTATCACCAGCAACGGCCAGGTAGGCATCAGCTACTACGATTACACCAATGCGGCCTTGAAGTTTGCCACCCTGAACGGAGTCTATCCGTGGGTCTTCATCCCGTACATCGTTAAGCCATAACCCATCGTGTTCACGAAAACGGGTTGAGCCAGTGATTGGCCCAACCCGTTTTTATTTACAGCACCACCCAGCCCTGCTGGATGCCGCGCCGCACGGCTTCCGCCCGGTTGGTCACTCCCAGCCGAGAATAGATTGAGGAGACATGAAACTTTACGGTGTGTTCACTGATCCCCAGCACGGAGGCGATCTGCTTATTGGCCAGGCCACGCGCCAGCAGCTGCAGCACCTGGCTCTCGCGCTCAGTCAGTGGCTCTCCAGGATCATCTTTGCTATCCTCTGCCCAAAGCAGCGGCAGGCCGGCTTTCATTAGCAGCGGATCGGCAACCCACAGCCCCTGCGCCAGTGCGCGCAAGCCGGCGGCCAACTCTTCGGCGGTTGCATCCTGGCTCAGCAGGCCCCAGGCGCGCAGTGGCAACTTCTCCAGGTCACGCCGCATACGACCATCCTGAGCCAGCACCAGCACAGCCAGTTCGCCTTCCGCTCCCATATCCGGGTTGACCTGAGAAAGCAGCCGGTGCATGCCGGAGGTAGAGAACACCTCACCGGTCAGCAGCAAGATATCCAGAGACGGAGAAAAGACTTCCAGCGCCTCCAGGCTGCCGGCTTCCGCTGTGACCTGCAGTTCACCGTTACCGGAGAGCATCAGGCGCAGCCCCGCCCGCATCGCCGGCAACGAGGAAACCACGGCAATTCGAATCACATGCATCCAATCCAAGGTTGCTTACTTTCGCTCGCCTATTATAACGGCGAAGTCCACCGGCTGGCCGCCGCGCAGCATCTGCAGCTGGGTGGATTGCCCAACCACAGCGCCTACCAGGCGAGTCAGCAGGTCGTCTGGATCGGTGACCGGCGCCCCGGCCAACCCCACCAGGATATCCCCCACCAGCAGGCCGGCCTGCGCCGCCGGGCCGCCTTCTTCCACACCCACCAGCAGCAGCCCGCTGGCCTGCTCGCGCCCGAGAGATTGCTGCTGGGCGGTGGGAATCACCACCGGCTGGCTGCGGATCCCCAGGTAGCCGCGCCGCACATGACCGTGCTGTGCCAGGGTAGCTGCCGTCTCCCAGGCAAGCGCGACCGGGATGGTCAGCGACATCCCCTGAGCCAGCCCGGAGGTGTTGATCCCCAGGATACGCCCGGCGGCGTCGATCAGCGGGCCGCCCGAAAAGCCGGGGTAAGGCGTGGCATCCGTGCGCAGGTAGCTCTCCAGCAGGCCGCCTCTCCCGGTACGCATCGGGCCGTTCAGCGCGCTGATTACACCCAGGCTGGCCTGTATGCCATCCGGCGAGGGGCGTCCGAGCGCCAGGACCAGCTGGCCGATGCGCGCCGGCTGCGCAGCCGGCTGAGCCGGGCGCAGGCTGCCTTGCGGCAGGCGCAGCACAGCCAGATCGCTGCCAGGATCGCGCCCGGCTACCACCGCGGCAGACTGGCTGCCATCCGACAGCAGGAGACGGATATCTTCGTCGCGCTCAACCACATGATCGGCGGTCAGGACCAGGTCGGCGGCAAAGGCAATGCCGCTGGCAGGAAAACGCCGCCGGGCATCCACCAATACTGTCGAAGCGGCAGCGGTCTCTACCGCATCCGCCAGGGTCTCTGAGAATCCAACTAACGGGTTCATTTCACTATTTTGACTCATTTTACGTTCCTCCATGCCGGCTATCATAGCCCAGCCCGGCGTGTGTCGCATCGCCCATTCGGGTGGCTGCAACCCTGGACATTCAGGCAGGTCATTAAAAATTGATTCTCCGAAACGCGTTCCGAAACGCCTCCAGCAACGATTGAGAAACGTCCCCTCGCTATACTGGGGTCAGAATAAACAACGGACCAGAGACCATCAGCAAAGGAAAGCAGCCATGTTCGAGACCAACACCTTCAAAATGCAGCAGAACTTCTCCCTGACCGGCAGTTACCAGGGTGCTGGAACTCCTCCGGAAGTCAGCCGGGCGGTCTCGCTCTACAATCGCATCAGCCTGAAAGGCCAGCTGAACCGGCTGTGGGAGCGCCTGAGCGGGCGCAGCCGCCGGCTGCTGACCCTGGCCGAGATCGAGAAATCACTCCAGGTTCACAGCCGGCACTACGCCGGAATCCAGTCCGTCCTGATCGACCAGATCCGCGGCACCGAAGGACGCAGTGAAGATTTCGACACCGGCTTCAACCCGCTGAACGAGCGCAGCAAGAGCCGCTGGCTGAGCATCGCCACCGTACGCCAGTACGGCACAGCGATGCCCCCCGTCGAGCTGATCCAGGTTGGCGAGACCTACTTCGTACGCGATGGCCACCACCGCATCTCGGTCGCCCTGGCCTTCGGAGAAGAAGCTATTGATGCCGAAGTTACCCTGTGGGAAACTTCCGGCCCGCTGCCCTGGGAAAAGCTGGATGCTTCCCGCAGCCTGCAGACCCTGGCGACAGCATAACGAGCAGAATGACGTAACAGCAGGTTAAAAAAAACCGGGCAGAAGCTGCCCGGTTTTTTTTGATTTACTCCTGGGATTTGCCCGCTGAAAGGGCTTTGAAGCGGGTGGTAATTGCCCGCCATACCGGGCAGCGATCGTACACCCCGGAAAATGCGATCACGCCTCCTGCGAAGGCTGCAGCTAAATACCAACCCTCAAAACTCCCGCTGTAGGCCAGGGCCAGCAGGGCCATGCCCGTACCCAGGCGCAGCACGCGGTTCTGCAGCCCCAGGGGCGCACTGACCGGGGCCTCGCCACTTATTGCCGCCTCGAACAGCCCGGCGAGCTCCTGCTGGCCGGCTGCGCCGGTGCGTCGCCCCACCGCCTTGCCGTCCCGAAAGGCGATAAGGGTTGGGATGCCGTAGATGCGCAATGCGCGCAGGATTTCCGGCTGTTCGTCGGCGTTGACTTTCCAAACATCTACCCGGCCGTCATACTCCTTGCCCAGGTTTTTCAGCACCGGCTCGATCATCCGGCAGGGCCCGCACCACGGCGCCCAAAAATCCACCACCACCGGCCTGGGGTGCTGGCTCAATTTCTCGAAAAACTCTTGCTCGCTCATCGCTACCTGCCTTTTCAGGATTGGCCGTCTTTCCGGGGTTGCCGGATTCAACAGTAATCAAACAGCCTGTATGATTAGACGCGCTAACCTCTAAAAGGTGGCAGGAATTAAAAAGTCGGTGGCTCTGATGCAGAGCCACCGACCGAGCAGCTTCGGTGTTCTTAGCCTCCGGCGCCGCCAGCGCCAAAGATGCCGCCCTCGGTCAGGCGGCGCATATCGCTCAGGGCAGCCGCCACTTCTTCCTGGGTCACCGGGCGGTCTTCGTCCCAGTGACTCAGCTCTCCGGCAGCAGCCTTTTCTATCGCGATCTGACCCACCGTCAGGTCGGCGGCCAGCGCCTGCTTGACCAGCTTTGCCCCCGCGGCATAGCCGATCAGCGGGTTGAGCGCCGTGACCACGATGGCATTCTTCTCCAGCCAACCTTCCGCCTTGGGGCGGTTAGCCTGCAAGCCGCGCACACACTTCTCGCTAAACGCGCTCAGCGCGCCAATGGTCACCTGCATGCTTTCAAACAGATTGTGGGCGATGATCGGCATCATTACGTTCAGCTCCAGCTGCCCGGCCTGTGCTGCCAGCGCTACGGTCAGGTCGCAGCCCTGCACGTGGAACATGGCCATGTTCAGCATCTCGGCCAGCACCGGGTTGACCTTGCCGGGCATGATGCTGGAGCCGGGCTGCACAGCCGGCAGGCGGATCTCGTCCAGGCCGGTGGACGGCCCGGAGGACAGCAGGCGGAAATCGTTGGCGATGCGCGTCAGGGTGATCGCCAGGGTACGCAGGCTGGCCGAGAAATCGGCTGCATCCGCCATGGACTGCATGCTCTCGAACAGGTTATCCGAAGTGTATAGCGCCAGGCCGGTTAGCTCCGAGAGGCGGGCTACCATGCGAGCGTGGTACTCCGGGTGAGCATTCAGCCCGCTGCCGGTCGCCGTCCCGCCGATGCCCAGGCGGCGCAGGCCTTCAGCGCTGCGGCGGATACGCTCGGCGTCACGCCGTAAGGCCTTGGCATAGGCGGCGAACTCCTGCCCCAGACGCACCGGCACAGCATCCTGCAGGTGGGTGCGCCCCGATTTGACGATATCGTCGAATTCGACTGCTTTTTGCTCGAGCGCCTCACCCAGCTCGGCCAGGGCAGCCAGCAGCTCGTCCAGCCGCCACAGCGCCCCCAGGCGGATGGCGGTCGGGATGGTATCGTTGGTGGACTGCGCCATATTGACATGGTCGTTAGGATTGACCAGGTACTGGCCCAGCTCCCCGCCCAGCAGCTGGGTAGCCCGGTTGGCGATCACCTCGTTGGTGTTCATGTTATGGCTGGTGCCCGCCCCGGCCTGGAATGGGTCGACCACGAACTGGTCGTCCCAACGCCCTTCGGTGACTTCCTGGGCTGCCGAAGCGATGGCCTGCGCCTTTTCCGGGTCCAACATCCCCAGGTCGCGGTGCACCTCGGCCGCTGCCCGCTTGATGGTCGCCATCGACCAGATAAACGCCCGCCAGGGCTTCAGCCCGGAAATGGGGAAATTGAGCACTGCCCTTTGCGTCTGCACACCATACAACGCCAGCGCAGGGACCTCGATCTCGCCGAGAGAATCACGTTCGATACGATAAGCAATGTTCATTCAGGTGAGCTCCTCAACAGGAAATTTTAGCCATTCAAGCCTTATAAGATAAAATCTATTATAATACCCGCCACTATGAAGTATCACATCTGGACTGAAGGCTGTCAAATGAATGTGGCTGACTCGCTGCGGGTGGCCTCCGCCCTGGAGCACCTGGGCTACCAGCCCACGCGCTCGGCAGAAGAAGCCAGCGTGATCGTGCTCAACACCTGCGTGGTGCGCCAGAGCGCTGAAGATAAGGCTTATGGACGCCTGTATTCCCTGCGCCCCTTAAAGGCCGGCCGCCCCGACCTGGTGATCAACCTGATGGGCTGCCTGGTCGGCGTCAAGGGCTACGAGCACCTGAAGAAGCGCTTTCCCTTCGTGGATGTCTTTTCTCCACCCTCCGACCCCGGCCCGCTGGTGGCCTACCTGACCCAGGACGAGACCCGTTCGCTGCAGATCGCTGAAACCGAGCTGCGCCATGCCTTTATGGACGATGACCTGCGCCTGCCGTTGGACGAGCGCGGCAAGCTGGTGGCAACCCACGTGCCGGTCGTGCTGGGCTGCTCGCATGCCTGCAGCTTCTGCATCATCCCCTATCGCCGTGGCATCGAGCGCAGCCGCCCGGTCGGTGAGATCGTGGCCGACGTGCGCTCGCTGGTGGCGCAGGGCGTCAAGGAAATCACCCTGCTGGGGCAGATCGTCGATCGCTACGGCAAGGATATCTCCGACGGCCCAAGCCTGGCAGCGCTGCTGCGCATCGTCTCCCAGGTGGATGGCCTGGAGCGCATCCGCTTCCTGACCTCGCACCCCAACTGGATGACCGACGAGCTGCTGGATGCCGTTGCCGGGCTGCCTAAAGTGATGCCGCACATCGAAGTCCCCGTCCAGGCCGGCGATGACCAGGTGCTGGAAGTCATGAAGCGCGGCTACACCAGCGACGATTACCGCCGCCTGGTGAGCCGCATCCGAGAGCGCATTCCGGGTGTGTCGATTGCCACCGACATCATTGTCGGCTTTCCCGGCGAGACGGAAACCCAGTTTATGCACACATACGACCTGCTGGAGGAGCTGCGTCTGGACGTAGCCCACCTGGCGCGTTACTCCCCGCGCCCGGGGACGGTCTCCGAGCGCCGCCTGCCGGACGACGTACCGGATGAAGAAAAAATGCGCCGCTTCCGCCTGCTGGAAGAGCAGCACGAGCGCATCTCCGGCGAGATCAACGCCGCATTCGCAGGTGAGTTGGTCGAAGTTCTGTTCGAAGACCAGGTGCGTGGCCGCTGGCGAGGCCGCACCCCTAATAACAAGCTGGTATTTGTCGAGTCGAGCGAGGACTTGCGCGGCCAGCTGCGGCAGGTGCGCGTCACCTGGACCGGCCCCTGGTCGATGCAGGCTGCCCTACCTGACCATGCTTCACCCCAGCCGCTGGAGCTGCTCCCGCTGGCGGTCCCCTAGATTTTACAAAGCCGGTTGGATCATGATCCAGCCGGCTTCTATTTTAATCAGGGTCCTTTCTGGCGGATGTAGTCGCTCACATCCGAATTGAACACCACATCCTCAACCTGGTACACCAGCCAGGGTGTACCTTCGTCTTCCCAGGTCACTTCGAAGGTCAAAGGCCCGGGTTCTCCGTTAAAACTTTCGCCTCGAATCAAGTCTCCCCACCAGCGCAGCGCCCCGACCTTTTCATCCCGGTAGCGCAGGGTCTCAATATGGACCAGCTCCCCGCTCTGCGAGTCAAACCGCACGGTAAATTCCTGCTCGGATGCGCCGAAGGGCACGATGAGACGGGCGTTTGTATCATCGATGGGCTCCCAGCGCACGCGCGGATCAGTGATGAATGCCGAGGGGTAAGCCGACATCTCTGCCCACAACCCCTGGTTGGCGGCACCGTCCACACCGGGGTCGTTTTCCACCACCCCGAAAGGCAGCTCCAGGCGGGAATGCCCATCCAGGAAGTGCTCATTCACTTTGAGGATCGGCCACCCATAGAAAGTGGTTTCCATGTAATGCCGGTATCCCTGCCCGGTCAGGTGGGTGAAGCGCAATCTCGCCGGCATGGTGATGCCCATGAATCGGATGCTGCCGCGGCCGGTGAATACCGCCGAGTGATAGACCGGGATCTCTTCGCCCCCGTGCTGCGCACAGGACTTTCCTCCAGCCTGGTGGTAAAAGCGCTCCACGGGAGCCGGCAGCCCGGCGGGGATGGGAGCCGTCTCGACAGCCCCTTCAGGCGCCGGGTAAGCTGGAAACGGAGCCGGCTGGACGCGCAGGCCAAATACCACCCCCAGCACCAGCAGGATGAGGATATCGATCGCCGCTCCCCAGGAAGCAGCTCGCCAATCCAGGATGCAGATCACCAGGGAGAGCAGGGCCGCTCCCAACATCAGCGGCGCCCAGGCAGGCTTGCCCAGCGCCAATGCGACCGCCGCAGCCACGAACCCCAGAGCAGCCAGCAGCCACATCACGCTGTAGATGCGCATCCCGATCTCGCCCACTGCCAGGCGCTCCCCCAGCAGGGTAGTTTTATACGGCAGCTGGGAAACTTTGGCCAGCGGCCAATAGGCCACAAAGCCCAACAGGTGGATCAGGCCGTGCAGGCCGGCGACGATAACCAGAATAACTGTCAATATTTTTAGCATTCCATACTCTCCATAAAGATTGGCGCCAGTAACTCACATGCCTTACGCCAGACTGCCGCGCACAAACAGGTCTATCAGCGGATCAAGCATTGCCTGGGCAGGCAGGCGGGGCGAGAGGCTGCCTTGAAAAAGGCTTTCGAACAACACCGGTGAGGAAAACAGGCTGTCGAAAGCGGTAGCTAGCGCCTCCGCCGGGATGTCTGCCCGGACAACGCCGGCGTCAGCCTGCCGCTTGAAGAAGCGGCTCAAGCGAGCCAGGTTGCCGCTCCCGCCGGCCAGGATCGCCTCGCGCAGTTCCGGCACATTGCGCGCCTCGCACAGCAGCAGGCTCAGAATCTCCAAACGCGAGAGGGTATCTTCAATTTGCAGGCGCGCCATCCTGGCGATATCTTCCCGATAATCACCAGTCAGCTCGCCTTCAAAATTAGCCGGAAAACCAACCGCGTTAAAAGCTTCGGTGCAAGCCATGAGCAGGTTTTTCTTGGAACCGAAATGACGGAACAAGGTTACTTCGTTAACCCCGGCTGCATCGGCGATGAGGCGCGTGGTGGCACGCGTGTATCCCACCTGCCCAAACAGTTGCATGGCAGCGGCAATAATTTTCCGGGAAGTGTCCTCGGATGATGAATCAGTGGCGGGATTGAGGGGCATGCAAACCTCCAGATATTTATGCAAGTGAACGCTTGCATAAATATCTTACCCCCAGGCAGCCATGCAAGCAAGTGTTTACTTGCATGTTGCCGATATGACAAATG
>JBFYSP010000046.1:0-2890 GCA_041301395.1 Anaerolineae bacterium
CTCTCAGTTGGACCCGGCGATCGGGACGAAGACGGCAAGTACATCCCGATGGATGTCAAGGCAGGCGATACGGTATTGTTCGCAAAATACGCCGGTACCGAGATTAAGGTGGATGGCAAGAAACTGCTCATCCTGCGTGAAACCGATCTGCTTGCAATTGTGATTGAGTAATCTCAACCCTTAAGGAGTAAATGAATTATGGCTGCTAAACAACTCGTATTTTCTGAAGAAGCACGCCGCCGACTTTCGCGCGGTATGGAAACCCTGGCCGTGGCTGTGGCCACCACCCTGGGTCCGAAGGGCCGCAATGTTGCCCTGGATAAGAAATTTGGCTCCCCGACCATCACCCACGACGGCGTAACCGTTGCCAAAGAAATTGAGCTGGAAGATCCCTTTGAGAATATGGGCGCCCAGCTGCTCAAGGAAGCCGCCACCAAGACTAATGACATCGCTGGCGATGGCACGACGACCTCCACCGTGCTGGCGCACGCAATCGTTGTCGAAGGTATGAAAAACCTGGCTGCCGGCGCCAACCCGATGCTGCTCAAGCGTGGTATCGAAGCCGCTACCAAAGCTGTTGCCGAAAAAATCAATGAGCAGGCAATTGAGCTGACCACCAAGGAAGAAATCGCCAATGTCGCTTCCATTTCTGCCCAGGATCGCATCATCGGCGATCTGATTGCGGATGTTATGGATAAAGTCGGCAAAGACGGCGTGATCACTGTTGAAGAATCCAAAGGCCTGGAATTCGAGAAAGAGTATGTCGAAGGTATGCAGTTTGATCGTGGTTATATCTCGCCTTACTTCATTACCGACCCGGAGCACATGGAAGCAAGCATCTCCGAGCCCTACATCCTGATCCATGACAAGAAGATCTCCGCAGCTGCCGACATCGTCCCAGTGCTCGAGAAGCTGGTCCAGTTGGGCCGTCGCGAGCTGGTAATCATTGCCGAGGATATCGACGGCGAAGCTCTGGCTACTCTGGTTCTGAATAAGCTGCGCGGCATGCTGAATGTTGTGGCTGTGAAAGCCCCCGGCTTCGGCGATCGCCGCAAAGCCATGTTGCAGGATATCGCTGCGCTGACCGGTGCGACGGTAATCTCGGAAGAGACCGGCCGCAAGCTGGAGACCGCTATGGTTACCGACCTGGGCCACGCCGAGAAGATCGTCGTGACCAAGGACGATACCACTGTGGTGGGTGGCAAGGGCGAACCGGCGGAGATCAAGGGCCGCATCGAGCAGATCCGTGTCGAGATCGATAAGAGCACCAGCGATTACGACAAAGAAAAACTGCAGGAGCGCCTGGCCAAGCTGTCCGGTGGTGTTGCGATCATCCGTGTGGGTGCGGCAACCGAGACCGAGCTGAAGGAAAAGAAGCACCGTGTCGAGGACGCCCTCTCGGCGACCCGTGCGGCGGTTGAGGAAGGCATCGTGCCTGGTGGTGGCGTTGCCCTGATCAATGCTATCCCCGCTCTGTTCGAACTGAAGATGGACAACGATGACTCCCAGGTAGGTGTGACCATTGTCCGCAAGGCGTTGGAAATGCCGCTGCGCAAGATCGCTGAGAATGCCGGTAAGGATGGCTCCGTGGTCCTGGAAAATGTGCGCCGAGCGCAGCAGGAAAAAGGCAACCTGAATATCGGTTATGATGTGATTTCGGAACAGTACTTGGACATGGTGGCAGACGGCGTGATTGACCCGGCCAAAGTCACCCGCGGCGCCCTGGAAAATGCGGCCTCGATCGCGGCCATGATCCTGACGACCGAAGCCCTGATCACTGACGTACCCGAAAAGGACAGACCTGCTCCCCCGCAGATGCCTGAGTATTAGTACCCAGTTTTAAGCAAGAAACAAAAGGGCTGCCCCCAAGTAAGTGGGGCAGCCCTTTTTTATTCAGGTGGGAGAGTTGGATTTTAGGTGGGGGTGACTAAGCTGCTTCCTGCAGCTGCCGCCGCTTTTGCCAGAAAAATACCAGGCCGTAGAATACCAGGCAAGCGATGATCTGCATTACGAGAGAGAAAACCGGGTCGAAATGGGTGGTAAATAACAAGGCCGGCGAAGGGATTGCTGATTGCGGGAAGGTGATGGCCAGAGTGGCAAAAAAGTTGTTGGCGATGTGCACCCCGATGGCGAGCTCAAGCGTACCGTCGACAAGTGAAACCCAGGCCAGGAAGGCGCCAAAAAGGAAATAGGAGAAGGCCATCACCCAGAAATTGGCGGCCATTTCCGGGTTGAACAGGTGGGGGAGCATGAAGAGCAGGCCGGAAAGCAGCGCCAGGAACACGTGGTTGCGGGAGATCAGGCTGGCGCCTTGAACCAGATAGCCGCGGAAGAGCAGCTCTTCGGTGGCAGCCTGAATCGGGGTGAATAGCAAGACCAGCAGGGCAAAGGGGAGAAAGGCGCGTAAATCCAGCTGGAAGGTGAACGTCTCGGGCCAGATGACAAATTCCACCAGGCTGGAAATGGCTGCCAGGCCGAGCCAGATGGATCCCCCGAAGACCATGCGCCTCCAGTTTACCGCCGGCAGTGCGGTGACCAGGGTGCGGAAAGGGCGCTCGTGGATGGCAACCACTACCAGGAAGAGACCGGCAAACAAGAACAGGAAGCTGATATTCAGAACCAGAAAGCTGGACGAGTACCCCAGGGCGGATGGATTGGCGGCGATATCGATGATCTCGGCCGGGCTGACCCCTTGGAGAACAGCCAGGATGACCAGCAGGACGGTGGTCGCCAGGCTGCCCAGTACCAGCCAGATGATCAGAATCAGAGCAATCCCAGCGATATAGCGCCAGGGCGTGTGCTTTCCAAGGAAAGCTGCGTTCAGGTAGGAAGGGCGTTCGGTAAGAATGCTATTTCTTCAACAGATCGCGAATCTCAGCCAGCAAGACGA
>JBFYSP010000048.1:0-2712 GCA_041301395.1 Anaerolineae bacterium
GGGCGCTCGGCGACTGCCAGCTGGGTGGCGTGGAAAACCAGGGCCTGCTTGCCGTCATCGTAAGGCATCACCAGGGTTTCACCCAGGATGCGGTAGGTGGTGACGTTATTCAGCGCCAGGAAGTAGAGCTCCTCCTGGCTGGACAGCCCCGGAGCGCAGGAGGCGCTGCCGGTGCTGGCCGGCGGGTTGATTTTCATACCGGTCAGCGTGGCGGCGTAGGCTGCGGAATACTCGTTGCAGCCGGTAGTGCCGCTCAGCACGCCGGCCGGCGTCTGCGTCTGCGGATTGTGCATGAACTGGGCGGTGAAGTTAGCGCCGGCTACCGGCGATTCGGGGTTCTGAACATCCCCCAAAGAAGTGAGCTGCCACAGGGCGCCGGTGAGCGGGGTGCGCCCGGCTACGAAGGTGAAGGTGCCGGACTCGGTGACGATATCCAGGCTGTTCCCCAGGATGCGGTATGTTTGGGCAGTTTGCAGCGCCTGCAGGAAAGCCTGCTCCGACTCCATAGCGGCATCATCACACATCATCATTGTGGAAGCCAGCGGACCGATGGTCAGGTTTTCGCCATCCAAAGTGTAGCCGCCGTTATAGTTGTTGCAGCCGGCCAGTCCACCGACTGTGCCGCTGCCGGGGTCTTCGCCCGCCTCGAACACTGCCGTTTGCGCGGCGGCATCATCAATGGCTACACCGTCCAGCGCAGTCAGGGTCCACAGCGTGCCTTCCAGCGGCAGGCTGGCCGAGGTGTAGGTCAATACGCCTTGCAAGCCGGCGGCTTCATCGTTGTAGGTGATCGTCAGGGTCTGGCCGAGGATCTCGAAGCTTCTGGAGACATCAAAAGCCGCCAGGTATGCCGCTTCCTGCTCCATGCCCACCGGGCACATCATCATGGTCGAGGCAACTGTGGTGACAGTGATCTCCTGCTCGTTGACCTCAAAGCCGGCGTTGTAGCCATTGCATCCGGCCGAGCCGGAGACCAGGCCGTCTTCGGCGAACTGGGCGGTGATGGGCACGCCCGGCAGGACCGCTGTGGGGGCATCCGGGTCGCCATAGGAAACCAGCACCCAGGGTGTATTCACCAGGGGCACGGCGCCCTTGGCAAACACGAGCAGCCCGGTATCCTCAACACCAGAGTAGCCGAAGGTGATCGTCAGGCCGCCGCCGGGGGCAAAGCCAAAGCTCTGCGCCATGCTGAGTGCCTGCAGGAAGGCTTGTTCGGCTTCCATCTGCTCTTCCGGGCAGGCCATCATCGTGGTAGCAATCACCGGGTCGATCACCAGGCTGCCATCCGGGTTGGCGGTATAGCTGGTTTTGTAGTTGTTGCAGCCGGCGAATCCAGACAGGCTGCCATCCGGAGCAAACAGGGCGGTCATGCGCAGTTCGCTCGGCGGGACGGTGGGATTATCCGGATCGCCGTAGGCTCCCAGGACCCACTCGATGTTTTGCATGGCAGTCACATCGAAGATTTGTGTGGTTGGAGCGGGAGTCGGCGGCACGTCGGTGGGGGGTGCCTCTACTACGGTTGGCTCAGCCGACTGGCAGGCAGCCAGTAACATCGAAATGATCGCCAAGATAGTAAGGGTCATCCCGAAGGCTTTCGGGGGTTTTGTTTGCATGGGGCATTCTCCTGAATAGGGGGGTGAGTAGTTTACATCAAGGTTGAAATCGCGTTTTTTAATTAACGAGCAAGGTTTTCCCTCACACTGATTGACGTATTATAGTGTATTTTGTTCCGTAGATTCGAGTAGGAGCGCTTGGAATATACCAGGTTGGCGGTTTCTAATCCCCGGTTATTAATTCTAATATGATAAATAGATTAATGTTTTACCTCAGATTCTTAAATACCTTGTCAGGTAGCCGGTAGCGTATTAAATTGGGGTGATTATCCCAACACCTCACCAGCACAGCACAAGAGCCTGCACCCCGGTGCCGGCAGCCCCAAATCCCAGGGACGGAGAACAAGGCATATAGTAGCAACCGGTCGGCGATACCGGCTGAGGTTGAGCATCGGCGTTGAGATTTGCCGGTTGTGGGCAAAAACCAGTGTGCAAACCTGGAAAGGACATTTTTCGCTTTTAAGGAGCCAGGTATGAAAAAATCAATCCCCATCGTCCTCAATGTGCTGGTTCTGATGGCCCTGCTGCTGGGCCTGGTCGGCTTGCAGACTGCTGCCGCCCGCCCTGAACCCAAACCGGAGGTTATCTACCCGGAGCGCACCGATACCAGCGAGCCGCTGCACACCCGGCCGGTGCTGCCGCCCCAGGCCGGCCGCAAGGATCTGCCGCGTAAGGTGATTGCCGACCGCATTAACTCCCCGGAGCCGGTCCCGGCAATCGACCCGGCGCTGGACGGCAACCCTTCCCCCGAGGCAGGGACGACGTTCTTGAACTTTGACGGCCTCAATAACCGCAACGGCGTGCTGCCACCCGACACTGTCGGCGATATCGGCCCCAACCACTATGTGCAGATGGTCAATCTATCGCTGCAGATCTGGTCGATCAACCGCTCGAATAATACCGCCACTTCGGTATACGGTCCTGACAACAGTAACGCCATTTGGGCGGGATTCGGCGGCGCCTGCCAGACAGAGAATGATGGCGACCCGATCGTGCTCTACGACCAGGCCGCCGACCGCTGGCTGGTCAGCCAGTTTGCCCTGCCCAATTACCCATCCGGCCCGTTTTACCAGTGCATCGCCATCTCGCAGACGCCCAA